>NZ_BAABGJ010000011.1:0-142241 GCF_039541515.1 Variovorax defluvii
CGTCGCCGCCTTCGCGGCCCTTGACCGCTCGCGGCGGCGCAGTCCGGCGAGGAAAGGCACCGTGGCAACAGTGCCCGCACGCCTTCACCTCATCGGTGGGCGCGGATCATAGGCAAACACAACAACGCACACCAGACACGAAGAAAGTTCACTTGCTGCTCGCTTGCAAACTTGGCCAGCGTTGCTGCTCGCGCAGCCGCGCGCCTCGACCGGACGCCCGGTGGTCGCTAGGCAACCTGACTCAAGTCATTGCCATTCCGCCGCGCCTGATCGATCAGCCGCGCCGTCATCTGCGCCGCCATCTGCAGCCGCTTCAGATCGCGCTCCGCCAGTTCCTGATTGGCGGCAAAGCTGAAGCAGCACAGCGTCCCGTAGATCGACCCGTCCGCCAGCCGGATCGGCGTGCTCATGTGCGCACCGATGCGGAACGGCGTCGCAGGGAGTGCATCGCGCCCGGGATAGGTGCTCACGTCCCTCACCAGCTCAGGCAGCCGGCCGTCGAGGACCTGGCGGCAGAAGCTTTCTTCCTCCGGGTCCGATGCGCCTTCCTTCAGGAGTTGCAGGCCGTGCGGCGGGTCCACGTTGCGGAAGAAGCGCAGGCCGCCCTGGACGCAGGAGACGAAGGCCAGGTCCATGTTCAGGTGCTCGCGTACCAGGCGCAGGACGTCGCGCACCGCGCGGTCGACCCGGTCATCGCCGGCGTCGGACGTGACGATCGCGAAAGACCTCAGCGCCGACTCGAAGGCTTCGAATACGCCATGTGCTGGCGCTGCGGATGCACCGCTGCTCACCTCACCGCCCATGTTCATTCCCATGCTCTGGATTCGCGTCCAAATGTAATGGGCAAGGCGCGCGCCTGACAAGCCTGACGGGCGCCAGGTCCAGCCGACGCGGTGTTGGCCTACACACTCGGCGGGCTGTCCGCCAGATGGCGGCTATTCCGGCTGCGCATCCAGCGCGGCCGCGCGGCTGCGCCCCCGCTCGCTGTACAGCATGTACAGGCCGGAGCTCACGAGCAACGCGATGCCCGTCCAGGCCCATCCGCTGGGGACCTCGCCCCAGACCGCATAGCCCAGCACCATCGCAAAGAGCACTGCCGTATAGCGAAAAGGCGCGGTGAGTGTGACCTCGCCCGCGCGCATGCACTGCACCAGCAGGAAGTAGCCGCCGGCGAGGAAGGCCGCCGCGACGGCGAGCAGGGCCAGATCGGCCCAGGCCATCGGCTGCCACTCGCCCAGCAGGCTCAGGCAACCGGCCAGCAGGGTGACCGCGAGCGCGGTTGCCAGCGTGATGATGATCGAGGGAATGGCCGGATCGATGCGCCGCGTCATCAGGTCACGCATCGCGTGGAACAGCGTGCCGAGCAGGCACAGCAAGGCCCACGCATTGAAGTCGCCTCCGCTGGGCTGCACGATGCACAGCACGCCCACGAAGCCCAGCACCACGGCAGACCAGCGCGCCGCACCGGCACGCTCGCGCAGGAAGAGCACGGCGAAGACCGTCATGAACAGCGGCGCGGCGAGGTTGATGGCCGTGGCATTGCCGATCGGCAGGCGGAACAGCGACAACAGGTACAGCATGGTGGCGCAGGCATCGACCGCCCCGCGCAGCGCCACCCGCGGATGCAGCAGCGCGCCGGCCTGGCGCAGCGCGCCCAGCCGGTGCGCGACCCCGAGCACCAGCGCGGAGGCCATCAGCCCGCGCAGGAAGATGAGCTGCGCAGCGGGCAGGGACTCGCTGACATGCTTGACCAGCGCGTCGTTGGAGACGAAGCAAGCCATGGCGCCGATCATGGCGGCGATGGCACGCGCGTTCACGCGGGCGGAGGAACGAGAGGTCAAGGAGGACAAGGGCTGCAACATGAAAGAGACCGAAGCGCGCGACGGCGCCTCGTCACGAGAACCACACCGCCCCTGATCCTGCCACACCCCACGCTCTCGCTATGGCCTGGCCAAGGGCTTGCGCTTGCGCACACCCGACTGCCCGCCGCGCCAGGCCTCCGGCGAACAGCCGAACTGGATGCCGAACCACCGCGTGAAAGCGCTGTGGCTGCCGTAGCCCAGCATCGCGGCCACCTCGCCCAGGCTGTGGCGGTTGTTGGCCACGTAGCGCGGGGCCAGTTCGTGCCGGACCTCGTTGATCAACTGCTTGAAGTTCAGCGATTTGCCGTCGAGTTCGCGCTGCAGGGTGCGCACGCTCATCCCGAGGCCCTGTGCCACCGACTTGCAGGTGGCCCGCCCGGCCGGCAGCATGAGGTAGATCGCCTTGCGCACTTCCTGGTCGATGGCGCGCTGCCGGTCGTCGGGCAGCGCCTCGATCATCTTCCTGGCGTAGTCCGCCAGCACCGGGTCGGCCGCGGGGTTGGCAACGTCCAGATCGGCGGCGCGGCACACCAGGCCATTGAAGCTGCCGTCGAATTCGATGCGGCACTTGAAGAAGCCGCGATGGAAGCCGAGGCTGGCCGGCGCTTCGTGGGTGAAGCTCACACCGACCGGCTGCCAGCGCTCGCCGAGCAAGGCCTCACCCATGCGGTAGAGCACGCCGATCGCCAGTTCGATGGATTGCCGCGCCTCGATCGCGACCAGCAGTTCCTCCCGCAGGATGACGAGCTTGCCCACGTCCTCCACCTGGATCGCCAACTGCTCGTTGAGCAGGTGCAGGTGCTCGATGAGCGTGAGCAACACCTGGCGCAGCGTGGGCTGGTGCATGAGCAGCAGGCTGACGATGCCGAAGTTCGACAGCTGCCGCCGGGCCGCGACGCGCAGGCCGAAGGATTCGCAGCCGGTGCTGTGCGCCGCGTCCTCGAGCAGCCGGGCGACGCGCTCCGCCTCGATGAGCTGGTCCGGCTGGCGGATCAGCGCCGCCCTCAGTCCCGCCTTGCGCAGGGCCGCGGCCGGGTCATGGCCGAGTTCCTGAGCCACTTCCGAGAAGTTCGTGAGCGCCGCCGCGCGTACCAGAGCCGTCATGGGTCGTCCCCTGTGCAAATTCATTCTGGCATGAAATGTCAAACGCCTGGCATCGAATGCAAAGCCGGAACAGGGCCCGGCTCCTACAGTCTGGCCACCCACCACGGAGACATTCATATGAAGATCGAAGCGCTGACCTGCGCCATCGGTGCCGAGCTGAAGGGGGTCAGCCTGGCCGATGCGGCACGAGACGACGAGCTGTTCGCCGAGATCAAGGCGGCCTTGCTGCGCCACAAGGTGCTGTTCCTGCGCGGGCAGTCCATCAGCCGCGCGGAGCACGTGGCCTTCGCCCGCCGCTTCGGCGAGTTGGAGGACCATCCCGTCGCCGGCAGCGACCCGGAGCACCCTGGGCTGGTGCGCATCTACAAGACGCCGGACACGCCCAACGACCGCTACGAGAACAGCTGGCACACCGACGCCACCTGGCGCGAGGTGCCGCCGATGGGCTGCGTGCTGCGCTGCATCGAGTGCCCGCCGGTGGGCGGCGACACGATGTGGGCCAACATGGCGCTGGCCTACGAACGGCTGCCCGAGCACGTCAAGACCGTGATCGCGCCGCTGCGCGCCCGCCACAGCATCGAGTGCACCTTCGGCGCCGCGATGCCCATCGAAAAGCGGCTGGCGCTCAAGCAGCAGTTCCCCGATGCCGAGCACCCGGTGGTGCGCGTTCATCCCGAGACCGGCGAGAAGGTGCTGTTCGTCAACGGCTTCACCACCCACTTCACCAACTTCCACACGCCGGCCAACGTGCGCTACGGGCAGGACTTCACGCAGGGCGCCTCGTCGCTGCTGCAGTACCTGATCAGCCAGGCCGCCATCCCCGAGTACCAGGTGCGCTGGCGCTGGCAGCCGGACAGCGTGGCGATCTGGGACAACCGCGCCACGCAGCACTACGCCGTGATGGACTACCCGCCCTGCCACCGGAAGATGGAACGCGCGGGCATCGTCGGCACGCCCACTGCCTGACTCTCTTCTTCGCTTTCCTTTCTGCCTTGCCTGCACGGAGCCCCACATGAACTTCCTCGACGGTCACCTGTTCCCCGAGAACCAGCAGCCCCTGGTCATCACCGCTGCCCCCTATGCGCCCTCGTGGCTGCCCTCGGACTTCCCCGGCGAGATCGCCGTGACGATGGAAGAGCAGATCCAGAAAGCGGTGGACTGCTACGAGGCCGGCGCCACCGTGCTGCACCTGCACGTGCGCGAACCGGACGGCAAGGGCAGCAAGCGCCTGTCCAAGTTCAACGAGCTGATCGCCGGCGTGCGCGAGCGTGTGCCGGAGATGATCATCCAGGTCGGCGGCTCCATCAGCTTCGCCCCCGAGACCGAGGGCGCGGCCGCCAGGTGGCTGAGCGACGACACCCGCCACATGCTGGCCGAGCTGGACCCGAAGCCCGACCAGGTGACGGTGACGGTGAACACCTCGCAGATGAACATCCTGGAGCAGTTCGACATGCGCGACATCCAGGGCACCTCGATGGAGGACCCGGCCGTCTTCAACGCCTACAAGGAGATGACCGTGCCCGCGCAGCCGGGCTGGGCCGAGGAGCACATCCGGCGCCTGTCGGCCGCGGGCATCCAGAGCGCCTTCCAGTGCTACAACATCAACAGCTTCGAATCGGTGGAGCGGCTGATCCGGCGCGGCATCTACAAGGGCCCGCTGGCGCTGAACTGGGTGGCCATCGGCGGCGGGATGGATGCGCCCAACATCTACAACCTGGCGAACTTCGTGCGGGCCGTGCCCGACGGCGCGATGCTGACGGTGGAGAGCTCGGTGCTCAACGTGCTGCCGGTCAACATGATGGGCATCGCCATGGGGCTGCACGTGCGCTGCGGCACGGAGGACAACCTCTGGAACCAGTCGCGCACCGCCAAGATCGGCACGGTGGCGCAGATCGAGCAGCTGGTGCGCATCTCGCGCGAATTCGGCAGGCCCATTGCGACGGCGGCGCAGGCGCGCGAGATCTGCAAGATCGGCGTCTTCTACGACACGGTGGAAGAGACGCTGCTCGCCAACGGCTTCGCGCCCAACCGCAACGGCGCGCAGCAGGGCTTCCTGCGCAAGGCCGCCTGATCCGCGCACTGGAGCGACCATGAAGCGCGCCGCCATTACCTCCCTGCTGACCACCGCCCTCGCCGTGCTGGCCGCGTCGCCTGCAGCCGCCTTCACCGACAAGCCGGTGAAGCTGATCGTGCCCGCACCGCCGGGCGGCACCATCGACGTGATGGCGCGCATCGTGGGCGACCAGCTCTCGCGCGACATCGGCCAGCCGGTGGTGGTGGAGAACAAGCCGGGCGCCGGCGGCTCCATCGCCGCCAGGTACCTGATCTCGCAGCCGGCCGACGGGCAGACGCTGATGGTGACGGCCAGCAACGTGCTGACCGAAGTGCCGCACGTGCTCAAGGGCGGCTTCGATCCGCTCAAGGACGTCAAGCCGCTGGCGCTGATGGCGCGCTCGTCGATGCTCTTCATCGCCTCGCCGCAGTTTCCGGCCAAGGACGCGAAGGAGGCCATCGCCTACGTGAAGGCGCATCCCGGGCAGGTGTCCTTCGCCTCCTACAGCGCCGGCACCGCGTCGCAGTATGCGGGCGAGATCCTGAACAAGGCGGCGGGGCTGGACATGCAGCACGTGCCCTACCCCGGCTCGGCGCCCGCGCTGGCGCAGGTGATGGGCGGGCAGATCCCGCTGATGTTCGACGGTGCCGTGACCTCCAAGGCGCCGATCGCGGCGGGCAAGGTGCGGCTGCTGGCCATCGCGGCCAAGGGGCGGCTGCCGGACTTCCCGGGCGTGCCCACGCTCGCCGAGCTCGGCTACCCGGAGCTGAACTTCAGCAACTGGGTCGGCGTGGTCGCCTCCGCGCAGATGCCGGCCCCGCTCGCCGAGAAGATCCATGCGGCGCTGCAGAAGGTGGCGGCCAACGCCGCCGTGCGCGAGCGGCTGGTCGGCGTCGGCTTCGAGCCGATGGCGGAGCGTTCGCTGGCACAGGCGCAGGCCGAGCTGCGCGAGGAGCACGACCGCAACGCCGGGATCGTGCGGAGCTTCGGCATCAAGCTCAACTGAAGCCCCTGAAAGCCCTCCCCCTCCCGAACCGACAAAAGACTGGAGACATCCCATGGTCAAGGCCATCCGTTTCAACGAGACCGGCGGTCCCGAAGTGCTGAAGCTGCAGGACGTCGAGGTGGGCGACCCCGGCCCCGGCGAGGCGCGCGTGCGGCACAGCTACATCGCGCTGAACTTCATCGACATCTACTTCCGCACCGGACGCTACCCGCTGCCGCTGCCCAACGGGCTGGGCTCCGATGCGGTGGGCGTGGTCGAGGCCGTCGGCCCCGGTGTGACGGACATCCGTGTGGGCGAGCGCGTGGGCTACCTGATCGGCCCGCAAGGCGCCTATGCACAAGCGCGGGTGATGCCCGCGGAGGTGCTGATCCCGCTGCCCGAGGGCATCGCCGATCGCACCGCCGCCACGCTGATGATGAAGGGCATGACGGCGCAGTACCTGTTCCGCCAGGTCCGCCCCTTGCAGCGCGGCGAGACCATCCTTTACCACGCGGCCGCCGGCGGCGTGGGCCTGATCGCCTGCCAGTGGGCGCGCGCCATGGGCGTGACCATGATCGGCACCGTCAGCACCGACGAGAAGGCGGCCCTGGCCCGCGCCAATGGCTGCACGCACACCATCGTGAGCTCGCGCGAGGACATCGCGGAGCGGGTCAGGGAGATCACCGAGGGCAAGGGCGTGCCGGTGGTCTACGACTCGATCGGCAAGGACACGCTGGAGGCCTCGCTGGCCTGCCTGCAGCCGCGCGGCACGCTCGTGAGCAACGGCACCTCGTCGGGCCCGGTGGTGATCGACACGCGGCAGCTCGCCGCCAAGTCGATCTGGCTCACGCGGCCGGCGATGGTGCACTACATCCAGCCGCGCGCGCACATGCTGGAGATGGCGTCAGAGCTGTTCGGCCACGTGCTCGCCGGGCGCATCACGAGCGAGCCCCAGCAGGCCTTCGCGCTGGCAGACGCGGCCGAGGCGCACCGTGCGCTCGAAGGCCGAAAGACCACTGGCTCCACCGTCTTGGTGCCCTGAGGCCAACGAGGAAGTCCATCCGATGAAACACCTCGTCCTGGCCCTGTCCGCGCTTGCCGCCGGCACGGCCGCGGCCCAATCGTCCCTCACCCTGTTCGGTGTGGTCGATGCCGGCGTGAGCCGCTACACCACCAAGAGCCGGTCCTGGAACGGGACGCAGCAGCAGGTGACCCAAAGCCAGACGGCCCTGTCGAGCTCGGGCTACAACTCCAGCCGCATCGGCTTCCGCGGCACCGAAGACCTCGGCGGCGGGCTGGCGGCCAGCTTCTGGCTGGAGGCACCGGTGGCCAACGACTCGGGCGCCAGCGGCATCGCGAACTTCGGCCGCCGCTCCACCCTCAGCCTGTCGGGCCCCTTCGGCGAAGTGCGCCTGGGCCGCGACTACACCGCCTCCTTCTGGAACGACGCCGTGTTCGACCCCTTCGGCGTCAATGGCGTGGGCACCAACCTCATCGCGGTGGTCAACAGCAACCTGGCAGCC
Organism: Variovorax defluvii; assembly: GCF_039541515.1. NCBI lineage: Bacteria > Pseudomonadati > Pseudomonadota > Betaproteobacteria > Burkholderiales > Comamonadaceae > Variovorax > Variovorax defluvii. The sequence goes on from NZ_BAABGJ010000011.1 coordinate 7,528, forward strand.
GTGCGCGCCCTGGCCACCGGCGGCCTGCTCAACGGCGGGCTCTCCGCCGGCACCGACAGCTACCTGCGCACCAGCAATGCCATCAGCTACTTCCTGCCGGCAAACCTCGGCGGCTTCTACGGCCAGGTGCAGTACGCGCTGCACGAGAACGTGAGGGACAGCAGTGCCGCCACCGGCAGCTCACGGCGGGGCCGCTATGCGGGTGCGCGCTTCGGCTGGACCGACGGCAAGGCCGACGTGGCGCTGGGCTACGGCGAGAGCACGCTGTCGAGCACCGCGCCCACGGCCGAGAAGATCAAGAGCCTCAACATCGGCGCCAGCTACGACCTGGGGACGGTGAAGCTCTTCGGCGAATGGTCGCGCGTGCGGGATGTCCGCGACGGCACCGCGCCGCTGGCCGCGCGGCTCACCGACCGCTACGACGGCGTGGTGGCCGGCGTGAACGTGCCGGTCGGCGCGGGCGTCATCCGCGCCTCGTACGGGCGGGTGAAGTTCGACGACGGCAACGGCCTGCCGGGCAGCGACGCCTCGGTCAACAAGCTGGCGCTGGGCTACGTGCACCACCTGTCCAAGCGCACGGCGCTTTACGCCTCGGTCGCGCGCATCGACATCCGCAACGGCCGCAACAACCCGTCGGTGGTGGGCGTCACGCCCCTGGTGCTGAGTGTGCGCGCGATCCTGCCGCAGCCCGGTTACGTCAGCACCGGCGGGCTGGAGCCGCGCCGCGCCACGGGCTACGACGTGGGCATCCGGCACGCGTTCTGATCACCCCTGCGGCGCGCGCGCGGCGCCGAGGATCGCCGGCAGTTCCGGCACGAGCGATTCCGGGGCGCGCGCCAGCGCAAGCTCCAAAGTGCCCAACACCGCGGCCGCGATGTCCTTGTGCGAGCCGGCGTCACCGGCCATGGTGTTGTAGTAGTCGAGGTCCTTGCGCGCGTTGGCCACCGAGAAGCGCAGGCCCGAGGTGTCCTGCGACAGCAGGAAGGGCTTGAGCCGCTCCAGCGCGACCCCGCCGCCGCCGCCCTTGGCCAGCACGTCGACGAAGGCCTCGGGCGCCACGCCGTTGCGCTGCGCGCAGGCCGCGGCCTCCGACAGCAGCGCCACCATGCCCAGCGACACGTAGTTGTGCAGCAGCTTCATGCTGTGCCCCGCCCCGACCGGGCCCACGTGGGTGATGTTCTCGGCGAAGCAAGCCAGCAGCGGCCGGCATTCCTCGAGCAAGGCAGCGTCGCCCCCGACCAGCAGGTTGAGCCGGCCCTCGGCCGCTTCCTTGGGGGTGCGCGTCATCGGGCTGTCGAGGAAGCGCCCGCCGGCCGCCTCCACCGCCTGCGCCATGCGCACGCTCGACGAGGGAATGGCCGTGGAGCAGTCGATGACCACGGTGCCCGGTCGCAGGCCTTCGAGCAGGCCGCCGGCACCCTGGAGCACGGCCTCCACCTGGGGCGACCCGGTCAGCACGAGGATGATCGCCTCGGAGCGCGCGGCCAGTTCCTTCAGGCCGGTGAAGGTGGTGGCCCCCGCGGCCTGGAGGTCTTCCAGCGGCTGGTTGCCGGGGTGCTCGAACAGGCCGAGCGCGTAGTTGAGTTTGACGATGTTGCTCGCGATGCCGTGGCCCATCATGCCGATGCCCACCATGCCGATGTTCTTCATTGCTTCGCCTTTCTTCTGTGCTGAACGCCCGAGCGTACCCCGTCGGGCAACGCTTCGCCCCCGGGCAAGCCCCGCGGGGACGGTGGCCGCCCGCCCGCGCGGTGCTGCCAGACCGGCGAGATCGCGTCGGCGGCGCGGAACTGTCCGCGTCCACGAAAACGCCCCGGGCCCGGCCCTTGGTCGATGCGTGATGTATGATGCGACGCATCACGCCCATCGAGCGGAGCGACGCCATGAGAACCACACTTGCCATCGACGATGATGTCCTGGCGGCAGCCAGGCACCTTGCGGAGCGAGAACAAAAAAGCATCGGCGAAGTGATTTCGGCGCTTGCCCGCCAAGGGCTGTCTCGCGGGACTCGGAGCACCAGGGCGGAACGCAACGGCATTCCGCTTCTTCCGAGTCGAAAGTCCGCCGTGCCGGTCACGCTCGAACTTGTGAACCAACTGCGCGACGAGCAGCCGTGAGCCGCCACTTGTTGGACGTGAATGTCCTCATCGCACTCATCGATCCTGCGCATGTCCAGCACGATCAGGTCCATGACTGGTTCGGTCGGGTCGGACACAAGGCATTTGCCACTTGCCCTGTCACTGAGAACGGCCTGCTGCGAATCGTCGGCCATCCCAAGTACCCGAACTCCCCCGGCCCCCCGAGCGTGGTGGTAGCGGCGCTGGCCGCCATACGTGGCTTGCCCGGACACGCTTTCTGGCCCGACAGCATCAGCCTTGTGGGCAGTCCCTGGGTGGATTCGGATCTCTTGTCGAGCCATAGCCGGGTGACAGACGGCTACCTGCTTGCGCTGGCAAAAGAGCACAAGGGAAAACTGGCAACCATGGATCGCAAGCTGGCGACAGAGGTTGTCACCGACGGGAAGTCCACCCTGACCTTGATCTAGGGAAAGGTCTGAACAACTCGCCATGGCGAAGCCCTTGAGGGGGTCACGCACTTCCGCACCTCCGCACCTCCGCACTTTGCACGTCCACAAGGCCCATGACGACGTCGCCAAGCCCAAGAGGCTGCCTGAGCACAATTTGCGAGGATGTATTGGCTGGAGCGCCGGGATCTGCGCGACTTGATTGCATATGATGGTCGTCGCCCAACTCACGTGAGAGCGCTCTTTGCATCAAGCACCGACTTGCCGCTGGCGTCATTGTCGAGAACGAAGGCCGAGTCCTTCTTGTCCGTCATCGCAAGGCTGGGGCTTACGACCGCGCGACGTCGGACTGCGAGCGATGGAGCATCATGACTGACACCCTTGATCCACTGCGAAGCTACGACATGGACCCCCAGACCGGCTTCATGCCCCACTGGGAGCCACTCGAGCGCTTCGACCCCGCCTTCGAAGCCTGGGACGAACTGGCATCGCAACTCGGGCACTGGATCCGCAACCGCCGCATCCGCGAACGCATTCAAGCGCTTCCGCTGCTGGACTGGCGCTTGCTGCACGGCCGCCCAGAACGCGAGCGCGCCATCACGCTGCTGTGTGTCTTCGCGAACGCCTATGTGTGGGGCCTCGACGAGCCGGCGCTGCGCCTGCCCGCGACGCTGGCGGTGCCGCTGTGCGGGCTTTGCGACGCCATGGGCCGCCAGCCCATCGTCCACTACGCCGGCATGCAGCTCTACAACTTCCGCCGCATCGACAAGTCGCGGCCTCTCTCGGCCGACAACGCCGAGCTGCTGGTGCAGTTCCTCGGCGGCGTGGACGAGACCTGGTTCTACATCGCCAACCTCGACCTGGAGCTGGGGGCCGCGCCCGTGCTGGTGGCCGCGCACGGCGCCGTCGATGCCGCGGCACGCGAGGACGAGGGCCGCCTCGGCGCGCACCTCGCGGCCATCGCCCAAGGGATGCCCGCCATCCATGCGGCGCTCGAACGCCAGCGCGAGTGGACCGATCCGCATGTGTTCTTCCACCGCGTGCGGCCCTACGTCCAGGGCTGGCCGGCGCCCGGCGTGGTCTACGAGGGCGTGTCCGACCAGCCCCGCGCCTTGGTCGGCGGAAGCGCCGGCCAGAGCTCGGTGATCCAGTCGCTGGACGCGGTGCTCGGCATCGAGCATCCCAAACCGAGCACCGGCACCTACCTGCGGCTGCTGCGCGACTACATGCCGCCCGCGCACCGGCGCTTCGTCGACGACTGCGAGCGCCTGTCGCGCGTACGCAGCTTCGTCGCGTGCTCGGCCGATGCGGCCTTGCGCGAGGCGTACAACGCCGCCGTGGAAAGCGTCACGCGCTTCCGCACGCTGCACGTGCGCCTGGCCCACGACTACGTGGCGAAGCCCTCCGGCCACGACGCCGACACCAAGGGCACGGGCGGCACCGCTTTCGTCGAATTCCTGCGCGACACGCGGCGCGAGACGATCGATGCGCAGGTGCCATCCACCCCACCAGGCGCCGCGTCCGTCTCCCCGCCAGACCCGCCAGTCCATTTGGACTGATCTGTCGTCAGGCGAAGATTTAGCGAGATAGTTCACACCGGGGATCGGCGACCCCGGGTCAAACTCCTTGCATGGTCAAGCCGTTTTCACTTCTGCTGTGTACCGCCGGCGCTGGGTGGCTCGTCTACACCTTCGGCTTCGGCATGCTGCTCGCGCTCGCCGCGCTCATCGCGGGCGCCGTGCTGCTCTTCGTCGAGGCGCCGGCGCAGCCGATGGTGCATCGCAATGGCCCGCCGACGTGCAGCCAGACCACGGGCTGGCGGGACTTCTAGATGCTATGAAGGACTGCCTCAGGCGGCCACGTGGTACCGAGGGCGCGTGAGCCGGCCATCCGCCAGCTCGAGGGCGAAGCGGAGTTGCGCACCGTCGACGGTCAACTGGAGCTTCAGGCGCGCCGCAATCCTTTCGCAGCCAATCCGGGCACGCTGCCAACTCGCCGATACGTCGTGCGCCGCGAGCGAAGCCATCTCGATGCCCAGGGCACGCCCCACAGCCTCGGACTGCAGGCGCACTGCATTGCGCCCTTGATCGCGCCCCTCCAGATGCGCCTGCAAGCCGGGCACGGCGAGGACGCCATCGCCCAGTTGCAAGGTACCCGACAAGGCGGTGCGGTTCAGCAGCAGCCGCGACTGCTCGGTCAACCCGTGGCCCGCTCCACCCTGCAGCATCGATTCGACGAAGGGCTGCAGCCGCAACTTGCCGCGCTCGGACACCCAGGGACTGAGCATGGCGCCGCGGCGCTCGAACTCCACGCCGGCGAGCGGCGCCGAGGCGAACTGGTACAGGTAGCTGCGCCCGTTCGGCGCATCGACATAGAAACCCATCCGGCTCACGCCCATGCGCGAGTCGGGGCCGACGTGTTCGACGGTGGCGTCGTTGAAGTCGACCTGGCCGAAGCGGATCGGGACCGTCACATCGGCATCGAAGAGCAGGTGCGCGTCGGTGATTTTCCCGTGCACCGTGCCTTCGGCCTCGCCGAGAGGGCCGAGGGACCACGCGTCGGCCGCAGCCGGCGCAGGCGCAGGCGCAGGTGCAGGTGCCGCTGCCGACCCATCCGCCGCGTGCGCGGCGTCCCACACGTGCCGGATGGCAGCCGGCACGAGCACCGGGCCGTGCAGCTTCACGCCGGAGAACTCGACCTCCGCCGCATCGACGGCCGACAGGCGCATCGCGCCGCCCTCGGCCCGCACCGCGGCCGCGAGCTCACGCACGGCGATGCGGCCGACTTCCATGACGAGCGGCCCCGCCGTCAAGCGCAGCGCCGAGGCCTCCAGGCTATTCGCGCGCAGTTCGATCACGCCATCCGGCCCCGGTGAGAGCACCAGGCCCTCCAGCGCGCAGCGGTTGCCGGCGGCGGAATCGGTGCTGTCGAGCACCAGGCCGAGCGCCAGTTCGACGATGGAAGCCGTGAGCGGTGCGGTCATGGCGCTTCTTCTACCAGAGCCGCTCGCAGTCTTGCGTCAGTGCTCGACCAGTTCCGGCACCTCGGCGGCAAAGCGGGCCGCGGCATCCGGAAGCGCGTCGCGGCCCTCGAGACGGAAGGACACCGGCGCGAGTGGGCCGGACCACAGCGCGCGCGCCAGTCCGGGCCAGCGCTTCGGATCGGGCTCCACGCCGGCCGCGCGCGCGAAGTCCAGCGCCACCAGGTTCATCCTGGTTTTCGGGGGCGCATCGCCGCGGGCGCGGCATGCCGCGAGGCCTTCTTCCATCTCGTCGGCGGTCGGGGGCGCGATGGCGCCGCTCCAGGTGTAGGCGATCCATCGGGCCTGCAGTTCGAGCGGCGGAAAGTACGGTCCAGACTGGTCCCACAGGCCCATGAAGGCGAGCCCCGGCAACTGCGGGTGGAAGGTGTGGCGAAACAGGTCGATGCGTTGCGGGCCCAGGTTGAGCGTCGCGCGGACCGACGGGGCCAGAAAGGGCAGGTGCAGCGCGAAGCCGGTGCCGAAGTAGATGCCGTCGAAGCACTCGGCCCGGCCGTCCCGGAAACGCACCTCGGTGCCCTCGATGCGGTCGATCCACGGGCGCACCTGGATGCGGCCTTCGGCCACCAGCGGCAGGTAGTGCTGGCTCAAGGTGAGGCCGGCCTCGAAGATGTCGTCGGCGGGCCGGGGCAAGCCGTACTGCTCCGGACTGCCGCCCGACGCCAGCACCAAGGCCTTCAGCCGCGCGCCGAATTCGCCGCGCGGCAGCGCGTCCTCGGCCTCCGCCTGTTCGCGCGTGAAGAGCAGATGGTCCGTCGGCACGCCGGCCTTGAGCTTGGGCAGCACGTAGCGCTGCCGCCGGTAGCACACGACCACCCGGCGCGCGCCCGACATGCACAGCTCGCTCGCGACCTCCAGCGCGCTGATGGCACACCCGGCCACGAGGAAGTGGCCGTTCCGGTGGCGCCGCGTGCCCCGGTAGGCGCTGGAGTGCGCGATGCCCATCCTTCCCGAGAAGGTCTTCAGGCCCGGCACGTCCGGCACCTCCGGATGCTGGAAGCGGCCGGTCGCGATCACCACCTTCTCGAACACCTCCTCGCCCCGGTCGTGCCGCACCGCCCAGCCGCCGGGCACCGCTTCGATCTCGTGCACGGTGGCGTCCGTGTGCATCGGCAGCCCTGGGAGAAAGTCTTGCCGGTAGCGCAGCAGGTAGGCGCGGATCTGGTCGGCGGAGGGATAGAGGGCCACGTCCGGCCGGTGCGGCAGGTCGCTGAACTGGGTGAGCACGCGGCTGGTGTTGGTGCGCATGGACGGCCAGACGCCACTGGAGCCCGAGAGGCCGGTCCACTGGCCGCCGCACAGCGGGGACTTGTCGAACACGACGGGAGTCAACCCTTCCGATCGCAGATAGCGCGCCGCGACCAGTCCGCCTGGCCCCGCGCCGACGATGGCAACCCTTGTCATGACTTCATCCTCCCCGGCTCGTTGTGTTCAAGCGCTTCGGGTTGCGGCCGGATCGCCCCAAGCGGGGCCGATCTTACGCGGATGGCGACGTCGCTTTGTCGCCGATCGTCGCAGCGCCCCGCCCCTGCGCACACACGCGGACCAGGCACGCCAGCAGGATCTCCGGCTGTGCAGGCTTGGCGAAGTGGTCATCGAAGCCGGCCTCGAGGGCGCGCTGCCGATCGGCCTCGCGGCCATAGCCGGTCAGGGCGACCAGGGCCATCGACTGCGTCGCCGCGTCGGCGCGCAGACGGGCCGCCAGTTCGTAGCCGCTCATGCCGGGCAGGCCGATGTCGATGATGGCGCCGTCGCAGCGCTCCTCGGCGAGCCGTTCCAGGGCTTCCTCGGCCGAGGTGGCCACGCGGACTTGCTGGCCCTCGATCTCCAGCCAGCTGGCCAGCGCCTCGGCCGCATCCCGGTTGTCGTCCACGACCAGCAGCGACAGGGACTGCGTCACGGCCGCCACACGGTCTGCCGCCGCGGCAGGTGCGTCCTGCGCCGCCTGCACGGGCAGGCGCAGCTCGAAGCACGTGCCGAGCCCAGGCCCCTTGCTTTCCACGGTGATCGCCCCGCCATGCAGCCGGGCCAGGCTCTGCGCGATCGGCAGGCCCAGCCCCAGCCCGCCGGCGGCGCGGTGCAGCGCCTGCTCACCCTGCACGAAGCGCTCGAAGACACGGGGCAGCAGTTCGGGCGCGATGCCGATGCCCTCGTCCTCCACGCGCAGCACCGCCTGCGGTCCCTGCGGCGTATCGTCGGTCGCCAGCAGGATGCGGATGGCATCACCGGGCGCGGTGAACTTGGCCGCGTTGCTCAACAGATTGCCGACGATCTGCGCCAGGCGCAGCGGGTCGCCGCGCACCGGGACGGGGGTCGAGGGCATCTGCACCCGCGGCATGCGCTCGCGCTGCTGGAGCGCCGGCAGGGTGAGTTCCAGCGCGCGGGCGATCACGTCGCGCAGGTCGACCGGCTCGAACTTCGGCGCGATCTTGCCGGCCACGATGCGCGAGACGTCCAGCAGATCGTCGACCAGGCGCGAGAGGTGCTTGACCTGCCGCTCGATGATCTGCCGCTCGCGCGCGAAGGCCTGCGGATCACGCCGCGCGATGAGCTGCAGCGCCAGGGAGATGGGGGCCAGCGGATTGCGCAGCTCGTGCCCCAGCATCGCCAGGAATTCGTCCTTCGAGCGGTTGGCCTGCTCGGCCTGCAGCTGCGCGCTGCGCGCCTCCTGGAGCAGGCGGACGTTGTCCAGCGCGAGGGCGACGCGCTGCGCCAGTTCGACGATGAGCGCGCCGTCGTCTGCGCTGAAGTGGCGCTGCGACTCGGCCTGCAGCACGGCCATCACGCCGATGGTGCGGCCGCGCGCCACCAGGGGAACGACGCATCCGGCCGTGAGCCCGAGCATCCGGACGAACTCCTGGAGGCCGGGCTCGAGCCGGGCGATCGACGCCTCCCCTTCCAGGTTCATCAGGAACACCTTGCCGGTGGCGATGGCCCAGGGGAAGGAGCCCGGCGCGTCGCTGGGCGCACTGCGGCCGTTCACCATCTTCGCGATGAATTCGCTGCGCGCGGGGTCGGCGTGGTGGGTGAGCTTGCGCTGCAGCACGCCGTGCTCGTCCAGCAGATCGATGCGGCAGAGATCGGCAATGGCCGGCACGATCACCTGGGCGATGGCCGCCAGGGTCGAGGCCTCTTCCAGCGACTGCGAGAGCACGGTGCTCACGTCGCCGAGACGCGCCAGCCGCTGCTGCGCCGCCTGTGCGGTCGATCGCGCCAGGCTTTCGGCTTCCAGCAGCTTCTGGCGCTCGGCTTCGCTGCGGCGCCGCTGCTCGGAGGCGGTGGCCAGGGCCTCGGCCACCGCGTCCACCTCCGTCACGCCCGACCGTTGCGCGGGCAGGGTTTCGCCGCGGCCCATGGCGTCGGCCTGGGTGCGCAGCAGCGCCATGGGGCGGGTCACGCCGCGCGAGATCCACCAGGCGGCCAGGCCGCCGAACAGAAGGGACACCAGCAGCCCGCCGCCGTAGGCCATGAACAGCCGGCGCGACGCGGCTTCGGAAGAGGCGACGGACGCGCCGACCACGACCATCCACTCGGCCGTGTCCATGCGCGCAATGGCCGTCAGCGAACGCACGCCCTCCACGTTGGTGGTGGCGCCCACGCCTTCGCGCCGCGGCCCCAGCCGGGCCAGCAGGTCGAGCAGGGTGGGGCTCGGCGCGTTGCCGCGCATGCGGTCGTCGTCCACGTTGCGCGCGACGCGCCGCTGGCGGCCGTCGAACACCGAGACGGTCCAGCCTTCCGGCGCGCTCTGGCGTTGCAACACCGCGGTGATGGCTTCCGGTTCGACGACCGCGGTGAGCACGTGGCGGACCTCGCCGTCGCGCAGGATCGGCACGCGCACCGGAAAGGCCTGCCGGCCACGGGGTCCCGGCGTCATCGGGCCGATGACGGGCTCCCGCGCCCGCACCGCCTCCTGCAGGCTCCCCGGCTCGATGACCCGGACATCGCCCAGGTCGAGCCCGCGCTCGGTGCTGAAGAGGACGCGTCCGTCCGGGGAAGCGAGCAGAAGATCGAGCCATTCCGGATGGGACAGCCGGATGGCGCCAGCGAGCTCGTAGGCGTCGGCCAGGCCTTCCGTCGTGGTGGCACCCAGCGGGTCGGTGAGCGCCAGGGCCTGCAGCGAGGCGATGGTCATGCGCAATTCGCTGTCGACCGCAGTGGCCACCGCCCTGGCCACGCCGAGGATGGACGCCTGGGTCTGCACCCGCTGGGCTTTCAGCAGGGCGTCGAGCGCCAGGCCGCACACGACGGCCAGCGGCAGGATCGCCGCGGTGACGATCAGCAACAGGCGCCGCTGCAGCTTGATGGTTCGCATGCCCCTGGGTCTTGAAACTTACCCGAGCCGGCCCGCGGAGAGGCGAAGGGTGCGGTCGCAGCGCCTGGCCAGCCCGTCGTCGTGCGTGACGACCACGAAGGCGGTGCGCCGCTCGTGCGCGAGCTCGAGCATCAGCGCGAACACGCCATCGGCGGTGCTCCGGTCGAGGTTGCCGGTGGGCTCGTCGGCCAGCACGCAGTCGGGCTGGGTGACCAGCGCACGCGCGATCGCGACGCGCTGTCGCTCGCCGCCGGAGAGTTCGGCCGGACGATGGTGCACGCGCTCGGCCAGGCCGACGGCGGCCAGTATCTGCGCGGCGGCCTCGGCGGCCTGCTGCGGCGGCGTGCGGCGGATCTTCAGCGGCATCGCCACGTTGTCCAGCGCGCTGAACTCCGGCAGCAGGTGATGGAACTGGTAGACGAAGCCCAGGTGGGCATTGCGCAGCCGGCCCTGCTCGGCCGGATCGACGTGCGCGATGTTCTTGCCGTGCAGCTCCACGCTGCCGGAAGTCGGCGCATCCAGCCCGCCCATCAGGTGCAGCAGCGTGCTCTTGCCCGAGCCGGAGGCGCCGACGATGGCGAGCGTCTCGCCGGCGCGCACGTCGAGGTCCACGCCGTGCAGCACGGTCAGGTCGATGCGGCCTTCGTGGAAGCGCTTGGTGAGCCCGCGGACCTTCAGGACGACGCCGTTCCGAGGGGCCTCACTCATAGCGCAGGGCCTCCGCCGGATTCACGCGGCTGGCGCGCCAGCTCGGGTACAGCGTGGCGACGAAGGCCAGCGCCAGCGAGATCAGGGTGATCGGCACGATGTCGCCGCGCTGCGGGTCGCTGGGCATCCGGCTGATGAGGTAGATGTCCTGCGGCAGGAAGCGCGCGTTGAAGAGCCGCTCCAGCGCCGGCACGATGACGTCGATGTTGTAGGCGATGCCCAGGCCCAGCAGCAGCCCGCCGAGCGTGCCGATGACGCCCACCATCGCGCCCTGCACCACGAAGATGCCCATGATGCTCTTCGGGCTGGAGCCCAGGGTGCGCAGGATCGCGATGTCGGCGCGCTTGTCGGTGACCGTCATCACCAGCGTGGAGACCAGGTTGAAGGCCGCCACCGCCACGATCAGCGTGAGGATGATGAACATCATCCGCTTCTCGACCTGCACGGCGGCGAACCAGGTGCGGTTCTGCCGCGTCCAGTCGCGGATCAGGAAATCGCCCGGCAGGGTGACGGCCAGTTCCTCGGCCACCTCGCGCGCCTGGTGCAGGTCCTTGAGCTTGAGCCGCAGGCCGCTGGGGCCTTCGAGGCGGAACACGCGCGCCGCGTCCTGCTCGTGGATCATGGCCAGGGCCGAGTCGTACTCGTAGTGGCCGGAATCGAAGGTGCCGACCACGGTGAACTGCTTCAGCCGCGGCACCACGCCGGCCGGCGTGACCTGCCCACCCGGCGCGATCAGCGTGACCTGGTCGCCCGGCCGCACGAAGAGCGAGCGCGCCAGCTCCACGCCCAGCACGATGCCGAACTCGCCCGGCACCAGCTTTTCCAGTGCGCCCTTCTGCGCGGTGGTGGAGATGTCGGTCACCTGCGGCTCCAGCGCGGGCTCGATGCCGCGCACCAGCGTGCCCTTCATGTCCTCGCCGCGCGCGATCAGCGCCTGCGCGGCGATGAAGGGAGCGACGCCGACCACGTTGGGGTTCTTGCGTGCGGCCGCCGCGATGGCGTCGATGTCGGCCAGCGCCTGGCCGTCGCGCGACAGGATCTCGATGTGGGAGATCACGGCCAGCATGCGGTCGGTCACCTCCTTCTGGAAGCCGTTCATCACCGACAGCACGATGATCAGGGCCGCCACCCCCAGGGCGATGCCGAGCATCGAGACGCCGGAAATGAAGTTGATGAAGCCGTTGCGCCGCGTCGCCCGGCCCGCGCGCGTGTAGCGCCAGCCGAGCTGCAATTCGTAAGGGAGTCGCATAGGTTGCGGATTGTGGCATCGCCGGCGTCCCGGGCCGGGAATGGCCCCCTCGCAACCGGCCGGACTCCGCGGGGCACGACAATCGGTGGCCATGCCTGTGTCCTCCGCGTCTTCCACCCACCTCCTGATTCCCTTCGCCGGCCGCAGCACGCCGGCGTGCCGCGAGGCCACGAAGTCGCTGCGCCTGCCCAGGCTCGAAAGCCTGCTCGCGCGCCTCGCGCTGGAGGAAGAGGACATCCAGGACGACGGGACCCTGTCCCCGCCCCACGAACGGGCCCTGGCTTCGGCACTGGGCATCGCGGCGCCGGATGGACAGATCCCCTGGGGCGCGCTGGAGGCCCGCAGCGCCGGGCTCGACGGCAGCGGCGGCAGCTGGGGCATCGCGACCCTGTGCCACTGGCAGGTGGGCATCGACGACGTGGTCCTGGGCGATCCGGGGGCGATCCGGATCGATGCCTCGGAGTCCGACGCCCTGCTCGACCTCGCCCGCCCCTACTTCGAGGAGGACGGCATCGCGCTCCATGCCGGCGCCGCGCCGGGGCGTTGGCTGGTGCAGGGCCCCGTGTTCGACGGGCTCGCCACCGCCTCCCTCGACCGCGCCATCGGCCACCCGATCGCTCAATGGTCGCCCCTCGACGACGGCGCACGCCCCTTGCGCCGGTTGCAGAACGAGATGCAGATGCTGCTCTACACCGAGCGGGTCAACGACGAGCGCACCGCGCGCGGCGAACCGCCCATCAATTCCTTCTGGCTCAGCGGCACCGGCCGCCTCCCCGCCGATCCGCGGCCGCAGGAGGCGCCGCCCAAGGTTGCCGAGGATTTGCGGGAGGCCGCCCTGCGCGACGACGGCGTGGCCTGGGCGCAGGCCTGGACCGCGCTCGATGCAGGCCCGGTCGCCGAACTGCTGGCCGCCTACCACGCCGGTGCGCAGGTGAAGCTCACCCTCTGCGGCGACCGCGCCGCCCGCCGCTTCGGCGTGCAGCCGCGCGGCTTCACGGCCTGGGCGAGATCGCTCGTGCAGCGGCCGAGCGCGCCGGCCGTGCTGGAGGCGCTGTGATGAAAATCGTGCCCCGCACCATCCCGCCGCGCAGCGCCTGGGCGCTCGAGCAGGCGGGCATCCATCCGCTGCTGGCGCGCCTGTATGCGGCGCGCGGCGTGCACAACCGGGAGGAACTGGACGACGGCCTCGGGCGCCTGCTGGCACCTCACGGCCTGCGCGGCGCGCGCGAGGCCGCGGTGCTGCTGGCCGACGCGATCCGCGACCACAAGCGCCTGTGCGTCGTGGCGGACTACGACTGCGACGGCGCCACCGCCTGCGCCGTGGCCGTGCGCGGGCTGCGGCTGCTGGGCGCGCAGCACGTGAGCTACCTGGTGCCGGACCGCGTGGTCGACGGCTACGGCCTGACGCCGCCGATCGCCGAGCGCGTGGCCGACACCGGCGCCGACGTGCTGATCACGGTGGACAACGGCATTGCCAGCGTCGAGGGCGTGGCCGCCGCCAAGGCGCGCGGGCTGGCGGTGCTGGTGACCGACCACCACCTGCCCGGCCCGGCCCTGCCCGCGGCCGACGTGCTGGTGAACCCGAACCAGCCCGAATGCGGCTTCGACAGCAAGTGCATCGCCGGGGTGGGCGTCATGTTCTACGTGCTTCTCGCGCTGCGCTCGGAATTGCGTACGCGCGGCGTGTTCGACATGGCCACGCAACCGAAGCTCGACGTGCTGCTGCCGCTGGTCGCTCTCGGCACGGTGGCCGACGTGGTCAAGCTCGATGCCAACAACCGCCGCCTGGTCGCGCAGGGCCTGCGACGCATCCGCGCGGGCGCCATGCCCGTCGGCCTGTCGGCGCTGTTCAAGGCCGCGGGCCGCAACGCCTCGATCGCCACCACCTTCGACTTCGGCTTCGCGCTGGGGCCGCGCATCAATGCGGCCGGGCGCCTGGCCGACATGACGCTGGGCATCGAATGCCTGTTGACCGACGACAGCGCGCGCGCGGAGGAACTGGCGCGCCTGCTCGACGGCATCAACCGCGAGCGGCGCGACATCGAGGGCGGCATGCGCGAGCAGGCGCTGCTGCTGGCCGAGTCGCTGCTCGAGGCGGATGGCGACGGCGGCGAGGCCCTCCCCGCGGCCATCAGCGTGTTCGACCCCGAGTTCCACGAGGGCGTGGTGGGCATCGTCGCCTCGCGCATCAAGGACCGCTACCACCGGCCCACCTTCGTCTTCGCCGCCAGCGGTGCGCCGGGCAAGGAGCACGAGCTCAAGGGCTCCGGACGCTCCATCCCCGGCTTCCACCTGCGCGACGCGCTGGACCTGGTGGCCAAGCGCCATCCCGGCGTGCTGCTGCGCTTCGGCGGCCATGCGATGGCGGCCGGCTGCACGGTGGCCGAGGAGCACTTCGAGACCTTCGAGCGCGCCCTGGCCCAGGTCGCGGCCGAGTGGCTCGACACCGCCGCCCTCACCCGCCGCCTCGACACCGACGGCCCGCTGCCGCCCGAGTACCTGCGCGTGGAGCTTGTCGACACGCTGCATCGCGAGGTCTGGGGCCAGGGCTTCGCGCCGCCGACCTTCAGCGAGGAGGTGGAGGTGGTATCGCAACGGCTGGTGGGCGAAAAGCACCTGGCCCTCAAGCTGCGCCACCAGGGCCGGCCGGTGGACGGCATCTGGTTCGGGCGCACCGAGCCCTTGCCGCCGCGGGTGCTGCTCGCCTTCCGGCTCGACGCCGACGAGTGGCAGGGCGTGCGGCGGGTGCGTTTCCTGGTCGAAGGCGCGGAGATCTGACACACCATGCAAAACCCTTCCCCCGAACCGGCGTTGCCCATCCCGATCCGCCCCGCTGCCACCGTGCTGCTCTGCCGCGACAGCGAGGGCGGGCCGGAGGTGCTGATGATCCAGCGCCATGCACTGTCCGACGTGCACGGCGGCTCCTACGTCTTTCCAGGCGGCAAGCTGGACGCAGCGGACGCGCAGCTCGACGCAGCCCTGCACCTGGACGTGCCGCCCGCGGAGCTGCACACGCGCCTGGCCGATTTGGAGATCGATGCCGCCACCGCCACGGCGCTGCACGTGGCCGCCGTTCGCGAGGTGTTCGAGGAATGCGGCCTGTTGATGGCCCACGGGCTGGATGCCGAGGGCGCGGGCCGGGCCGCGGCGCTGGCCGCGCAACGCGTGCCCTTCAACGAGATGCTGGGCCGGCTGGGCCTGCGCCTGATGGCCGACGCGATGCACCCCTGGTCGCGCTGGATCACGCCGGTCAACCCCTTGCACTCGCCCGGCAAGCGCTTCGACACGCGCTTCTTCGTCGCCGAGGCGCCGCCCTTTCAGGAGCCACTGCACGACGACCACGAGGCGGTCCTGTGCGCCTGGCTGCGCCCACGGTCGGCGCTGGAGCGCTACTGGGCCGGCGAGATCGTGCTGGCCGGCCCGCAAGTCATGAGCCTGGCGCACCTGGCGCGGCACCGCAGCGTGGCCTCGATCCTGGCCGAGGCCCGGAACCGCCCGCCCTGCGTGGTGCGCCCGGTCACCTTCGAGGTCGACGGGGTGCGCGTCGCCGCCTATCCCGGCGACGAGCGCCACCCGGAGCGCGTGCGCGTGATGCCCGGCCCCTCGCGGCTGATGCTGCGCGGGCGCCGGCTGGAGCCGCCCGGCGGCGCCTTCGACGAACTCTGGACCTGAGAGCCCGAGTCCCGCCGCCCTCCTGCCCCGCCGTCCCGCCCATGGAAACTCTCACCCTGGCCGCCGTCTTCTTCGTGGCCGCCTACCTGCTCAAGAGCCATGCGCAGAAGAAGCGCATCCGGCTGCTCGCCAGCCACCTGGCCCGCTATGACATCGAGAAGCTGATGGAAAACCTGACCGAGGGCTACCTGCGCTGCCTCGGCGAGGACGACCCGGCGCGCCGCCAGCAGATCTGGGCCCTGCTCGACGACACCGCCGACCGGCTGGCGGCCCAGATCGAGCGCTTCGCCGCCGAGTTCGCCCGCGTGGACGAGGCGGCCGCGCGGGTGAGCAAGCTGCCGCTGGCCCTGCCCTTCGCCCTGTCGCTGCCCGGCGCCAGCTTCGACATGCGCCGCGCCCTGGCCATCCACGCGCGCGGCATCGCCGAGGCCGCCGCCAACACGCAGCAGCACACGGCCAAGAGCAAGGCCTACCTGATGTCGGCCGAACTGTTCCTGCTGCAGCACACCTGCCACTGGTACTGCCGCTCCAAGGCGGTGGCCTCGGCGCGCATGCTGGCCGGCCACAAGACCTCCTACGCGCAGCTGATCGAGGCGGTGGCGCCGGCGACGCGGCGGGACTACCTGGCGCTGGTCGGCCGCTAGAACCCGAACCGGCACTCCCCCATGGGGGCCGCAATCAGCGCCGAGCTTCGTGCAATTGTTTGCGGTCAGCGCAGTTGCCCAATCAGTTAACCGATTGGTTCTCAACAGCTTGCCTTCCAAAATCTCGCAAAACAACTCGGAAGGCCTCCCACCATGGAAGCATCCCTCGTTTTCGGAACGCTTCAACGTCTCTTCATCGGTATCGGAGGCCTCTTCGGCAGACGTGCCCCGACGCAGCCGGCCCGTGTCATCCCGCCCCCGCGGCCGGCGTCCGAGGCCGGACCGCGCAGCGTGATCGCCGCGTTCGAGCAAGGCCAGGGACGAAGTGAGGCACCGAGGCCGGCGCCCTTGAAGCTGGCGGTCGCGCCGCCGGCGGCACCCGTCGCCGTTCCGATGCCCGCCGAGGCGGATGATGCGCATGCCAGGAAGATGCGCTCCCTCGAGGAGGTCCGCGCCGATCTGGCCCGCCTGCGCGCCAACGCCAAGGAGCGCCACGCGCAGTTGAAGGCGCAGGCGCAGGCCGAAGCGCAGGCCCGCCGCGACATCGGCTTCACGCACACCGACTTCCTGGACTTCGCACCCGCCAAGGCCGCACCGGCACCGAAGGACAACAGGGACACTGGCGCCGCCCCCTTCGCGCCGACCGACTTCTTCGACCTGCCCGGCCCGAACCCGGAGCCGGCCCAGGAAGCCACCACCGAGTCGAGCGACGCGCCGACCGCCTTTTTCGCCCCGGTCAGCCTGAAGGCCGAGCCGGCGCCGAAGGACGGGTCCGAGTCGAGCTTCGCCAAGACGGCCTTCTGCGCGCCCACGAGCCTGAAGCTCGTCCGCTGAGCGCCGGGCCGGGCGCCGCAGGGGAGCACCCCCTGCGCCGCCACGCGCGGTTCAACGGCTGAACTCGTGGTTCAGCCCGACCGTCAGGGTGCGGATCCCCGCAGGCCCGGTGCGCGCCGCGCTGATGTCGATGCTGATCAGCGGCGTGATGGACAGGCGCGCGCCGATGCGCGAGGTCCAGAGCCCGAAGGCACGGTTGCGTTCCGCGATCAGCGACACCGTGCCGTCGAGCGCCCATTCGCCGGCCAGCCCGCCGCGGCCACTGCGCAGTCCGGTGCCCACGGCCCAGTCCGCGCCGAGGTTGCCATGCACGGTCAGACTGTCGGTCGCGCGCCAGCTCACCGGCACCACGAACTGCCCGCCCGTCCGGCCGCCCTGGCGCGGCCGCGCGGCGCTGACGGTCGCCGACAAGGCGGCACTCCAGCGCGCTTCGGGCTGCCGGCCCATGAAGGTCCACTTGAGTTGCGGGCCGAGCACGAGGCTGTGCTCGCCGGCCACGGAGATGCGGTCGAGGTTGAGGCCCAGCTCCACCGGGCCGACGCGGCAGGCCGGGCCCAGGTGCCACAGCGTGGTCTGAAGCTGCCGCACGCGCTGGCCCCAGGCCTCGTACTGGCACTGTCCGGGATCGAGGGTGCCCGCATCGTCCACGTCGAAATGCCCGCCGGCCTGGGCCGAGGCCGCGGCCAGCCAAACAGGAAGCATCCAGGGACCTCGGATCATGGCCGCGCCATTCTAGAAGCCGCCCATCCCGGAGAGGGAGGTGGCGGACCACACGACGTGGGGGAGCCTGGGGGAGAGCCAGTCACAACTCGAACTGCGGCTGCAGCTCCCGGATGCGCTTCATCGCCACCCCGGCGGCCGCGGTGCGCGTCTCCACGCCCAGCTTGACGAAGACGCGCTCCAGGTGCTTCTTGGCGGTGGCCGGGCTGGCGCCGAGGATCTCGCCGATGTCCTTGTTGGTCTTGCCCTTGACCACCCAGTACAGCACCTCGGCCTCGCGGGCGGT
The DNA here is from genome assembly GCF_039541515.1 of Variovorax defluvii. Classification (NCBI taxonomy): domain Bacteria; kingdom Pseudomonadati; phylum Pseudomonadota; class Betaproteobacteria; order Burkholderiales; family Comamonadaceae; genus Variovorax; species Variovorax defluvii. The sequence continues at coordinate 25,517 of NZ_BAABGJ010000011.1, forward strand.
GAGCTTGAGGCTCAGGCTCATGGCCTCGATGACGGCGGCGTCGGAGACCTCGCGCATGATGATCAGCCAGTCGTCGCCGCCCTCGTCCTGGCCGGCTTGCTGGTGCAGCCGCAGGTTGAGCGAGGCGGCGCCCTGCGCGATGGTGAGCACCGGCGGCTCGATCTGGCGCTGCTGCGCATCGGGCAGGTACCGGCGCAGCCACTCCAGCACCGCCGGCGGGGTGGCCGGCGCACTGCTGCCGCAGTAGCGCTGCAGCAGTTCGCGCGCCAGCGCCGTCTGCCACACCAGCCGGCCCTCGGGCATGCGCACCATGAAGCTGGCGTAGCCGAAGGCATCGAGCGCGTTGCGCGCCTGCCCGGCCTGCTGCTGGGCCTGGCGGGCGCGGCGCGCGCCCTGCAGGTGCACGTTCATGCGCGCCAGCACTTCCTTGGGCTTGATGGGCTTGGTGACGTAGTCGACGCCGCCCGCCTCCAGCGCGGCGACCAGGTGCTCGGTCTCCGTCAGGCCGGTCATGAAGACGATGGGGATGTGCGCCGTCGCCGCGTCCGCCTTGAGCCGGCGCGCGACTTCGAAGCCGTCGATGCCGGGCATCATCGCGTCGAGCAGCACGATGTCGGGCCGGGCCTGGGCGGCGCGCTGCAGCGCCTGCTCGCCGCTGGTGGCGACCAGCACCGCGTAGCCCGATTCGTCCAGCGCATCGTGCAGCACCGCCAGGTTGTCGGGCACGTCGTCGACGATCAGCACCAGGTCGCCGGTGCCGGCGTGCTCGCGCAGGGTCCGGACCAGGGGTGGGGTGTTGTCGATGTCGTTCATGAGGTCCCCGCTGCGGCGGTCAGCGCACGGCTCATCGCCTCGAACTGGAACTGGCGCGCCAGCGTGCGCTGCGCGGCGGTCCAGGCCGCGCATTCGGGTTGCGCGGCGTCGATGGCATCGAGGGCGTTCATGATGCCCCGGAAGTAGCCCAGGCTCACGGCCTCGCCGAGCGCGCGCAGGCGCGGGGCATCGGGCAGCGCGCCGGCGGGCTCGGCAGGCTGGGGCTGCGGGGCCGCGGCGCTGTCGGTCCACTGCAGCGCCAGGCGCCGCTCCAGCCAGTCGAGCAGTTCGCTGTGGCGCACGGGCTTGACGAAAAAATCCTCGGGCGCGATGCCCACGTCGTTGTCCAGCCGCTTGTCGAAAGCATTGGCCGAGACGATCGCGACCTGGGCGCCGGCCAGGCCGATCGCACGGGCGCGGCGGATGGTTTCCCAGCCGTCGATGCCGGGCATGGCGAGGTCCACGAACATGGCATCCGGGTACCATCCGGCCGCGATCAGGTCGAGGGCGTCGTGGCCGCTGGCGGCGGTGCGCAGCTCGAAGCCCAGGGGCGCGAGCACGTTGACCAGCAGTTCGCGATCGGCCTCCTCGTTGTCGACCACCAGCAGGCGGCGGCGCGGCCCCGTGTAGCCGCGGCGCACGCGCGGCGCGGGCGAGGCGGGCCGAAGCCGCCGGCGCAACCCGTGCGGCTCGTGCACGCGCGGCAGGAACAGGCGCAGGCAGAACACCGAGCCCACGCCGGGCGTGCTCTGCACCTTGATCTCGCCGCCCATCAGATCGATCAGCATCTTCGCGATGGTCAGGCCCAGGCCCGCGCCCGGCGCCGAGGCGCCGGCATGGGCGCCGCGCGCGAAGGGCTCGAAGATGCGGCCCAGTGCCTCGGCCGACATGCCGGGCCCCGTGTCCTCCACCTCGATGGCCGCGAACTCGCGCGCATAGCGCACGCGCAGCACGACGCGCCCGCCGGCGGTGAACTTGATCGCGTTGCCCAGCAGGTTGATCAGGATCTGCCGCACCCGCTTCTCGTCGGCACGCACGAGCGCGGGCAGCTCGCCCTCGGGTTCGAAGTGGAAGGCCAGGCCCTTCTCCGCCGCCTGCAGCTCGAACATGTCGGCCAGCTCGCGCATCAGGTCGGCGAACTGCATGGGCCGGGCCTGCAGCGTGAGCTTGCCGGCCTCGATGTGGGCGATGTCCAGGGTGCCTTCGATCAGCGACAGCAGGTGCTCTCCGCCGCGCTTGATCACCGCCACCGCCTGCCGCCGGTGCGGCGGCACGGCCGCGTCCTCTCCCATCAATTGCGCATAGCCGAGGATGCTGTTGAGCGGCGTGCGCAGCTCGTGGCTGATGGCGCTGATGTAGCGGCTCTTGGCCTGATTGGCCTGCTCGGCGATGCGCTTGGCGGCCTGCAGCGCGCGGTCGGTCTCGCGGTGCAGTTCGATCTCGCGCATCAGCAGGTGGGTCTGGCGGTTCGACTCCTCCTGCGCCACCTTGCGGCTCTGGTGTGCCAGCACCAGCCACCAGGCCACGATGCCGGCGATCAGCAGCAAGGCCATGTAGGCCTTGAGGAAGCCGGCGCGCAGCGCGGCGGGCGCGTGCGCCGCATCGGCGATCAGCCCTTCCCCCAGGCCCCGCAGCTCCTGCTGGTAGAGCACGCCGAAGACGGCGGCCAGCAGCGGCACCACGATCAGCATCATCAGCAGGAAATGGCCGAGGCCCGTGTCCAGGTAGGGCCAGACGCGGCGCGGCAGCAGCCAGCGCAGCGCAGCCGACCACTGGGCCGCCAGGCTCGCTTCGCGCTTGCACAGGTCGCCGCAGCGGGCGTCCAGGGTGCAGCACAGCGAGCAGATCGCGCCCTGGTAGGCGGGGCAGTGGGCCATGTCCGGTCCCTCGTACTCGCGCTCGCAGATCACGCAGCGCTGCGTGAGCACGCGACCGCCGCCGGCCGCCGGCGCGACGCGCGCCCAGCGCACCGTGCGCGGGCCTTCGGCCGGCCCGAAGGGGGCGGCGCCACCCTGCTGCGAGACCCGCGCAATGTAGAACCGGCCCCGCGTCGCCCAGGCGATCAGCGGCGCCGCGACGAAAGCGGTGCCCAGCGCGATCAAGGCCGAGAAGGCCTGCGCCATCGGCCCGAACACGCCCAGGTGCGCGGTGATGGACAGCGCCGAGGCCAGCGCCATCGCACCCACGCCCACCGGGTTGATGTCCCACAGATGGGCACGCTTGAACTCGATGCCGGGTGGCGACAGGCCCAGCGGCTTGTTGACCACCAGGTCGGCCACCACCGCCATCATCCAGGCGATGGCGACGTTGGCGTACAGGCCCAGCACGTCGCCCAGCGCCTCGAAGACGTTCATCTCCATCAGCATGAAGGCGATGAGCGCGTTGAAGACGACCCACACCACACGGCCGGGATGGCTGTGGGTCACGCGCGAGAAGAAGTTGCTCCAGGCCAGCGAGCCGGCATAGGCGTTGGTGACGTTGATCTTGATCTGCGAGATCGCCACGAACAGCGCCGTGGCGGCCACTGCCCAGCCGTACCGGGGGAAGACGTACTCGTAGGCCGCGAGGTACATCTGGTTCGGATCCACCGCGCGCTCCGGCGGCACCATGTGGCGGATGGCGAGGTAGGCCAGCAGCGCGCCGCCCAGCATCTTGAGCACGCCCAGCACCACCCAGCCCGGTCCGCCCGCCAACACGGCGGCCCACCAGCGCCGCCGGTTGGCCGCGGTGCGCACCGGCATGAACCGCAGGTAGTCGGCCTGCTCCCCCATCTGGGTGATCAACGCGATGCCAACCGTCAAGGCGGCACCAAAAAGGCGCATGTCGAACCCCATCTGGCCCGGCTTGACGCCGTTGTAGTGCACGACGCCCGCGAACGCACCAGGATCGCGCGCCAGCACATAGGCAAAAGGCACCACCAGCATCAGCAGCCAGATGGGCTGGGTCCACACCTGGAGCCTGCTGATGGCCGAGATGCCGTGCGTGACCAGCGGGATCACCACCAGCGCGCAGACCAGGTAGCCCCAGACCACCGGGATGCCCAGGGCGAGGTCCAGCGCATAGGCCATCACCGCGGCCTCGAGCGCAAAGAAGATGAAGGTGAAGCAGGCGTAGATCAGCGAGGTCAGCGTGGAGCCGATGTAGCCGAAGCCGGCGCCGCGGGTGAGCAGGTCCATGTCCACGCCGTAGCGCGCCGCGTAGACGCTGATCGGCAGGCCGGCCAGGAAGATGATCAGCCCGGTGGCCAGGATGGCCCAGGCGGCATTGACGAAGCCGTACTGCACCAGCAGCGTGGCACCCACGGCCTCCAGGATCAGAAAGGAGGCCGCGCCGCCGAAGGCCGTGCTCGCCACCCGCCATTCGGACATGCGGCGGAAGCGCTGCGGCGTGTAGCGCAGGGCGTAGTCTTCCAGCGTCTCGCGGGCGACCCAGCTGTTGTAGTCGCGCCGAACTTTGACAATGCGCTGCGGCGCTTCTTCGCCGGCGGCGGGGAGGGGGGGCGTTTCCACGACGGCAAGGCTGCAGGTTCCATGCCATCGGCACGACTGTTGCAATGGTGGGGGCTTGCTGATAATGGCTGCCTTTTCGACCTCCCCTGCCCTCCCATGGAACTGACACCGCGCGAAAAAGACAAGCTGCTGATCTTCACGGCGGCCCTGCTGGCGGAGCGGCGCCGGGCGCGCGGCCTCAAGCTGAATTACCCCGAGGCGGTGGCGCTGATCTCGGCCGCCGTGATGGAAGGCGCGCGCGACGGCAAGACCGTGGCGGCGCTGATGAGCGAGGGCCGCAGCGTCCTCTCGCGCGCGGACGTGATGGAAGGCGTGGCCGACATGATCCCGGACATCCAGGTCGAAGCCACTTTTCCCGACGGCACCAAGCTCGTGACCGTGCACCAGCCGATCGTCTGAATTCACCCGCACAAGCAAGAAAGAACCTCATGCGCCTTCTTCGCACGGCCTCCCTCCTTCTGACCGCGGCCATGCCGCTGGCCGCAGCGGCCCACACCGGCGCCGATGCGGGTCTGCACCACGGCCTCGCGGCCGGCTTCCTGCATCCGCTGACCGGGCCGGACCACCTGGCGGCGATGGTGGCGGTGGGCTTGTGGAGCGCGCTGACCGCGCGCCGTGCCTGGCCCGACCTGCTGGCCGCGCCGCTGGGCTTCGCGCTGATGCTGCTGGTGGGTGCGCTGCTGGGCCGGGCGGGCGTGGGGTGGCCGGCGGTCGAGCCCATGATCGCGGCCTCCCTGCTGGTGCTGGGGCTGCTGGTCTTCACGCAACGCCGGCTGCCGGCACTCGCAGCCGGGGTGCTGGTCGGCGTCTTCGCAGTCTTCCACGGTGTGGCCCATGGGCAGGAACTCGCGGACCGATCGGGCGCCGCGCTGACGCTGGCCGGCATGCTCGCCGCGACGGTCCTGCTGCATGCCGCGGGCATCGCCCTCGGCTGGGCGCTGCGCCACGGCGATCGCTGGATGCCTCGCCTCGCCGGTGCGGCCGTTGCGATCTTCGGCGTCGTACTCCTCGGCGGCCTCGCATGATCCCCGGCGAGCTGATCGCCGACGAGGGCGACCACGCCCTCAACCCCGGCCGCCGTACGCTCACTCTGGTGGTCCGCAACGCGGCCGACCGTCCCATCCAGGTCGGCTCGCACTACCACTTCGCCGAGACCAACGGCGCGCTGGACTTCGACCGCGAGGCCGCGCGCGGCATGCGTCTGAACATCGCCTCGGGCACCGCGGTGCGCTTCGAGCCGGGGCAGCAGCGCACGGTCGAGCTGGTCGACTTCGCCGGTGACCGCGTGGTCTACGGCTTTCGCGGACTCGTGCAAGGAAAGCTCTGAACATGGCCATGATCGGGCGGCGCGCCTACGCCGAAATTTTTGGCCCCACCGTGGGCGACCGGGTCCGCCTGGCCGACACCGACCTGGTGATCGAGGTCGAGCAGGACTACACCCTGCGCGCCGGCGGTTACGGCGAGGAGGTCAAGTTCGGCGGCGGCAAGACCATCCGCGACGGCATGGCGCAGTCGCAGCGCACGCGTGCCGAGGGCGTGGTCGACACGGTGATGACCAACGCGCTGATCCTCGACCACTGGGGCATCGTCAAGGCCGACATCGGCCTGAAGGACGGCCGCATCGTCGCCATCGGCAAGGCCGGCAACCCGGACGTGCAGCCGGGCGTGGACATCGTCATCGGCCCGGGCACCGAGATCATCAGCTGCGAAGGGAACATCGTCACCGCCGGCGGCATCGACAGCCACATCCACTTCATCTGCCCGCAGCAGATCGAGGAGGCGCTGGCCTCGGGGGTCACCACCATGCTGGGCGGCGGCACCGGGCCGGCCACCGGCACCTTCGCCACCACCGTCACGCCGGGCCCCTGGCACATCGAGCGCATGCTGCAGGCGGCCGACGCCTTCCCGATGAACCTCGGCTTCCTGGGCAAGGGCAATGCGAGCCGGCCCGCGGGCCTGCACGAGCAGATCGAGGCCGGCGTGATCGGCCTGAAGCTGCACGAGGACTGGGGCACCACGCCGGCCGCGATCAGCAACTGCCTGGACGTGGCCGACGCCACCGACACGCAGGTCGCGATCCACAGCGACACGCTGAACGAATCGGGCTTCGTGGAGAACACCATCGCCGCGGTGAAGGGCCGCGCGATCTGCGCCTTCCACACCGAAGGCGCGGGCGGCGGCCATGCGCCGGACATCCTGCGCGTGGTGGGCGAGCAGAACTTCCTGCCCTCCTCCACCAACCCCACCATGCCCTACACGGTGAACACGCTGGACGAGCACGTCGACATGCTCATGGTGTGCCACCACCTGGACGCCGGCATCCCGGAGGACCTGGCCTTCGCCGAAAGCCGCATCCGCAAGGAGACCATCGCGGCCGAGGACATCCTGCACGACCTGGGCGCGATCAGCATGTTCAGTTCCGACAGCCAGGCGATGGGGCGGGTGGGCGAGGTGATCATCCGCTGCTGGCAGACCGCCCACAAGATGAAGGCGCAGCGCGGCAAGCTGCCGGAGGACGGCAGCCGCCACGACAACGCGCGCGCGAGGCGCTACGTGGCCAAGTACACGATCAACCCGGCCATCGCGCACGGCATCTCGCACGAGGTGGGCAGCATCGAGGTCGGCAAATGGGCCGACCTGGTGGTGTGGAAGCCGGCCTTCTTCGGCATCAAGCCCTTCACCATTCTCAAGGGCGGCACGATCGCGATGGCGGCGATGGGCGACCCCAACGCCTCGATCCCGACGCCGCAGCCGGTGCACTACCGCCCGATGTTCGGCGCCTTCGGCGGCGCGCTCGCCAGGAGCTCGCTGACCTTCGTCTCCCAGGCGGGGCTGGCGGCGGGCATCGGCGAGCGCTATGGGCTGGCGAAGACACTGAGCGCGGTGAAGAACGTCCGCAACGTGCGCAAGAAGGACATGGTCCACAACGGCTACGCGCCGAAGATGGAGATCGATCCGCAGACCTATGCGGTGCGGGCGGACGGGCAACTGCTCACCTGCGATCCGGCGGTGGTGCTGCCGATGGCGCAGCGGTACTTTCTATTCTGAATGTCAGGCGCCGCGCGATCGGAGATGTTCGCGAATCCATTGTGCGAGAGCCTCTTCCTCCAACTGACCGGAGGCAAGCGCGAGCATCGACAAGACGCACGCCTCGTCGGAGGCGCCGAGTTCCCATCCGTTGAGGTCGAGAAAGACTTCCATCGCCACGAAGGCGGTTCTCTTGTTGCCGTCAACGAATGGATGGTTTCGCGCAATGCCGAAGGCATAGCACGCAGCGAGTTCGGCCGCATCAGGCGTCCCGTATGCCGCGCGATGCTGAGGGCGCCCGGCTGCAGAGGCCAGCGAGCCTTCGTCGCGAATGCCGGGCGGCCCGCCGTGCTCTACCAGCTGTTCTTCGTGCGCCGCGCGGATGAGTTCGACGCTCAACCAAGTCCAGGCTTCGTTGGCCGCCGTCATTTGGCCAACTCGCGCAAGACATTTCGCCGCTTCTTCATGATGCGGCGTGCCGCTTCCATCTGCCGTTCGAACTCATCGTCGTACGGCGTGAGGTTGAATCCCCCGCTTGCGGACTCCGTCAAATACACCGTGTCCCCCTTGCCCACGTTCATCTTTGCCAACACCTCCTTGGGCAGGATGAGGCCGACCGAATTGCCGATCTGTGTGAGCTTGAGGGCAGACATGGGACCTCCACGCGGTTAAGTTATAACAACCGTTATATTATCCGCCCGATACCCCGATCGCAATGGTCATGCTCACAGCCAACAAACTCATGCCCCGCGGCGGCGGCCTCGCGCCGGTGCTGCTCAAGCGCGCCGCCACGGTCGAACTCGACTGGGACGTGCGCCAGAAAAGCCGCTTCGATGCCACCGACTCGCAGGGCCGCCAGCTCGGCGTGTTCCTGCCGCGCGGGACGGCGGTGCGCGGCGGCGACGTGCTGGTGGCGGAAGACGGCTCGCTGGTGAAGGTGATCGCGGCGAAGCAGCCGGTGCTGGTCATCACGCACTGCAGCGAGCACGGCACGCCCTTCGACCTCATGCGCGCGGCCTACCACCTGGGAAACCGGCACGTGCCGATCGAGCTGCAGCCCGACCACCTGAAGATCGAACCCGACCATGTGCTGGCCGGCATGCTGCGCTCGATGCACCTGATCGTGCGGGAAGCGGAGGAAGCCTTCGAGCCCGAGGGCGGGGCCTACGGCGCCCACGGCGCCGGCCACGGTCATTCGCATGGCGGCAGCGCACCGTTGGGGCCGGTGCTGCATCCGGATGCGTATGCCGCACCGCATGAGCACGAGCACCCTGGCCACGATCACACCCATTCGCACGGCCACCCCCACGGCCATTCGCACTGATGGATGACGCGCCGGGCGCCCTGCCCGCGGCCAGCCTGCTGCAGCTGATCTGGCTCGCCTCACCCGCCCTCCCGGTCGGCGGCTTTTCCTATTCGGAGGGGCTGGAGGCCGCCATCGAATGGGCCGGCGTCACGACCGAGCAGGCCGCGGCCGACTGGCTCGCCGATCAGCTCCACATGAGCCTCGCGCGCAGCGACCTCGCCGTCGTCGGCCAGGCCGTGCACGCCTGGCGCGCGGGCGACCTGGCCCGGGTCCGCGCCCTGAACGACTGGGTGTTCCGCACTCGCGAATCGGCCGAGTTCCTTCTGCAGACCGAGCAGATGGGTCGCTCCTTCGTCGAATGGCTCAAGCTGCGCCATGCCGATGCCGCCGCGGTCTTCGACAGCCTGCCGGCCAGCTACCCGGTCGCCTTCGCCTTCGCCGCCAGCCGAACAGAGGCACCGGCACCGGACGCCTGCCTGGCCTTCGCCTTCGGCTGGGCCGAGAACATGGCGGCCGCCGCGGTCAAGGCGGTACCGCTGGGCCAGAGCGCCGGGCAGCGCATCCTCGGCCGGCTGGCCGCCGAGATCCCCGCGGCAGTGGACCAGGCCCTCGCCCTGGCGGATGATGAACGCCAGGCTTTTTCGCCCATGCTCGCCGTGCTGTCGGCGCGGCATGAAACCCAGTACTCGCGACTCTTCCGAAGCTGAACCCGCAACTGCCACCATGAGCGCCGCCCTTCACCACATCGCCAACCGCACCAAGAGACTGCCGCCGCTTCGCGTGGGCATCGGCGGGCCGGTGGGTTCCGGCAAGACCACGCTGCTGGAAATGCTCTGCAAGGCGATGCGCGACAAGTACGACCTGATCGCCATCACCAACGACATCTACACCAAGGAAGACCAGCGCCTGCTGACGGTCGCCGGCGCGCTGCCGGCCGAGCGCATCATGGGCGTGGAAACCGGCGGCTGCCCGCACACCGCAATTCGCGAGGACGCCTCGATCAACCTCGAGGCCATCGACCGCATGCTGGCCGAGTTTCCCGATGCCGACGTGGTGTTCGTCGAGAGCGGCGGCGACAACCTGGCCGCCACTTTCAGCCCCGAGCTCAGCGACCTGACGATCTACGTGATCGACGTGGCGGCCGGCGAGAAGATCCCGCGCAAGGGTGGCCCCGGCATCACCAAGAGCGACCTCTTCGTCATCAACAAGACGGACCTCGCGCCCCATGTGGGTGCCGATCTGGCCGTGATGGAGGCCGACACGAAGCGCATGCGCAAGCAGCGGCCCTTCGTGATGACCAACCTCAAGACGAAGGCGGGACTGGCCGAAGTCATCGCCTTCATCGAGGACCGGGGAATGCTGGAGGAGTAGGCCCGGTGGCCGCCTGCAAAGGCGGAACGAATGTGAAATACGTCACACATGGTAAGCGGCATAGTGCTTCGGGCGTATTTTTTGCAGGAGGTGGAAGTTTGATACTTCGAAACGAGTACCAAAGTTCCTACGAACAATCATGCCCTCCGAAGCCATCTTTCTTCCCGCGGCTGGCAGCGTCCAGTTCGCCATCTACCCCGACGGGTACGACGGGGCCCGGATCATCGCCAGGATCGACGAGGAGGCGCTGCACGCGCGCTTCCATGCACCTGACGGCGAATCGGCACTGGTGCGTACCTACGACGAGAACGCCGATTCGATCGACGCGCTCGCCACCGCCCGCTACCGGGAGAACCCGAGGGCGGCGATCTGCCTGCACAGCACGGATTTCCAGGCGAGCGGGTTCTAACTCGGGCCGCGGCTCGGCGGGCGGCCGCACCGGGCCGTTGACGCACGCTCAGGCTCAGCCCTCCTCGTACCACCGGTCCTTGGCCAGCATCACCCGGTGGTGGCCGACGCCGGCCGGGATCATGGGAAAGCAGTTCTCCTGCGCCGCCACCTGCACGTCGAGGAAGAAGGGCCCCTCGGCGGCCAGGCATTCGGCCAGTGCCTCTTCCAGTTGGGATGGGTCGGCCACGCGCCGCGCGCTCCAACCGAAGGCGCGGGCCAGCGCGACGAAGTCGGGCAACGCCTCGTTCCAGCTGTGGCTCAGGCGGTTGCCGTGGTTGAGCTCCTGCCACTGGCGCACCATGCCCATGTAGCCGTTGTTGCACAGCACCAGCTTGACCGGCGCGCGGTGCTGCACGGCAGTGGACAGTTCCTGGATGTTCATCAGCACCGAGGCGTCGCCGCTCACGCACACGGTCAGCGCGCCGGGGTGCGCGAGCTGGGCACCGATCGCGGCGGGCAGGCCATAGCCCATGGTGCCGGCGCCGCCCGAGGTCAGCCAGCGGCGCGGCCGCTCGAAGCGCAGGTGCTGCGCCGCCCACATCTGGTGCTGGCCCACGTCGGTGGAGACGATGGGGTCGCGGCCCACGAGCGCCTTGCGCAGCGAGGCCATGAGCTGCTGCGGCAAGATCGCGCCGTCGCGCGGCACGTAGTCGAGGCAACGCGCTTCGCGCCAGCCTTCGATGCGCCGCCACCAGGACGCCAGGCGCCCGGGAGCCAGGCCGTCGAGCGCCGGCATGCGCAGCAGCGCGTCCAGCACCGCGCCACAGTCGCCGACCATGGGCACGTCGACCTTCACCACCTTGTTGATGTTGGCCGGGTCGATGTCGATGTGGATCTTGCGCGCGTCCGGGCAGAACTCGGCCAGCTTGCCCGTCACGCGATCGTCGAAGCGCGCGCCGACGCAGAGCACCAGGTCGGCCTGGTGCATCGCGAGGTTGGCTTCCAGCGTGCCGTGCATGCCCAGCATGCCGAGGTAGCGTGGGTCGGAGGCCGGAAAGGCGCCCAGGCCCATCAGCGTCAGCGTGCAGGGGGCGTCGAGCTTTCGCACCAGGCAGGTGAAGGCCTCGCAGGCGGCCGGGCCGGCGTTGACCAGGCCGCCGCCGCCGTAGAGCACCGGCCTGCGCGCGGTGGAGAGCAGGTCGGCCGCGCGCTCGAGGCTGGACTGCGGCAGGCGCTGCGGCACACCACGCGGGGGACGCCGCGCCGGCACAGCCTCTTCCTCGCCGATCATGGCCAGCTGCACGTCCTTGGGCATGTCCAGCAACACCGGCCCGGGCCGGCCGGAGGCCGCGATCTCCAGCGCCTGCCGCACCCGCGCCGGCACCTGGCCGGCGGAACGCAACTGGCAATTCCACTTCGTCACCGGCCGCGACATGCCGAGGGCATCGCTTTCCTGGAAGGCATCGGTGCCGATCACCGTGCTGGCCACCTGGCCGCTGATGCACAGCAGCGGCACCGAGTCGCTGATCGCGTCCAGCAGACCGGTGATGGTGTTGCCCACGCCCGGGCCGGAGGTCACCAGCACCACGCCGACCCGCCCGGTGCTGCGCGCGTAGCCCTCGGCTGCATGGACGGCGGCCTGCTCGTGGCGCACCAGGACGTGGCGCAGGCGAGGCTCACCATGCAGCGCGTCGTAGAGCGGCAGCGCGGCGCCGCCGGGATAGCCGAACACGGTGTCGACGCCGCATTCGACCAGGGTCTGCAGCAGGGCCTGGGCGCCGTTGCGCAACTGGAGCAGCGCGGGGGTGGGAGCGAGGGATTGCATGCGTCGATTTTTCTGGTTCTGACGCAGAATTTGCTTCTTATTTCGGAATCATTCGGCACTTCCTTTGAAAAACCATCGCAAATCATCGCAAGAAGGCGAAGAATCTTTCGACCGGATCGACATGGCGATCCTGCGCGTGCTCCTGGCCGACTCGCGCAAGACGCTGCAGGAGATCGGCGCCGAGGTGGGCCTGGCGGCCACCAGCTGCTGGAATCGCATCAAGAAGCTGGAGGCCAGCGGCGTCATCAAGCGCTACACGGTCGACGTCAATGCCGGGAAGCTGGGCTACCAGGATTCGGTGATCGTGCAGCTCACGCTGGAGAGCCACAGCGACGAAACGCTGTACGAGTTCGGCCGCACGCTGGCCGCCATCCCGGAGATCCAGGAGGCCTACCTGGTGTCAGGCGACTACGACTACTACATCCGCATTGCCGTGCGCGACACGCGGGACTATGAGCGCCTCCTGAGGGAGAAGCTCTACAAGATCCCCGGCATCCGGCACAGCCAGTCGCATTTCGTGCTGCGCGTGCTCAAGGAAGCGAGCGCCCCGCTGATCTGAGGCGCGGGCGCGCCGCGGAGGGCGGACGAAGAAAAAGAAATCAGCTCGGCTGCCGGGGTGCCTGTGGCTGCTGGCCCTGCACGGCGCCCTGTTGCTGCTGCTCCTGATGCAACGGCGGCACGCCGTCGACCGCCACGCCGCGCCTCGCAATACCCTTCACCAGGTGCCTCGGCAGATGGTGTGCCTTGGCCAGCAGCGCCAAGGCTTCGCTGCGCGCCGGCTCGCAGGCCGGCAGCAACTTCTGCAATGAACTCATCGTGGTCGTCCTTGAGCGCCGGAAAACGAAGACCTCAGCACTGCGCCGGAGAGGTGCAGTCTTTCATCGCGTCGAACGCGGCCCCGGCTCGGCCGCGGACGGGCATTATGGGTCGCGCACCGCGCCGGGCGCCAGCCAATGGGCATGTTGCCGGCGCAGTTACTTATCTGCCGGTGCCGCGAGCCCGCGGTCGCCGAGCCGCGCCATGGTGCGCCGCGCCTGCAGCACGACCGGCAGGTCCACCATTTTTCCATCGAGCTGCACTGCGGCGCCGCCCGACGCGGCATCCGCGGCCAGCACGCGCTCGGCCCACGCGATCTCCTCCGCCGAGGGCGACAAGGCCTCGTGCACGACCGCGACCTGCCGCGGGTGGATGCACAGCTTGGCGCCGAAGCCCAGGTTCAGTGCGCGTTGCGTATCGGCCCGCAGCAGTGCGTCGTTGCCGATGTCGACGGTGACGCCATCGACGGCCGGTGCGAGCCTGTTCAGGCGGGTGGCGATGTTCACAGCGAAGCGCAGGGGCAGCAACTCGGGCTCCCCTTCCGTGCAACGCACGCCCGTGTCGGCCATGAAATCGATGTGGCCCACCACGAGGCGCAGCACCTGGGGGGCGCCCGCCAGTGCATGGACCGCCGCGTAGCCCGCCGCGGTCTCGACGAGCGGAAGGATCGCCGTCCCGGGCAGCCTGACCGCCACCTGCGACAAGACCTCCGGCGATTCGGCCTTGGGCACCATCACCGCGGCCGGCGCGCCCAGGCCCCGAAGCCATTCGAGGTCCTGCAGGCCCAGCGGAGTGTCGGCGGGATTGATGCGCAGCACCAGCGGCACCGCTTGCCGATCCAGCTGCGCCCAGCGCGCCCCGATGGCCTCGCGCGCCGCCGCCTTCTCGGCGTGCGGCACGGCATCCTCCAGGTCGATGACGATCGCATCGGCGCCGCTTCGCAATGCCTTCTCGAAGCGTTCGGGGCGGTTGCCGGGCACGAACAGGAAGGTTCGCGCGCTCGCGAGCGCAATGGCGCCGGCAGTCGGTGGCGTGGGAAGTGTCTTCATGGGAATGTCCGGGTTTCGGTGGGATCTCAGACGGCGCCCGCGCCGCGCATGGAGGCGATGGCTTCGTTCGAGCAGCCCAATTCCTGCAGGATGGCGTCGGTGTGCTCGCCCAGTCCCGGCACCGCATCCATGCGCGGCGAGAAGGCCTGGGTCGTGCCGGGCGGCAGCAGCGCCGGGATGAGGCCGCCGGGCGTCGCGACCTGCGTCCACCGCTCGCGGGCCTTCAACTGGGGATGCTTCCAGACGTCGTGCATGTCGTTGACGCTGGCATTGGCGATCTGGGCCGCTTCCAGCCGCCCCACCACCTGCTCCGCGGTCAGCGAAGAAAAGGCCTGGACGATGAGGGCGCGCAGCGCGTTGCGGTGTGCCACGCGCCGGGTGTTGGAGGCGAAGCGCTCGTCCCCGGCGAGCTCGGGCTGCTGCAGAACCGTCTTGCAGAACAGGCCCCACTCCCGCTCGTTCTGCAGGCCCAGCATGACCGTGCCGTCGCTGGCGGGAAAGGGACCGTAGGGGAAGATCGTGGCGTGCGAGGCCCCCGCGCGCGGCGGCGCGGCCGCCCCCTCGAAGGCGTAGTACATGGGAAAGCCCATCCACTCCACCATGCTCTCCAGCATCGACACGTCGATGCGGCTGCCCTTGCCGGTCTTGCCGCGCTGGAGCAACGCGGCCAGGATGCCCGAATAGGCGTACATGCCCGCGGCGATGTCGGCGATGGAGCAGCCTGCCTTCGCCGGCTCGGCATCCGAACCGGTGACGGACAGAAAGCCGGACTCGCTCTGGATCAGCAGGTCGTAGGCCTTCTTGTCGCGGTACGGCCCGTCGTCGCCATAGCCCGAGATGTCGCACACGATGAGCCGGGGATGCTTCTCGTGCAGTGCCTCGAAGGAAAGCCCCAGCCTGGCCGCGGCGCCGGGCGCCAGGTTCTGCACCAGCACGTCGGCGCCTTCGAGCAGCTTGCCGAGCACCTCCTGCGCGACGGGTTGCTTCACGTCCAGCGTCAGGCTCTCCTTCGACCGGTTGGTCCAGACGAAGTGCGAGGCCATGCCCCGCACCCGTTCGTCGTAGGCGCGGGCGAAGTCGCCCACGCCGGGCCGTTCCACCTTGATCACCCGGGCGCCCAGGTCCGCCAGCTGGCGGGTGCAGAAGGGCGCCGCGATCGCGTGTTCCAGCGTGATGACCGTCACGCCATCCAAAGGTCGTGTCATGAGAATCACCTCGCCGGATCAGAACGATCGCGGCAACCCGAGGATGTGCTCGGCCACGTAGGCATAAATCAGGTTGGTGGAGATCGGCGCCACCTGGTAGAGCCGGGTCTCGCGGAACTTGCGCTCGATGTCGTATTCGTTGGCGAAGCCGAAGCCGCCGTGGGTCTGCATGCAGACGTTGGCGGCCTCCCAGCTCGCCTTGGCCGCCAGGTACTTGGCCATGTTGGCCTGGGCGCCGCAGTCCTGGTGCGCGTCGTATCGGCGGGCCGCCTCGAAGCGCATCAGGTTGGCCGCCTCGACCTCGATGAAGGCATCGGCAATCGGAAACTGCACGCCCTGGTTCTTGCCGATGGGGCGGTCGAACACGATGCGCTCGCTGGCGTACTTGCGCGCCCGCTCGATGAACCAGTAACCATCGCCGATGCACTCGGCGGCGATCAGGGTGCGCTCGGCGTTCAGGCCGTCGAGGATGTACTTGAAGCCCCGCCCTTCCTCGCCGATCAGGTTCTCTTCCGGGACCTCCAGGTTCTCGAAGAAGAGTTCGTTGGTCTCGTGGTTGACCAGGTTGGGGATGGGCCGCACCGTCAACCCGCTGCCGATGGCCTGCTTGAGATCGACGATGAAGATCGACATGCCCTCGGACTTCTTCTTCACCTCGGCCAGCGGCGTGGTGCGCGCCAGCAGGATCATCAGGTCGGAGTGCTGCACGCGCGAGATCCAGACCTTCTGGCCGTTGACGACCCAGCGGCCATCCTTCCTGACCGCGGTGGTCTTGATCTTGGTGGTGTCGGTGCCGGTGGTGGGCTCGGTCACCGCCATCGACTGGATGCGCAGCTTGCCGGCCGCGATGCCGGGCAGGTACTTCTCTTTCTGCGCCTGGCTGCCGTTGCGCAACAGCGTGCCCATGTTGTACATCTGGCCGTGCACCGCGCCGGCGTTGCCACCCGAGCGGTTGATCTCTTCCATGATCACGGTCGCAGCGCCCAGGCCGAGGCCGGTGCCGCCGTACTCCTCCGGGATCATGGCGGCCAGCCAGCCGGCCTCCATCAGCGCATCGACGAATTGCTCGGGATAGGCCTTCCGCTCGTCGACCTTGCGGAAATACTCGTCGGGGAACTGCCTGCACAGGCTGCGCACGGCGTCGCGGATGTCCTGGTAGTCGTCGGCTTCGTTGAACATGGGGTGCTTCCTTGAACAGTGATCGTCGTCAGTACAGTTGCGCCGTGGCATCCATGGCCAGGTGGCCGTCCGGCGTGCGCGCCCAGAGCCTGACGGTCTCGGCATCCTCCTGCCGGCCGCAGACGCTGAAGGGCGCGACGTCGAACAGCGGCTGCACGGCGCGGAAAGAGAAGGACTTGACGGACGCATCGGGCAGTCGGCGCCGCAGCAGGTCCAGCAGCAGCGTGGCGATCAGGGGCCCATGCACGATCAGGCCCGGATAGCCCTCGACCTCGGTCACGTACTTGCGGTCGTAGTGGATGCGGTGGCCGTTGAAGGTGAGCGCGGAGTAGCGGAACAGCAGGACGTCGTCGGGCACGATCTCCCGCGACCATGCGGCATCGGCCGGCGCAGCCTGCGGTGCCGGCGTGGGGTCGCCCGGCCTCGGGTTGTCGCGGTAGACGATGTCGTGGCGTTCCAGGATCGCCGGTTCGCCGTCCGCGCGGATCTCGTGATCGACGTTGACGAACACCAGCGGGCCGGTGCGCCCTTCCTTGACGCGCACGTCGGCGATGCGCGAGCTGCGCGAGATCGCCTGGCCGACCCGCAGCGGCGCCTTGAACTGGAGCTGGCTGCCCGCCCACATCCGGCGCGGCAGCGGCACGGGCGGCAGGAAGCCACCCCGCTTCGGATGCCCGTCGGGACCGATCTCGGACTGGCGGTGGATCGGCAGGAAGTAGAGCCAGTGCCAGCAAGGCGGCAGGTGGTCTGACGGCGTCACCGGTGGATCGTCCCGGTCGAGGGTGGCCGTGAGCGCATGCAACGGCACAGGGGTCACCACATCGTCGATGACGGCCGTGCGGCCGATCCACGTGCGCAGGTGGTCGATGTCGAGAGTCATGAAACGTGTCTCCTGTCGCTTCGATTCTGGGTGGGGCCCCGATATATGGGAAATACGGATTACCGCTATCGGCTATCGCGGCGGGCGATAGCAGCATTCCATAATGCACCGATCGACCGCCTCACCTGGATCGCCATGGAACTGCGACAACTTCGGTACTTCATCGGTGCGAGCGAAGCGGGCAGCCTGCTCAAGGCCTCGGCCACGCTGCACGTGGCCCAGCCGGCACTCAGCCATCAGATCGCCGCGCTGGAAAGCGAGATCGGCGCGCAGTTGTTCGACCGTTCGAGCCGGGGCATCAGCCTCACCGAGGCCGGCAAGGTCTTCCTCGCGCATGCGAAGGTCGTGCTCGCCGACCTCGAGCGCGCCCGCACCGCGGTGCAGGACTTCGGCTCGGTGCCGCGCGGCGAGGTCGCGATCGGCCTGACCACCACCGTGGGCCTGACCGCCACCCTTCCCATCCTGGCCGCATGCCGTGCCCAGTTGCCGCAGGTCCGGCTCAAGGTCATCGAGGCCTACAGCGGCTTTCTTCGCGAATGGCTTCAATCGGGCCGGCTCGACCTGGCCCTGATGTACGGTGAAGAACCTGAAGCCGGGCTCGTCAAGCATCCCCTGCTCGACGAGCAGCTCGTGCTGGTCTCGGGCGTGTCGCGCCGGCGCCTGCCGAAGAAACTTCCGCTGACGGCCCTGGCGAGTCGCCCCTTGCTGCTCCCCGGCAAGGACCATGGCCTGCGGCGCATCATCGACGACGCATGCGCACCGTTGAAGCTGCAGCTGGACGTGGTGGCGGAAGTCGAGTCGCTGGCCAGCGTCAAGCGCGCCGCGGAAGCGGGGATCGGCGAAACCATCCTGACCCTGGGCGCCGTCGCCGAAGAAGTGGCGGCGGGCCGCCTGCGGACCGCCACGCTCGACAGCCCGGCCATGTCCCGGCGCGTCGTCTTCTCCACGAACGCGGCGCGGCCCGAGAGCGTGGCGAAGTCAGCCGTCGCCGCGCTGGTGCGGGGCGTGCTGCGGCAGATGGTTCTTTCCGGTGCCTGGCCCGCCCGCTGGATCGACGCCGGCAAGGGAGCTCGGCAGCCGGTTCAGCGCCAGACCGCGAGCGCCTGAAGCTGGGACTGCTGCTGGGAGCCCAAGGCGGCCCAACTGGTGGCGCCGGTCGGAGGGGCCATGGAGGCCATGGCGCTGACCAGCAGATCCACGTCTGCGCTGGACAAGGTGCGCGAGGTGCCATCCGCGTTCGCAGCCGCCAGGATGGACTCCACCTGGTGCGACCCGCCCGCATACCAGTCGGCGATTCTGACGCTGTCGCCGGTGCCCATCACGGTGATGGTCAGGTCGGACGAGCCCTGCTCATGGCTGAACCACAGCTGATCGAAGTCGATCCGCCCCGCCGCGCCCCCGGTGAGTGAGAAGTCCAGTTCGTCGGCCGTGCCCCCGGACTCGACGATCCAGTCAGCCCCGCCACCGCGGCCGAACTTGTAGGTGTCGTTGCCCGCGCCGCCGGACAGCAGGTCCGCGCCGCCGGCGCCGTCCAGCACGTTGTTGCCGCTGTTGCCGGTGAGGATGTTGGCCAGCGCATTGCCCGTGATGCTGGTGTCGCCCCCGTCCATCAACGTGCCGTTCTCCACGTTCGCACCCAGCGTGCAGCTCACACTCGACTGCACCGTGTCCGTGCCTTCATTGGCGTTCTCCTTCACCACGTCGCCCACGTCGTCCACCACGTAGGTGTCGTTGCCCGCACCACCTGCCATGCGGTCCGCGCCGGCGCCGCCGTCCAGCACGTCGTTGCCCGCACCGCCGGAGAGGCCGTCGCTGCCCGCCCCGCCCTGCAGGGTGAGCTCGTTGCCCCGGGCGATGAAGTCTTCCGCGCTCATCTCGTGCGCGAGGACGCTGTTCCTTGCCTCCAGATAGGCGGCATGGGCCGCCTGTTGGTCGTGGTACAGCTCCGCGAGCTTGAGCCTGGTGGCCGGAGATCCCGTGGCAGTGACTCTGCGGTTGACGCTCATCAGCACGTCGGCCTGGAGTTCGGACCCGATGGCGGAATCATTGACCAGGTCTTGGCGCTCCAGCAGTTCCGACACGGTCTTGTTGAGCTGGGCCTGGTACCAGCGCCGCTGCTCCTGCGCCATGTTCTTCGGTATCCAGACGAAATTGCGCATCAGCGTGACCATCGCGTATTCCGTACGCGCCTTGGTCAGGTCGTACTTCGCGCCGGAGATGTCGTACTTGAGGTTGTCGGTGTCGTAACCGGTGTTGTTGCTCTTCGGCAGCCTGCCGTAGGGCAAGGCCCTGCGATGGCTGGTGTAGGCCATGACCCAGTCGGTGCTGCCGCCCGAGGCCGCTTCCTCCGCCATGGCGCCGCGCAGGCTCAGCTCGACGCTCCATGCGTCCAGCGTGGCCTGGCTCACATACAGGTGCTCGTTGCCGTCCTCGCCCTTGAGCTTGAAGGGCACGCCGATGGCGTGGGGGTCGAAGCCCGCCGTGGAGGGATCGGAAATGACGGCGTGGCCGTCTTCGAGACTGGCCAGGAACCGGTCGCCCGCGCCCTCCCCGACGCCGTCGCCGTCGGTGTCGGCCAGGGAGATGCCGAGGTCGACGAGCACCTTGTCGTCGTCGGGCCGGATGGCAAGAATCCGCGCCTCCAGCGCGTAGCTGTTCTGCTTTTCCCAGTCCAGCTGCATGCGCTGGGTCCACTGCTGCAACGTGGCCGCGTCGACGATCAGGTGCGGCTGGCCTCCGATGTCGTGAGTGACCGGGGCGCCTTTGTCCGCGGCCTCGCCGATTCGGGCCTCGGGCAGCACCGCATAGACGCCGCCGGCGGCCTTGCTCGCGACGGCCGCGGCCGCGTAGATCTTGTCGGCGGCGCCGTTGCCCCGGCCGTCGTACTCGCCCAGGTCGTACCAGTCCTGCGCCTGGCCGTTGACCTGCACCGAGACGGTCCTGCCGGCGGCGGCGATCGCGCCATCCAGGCGCAGCCGCAGCTCGGCGGCCTCGCCTCGGCGCTGCGCCGCACCCTCGATCCGGCCGAGCCGCTCCTGGTCCATGGCAACAACAGGATTCGCCGCGTCGTCCGCGACGGTGCGGGTAAGCCAGTCCTGCATCGGCAGGCCGGCAGCCGCCATCAGTGTTTCGACGCTCACGCCGGTGCCGAGCCTGGCCGTGTCGACCCAGTCCTGGTCGGCCAACTGCACGCTGTACCGTGCGTAGCCGCCTTCGGCGGCCTCGGGCGCAAGCGCCTGCACGCGCAGCGTCGGCGCGTTGCCGAGCAGTGTCGCCCGGCCCGCGCTGCGTTCGTCGGCGACGGCGTTGCTGCCGGTCGCGACGCTGGCCTGCAGCGTGAAGGTTTCGTCGGCCTCGCGGGCCACGGTCGTGGTGGTGCCGGAGGTCGTGCTCTCGCGCGGATGGAGCTTCACTCGCACGAGCGTGTGGGTCTGCCCCGCGGCGAAGGTCAGCTGAGCGTTGGTCGCAGTCTGCCAGGTGCCGTCGCCGGCCTGATAGAGCAGCTCCTCGTCATAGTCGCCGCTGGCGGCAGTGCCGGTGCCGGCGACCTTCTTGGCCGTGCCCTCGATCAGGCGCAGGCCGACCGTGACGTCCGTGGCGCTCGCATGCGAAAGCCCCACGGAGAAGGTGGCGTAGTTGTCGGCACCGCCGTTGCGGTCTTCCCGCGCGTAGGTGTTGGAGACGAGCACCACGGGCTTCTCCGCCTTGAGCGTGGCGGTGGCACTGCCATCGGCCAGGTTCGCGTTCAGCGGGTTGCTCAGGTTGAGCGTGAACTGCGGGTCCGTCACCGTGTAGCTGCGGTTGCTGCGCAACTGAACCGTGACCAGCTTCTCCGTCTCGCCCACCGCGAAGGTGAGCTTGCCCGTTGCCTGCACGAAGTCATCGGCCAGTGTCGCGGAGCCTTCCGCGGTGCCGTAGTCCACGGTGATGGGCACGGTGGCCGGGCCCGACAGCTTGACGCGGAAGGTGGCTGCCATGGCGTCGTCGTCGACCTCGGTGTCGTCCACCCAGACCTGCGGCGTCGTGCCGTGCCTGAAGACCGTGACGGTGCCGGTCGCACTGGTGTTCGCGGTCGCGCCGGCGGTCGTGACCGTGGCGCCCAGCGCGACCGGCACGGCATCCGCGCCGTCGGGGTAGCCCTGGAACGAGGCCCGGACCATGAGCTCCGCCGAGCCGGCGGGCAGCGACAGGGTGGCCGTGTCGTTGCTGTCGACCGTGAGTTGGCTCCAGCTCCTGCCGTAGTCGGTGGAGACGGCGTACTGGCTCAACGTGAGGTTGTTGCGGGTGAAGCTCAGGCTGAGCCAGGTGTCCGCATCGCGCGCGCGGTCGAGGCGGACGTGGAAGATCGCAGCCCCCTCGGCCTGGCCGACGCGTTCGCTGTCGACGCTGATCGTGGGCGGGGGAACGTACTCCAGCGTGGCCTGGCCTGTCGCGGAAGGCAGGGCCAGGAGCCCGGATTGTGTCGAGGCCAGGTCGGCCTTCAGCTGGAAGTCGAGCTTCTCGTCGGTGACTTTGGGAACGACCTGCGTGCGTACCTGTACCAGTGTCTTGCCTGGCTGGAAGGTGGCGGCACTTGTCTTGGTCCAGCTCTGTCCCCCGTCATAAGAGACTTCCAGGCTGTCGTTCGCGACACTGGAACCATAGTCGACGCCCTGGCCCTGCGCGGTGCCATCCACCAGCGACAGGTCGAAAGCCGTGGCCTGGGTGAGGCGCTTGGACAGCACCAGCGTGAAGACCGCATAGCCCGCATCGCGCGCCACGACGTCGCCGTAGATCCGCAGCCGGGGCAGGCCGGCCTCCGTGATGACAGGCATGTCGCCTGTCGCCAATGAAGCAGACGTGTTCAGTGCCGCCGAACTGCGCGTCCCGGTCTGGGTGACGGACAGCCCGACTGTTTCGCCGACGTCGCTGACGTTGTCCCGGGTGATGGGTGTGCGCGCAAGAATGACTTCGGAGCCCGTGAGGGTGGTGACCGTGCCAGGTGCGTGCCAGGTCAGGCCGCCGTCGGTGGAGATTTCCAGGTCGTTGTCCGCCACGCCCTGGACGAAGCCATAGTCGACGCCGCCGCCGGTCGCCGTTCCGCCCGAGGCGAAGGCGAGGTCGATGGACTGAGCGACCCGGACCGGCGCTGGCAGGGTCGACAACGATGCAGCCTGCGCCACTGCGGACGTCAAGGCCGCGACTTCGCCGGATGTCAGGGCGCGCGGCCTCTCCAGTCGCCGGCCATCGGCTGACGGCGCAAAGGGATCGGGTGGCAGCGCCTGGTACCCACCCCCCTGCTCCAGCAGGTTGGCCCAGCCAAGCACGGTTTCGCGGGTCGCTTTCTCGATGCCGTTGTCCTCGTAGAGCTCGCCGAAGGCATCGACGGGGCTGGTGGGCAGCGCGCCGCTCACGACAGCGGGCAGGTGCAGACCGTGCGCGGCCAGCATGCTGCGGACGTTGGCGTCTGCGAGCAGATCGTCCAGGGCTTCGAGGGACACGGTGTCGGTGCCGGTGGGAGCCTGGCCGGCCTGGGGCGTGCCAGACCAGGCCGCCGCGGCGCGCAACAAGGCGGCCACCGCCTTGGGCAGGTCGGCCTGGCCCTGCGCGGCCCATTGCTCGGCCACGGACTGCTGGATCAGCAGACGGGACTGCGCCTGGTTGAACGCGGCCTGGTACTGCTCCACGGGGGTGTTCTCGCCGGTGGCGGTGTCGGTGAGAACGACGGTGACTGCGTGCGGGCCGGTGTCGGTGATGCCGGTGATGACGTTCCAGGAGGTGATGGCCAGCGTGTCGCTGCCGGGCAAGCTGTACAGGGTGCCATCGACCCTGATCTGCAGCCTCTGGCCCGCGCGCAGCGGTCGGGCCAGCACGCCGGTGAGTGTTCCGTCGGTCGCTTCCTTGCGCAGCGAGCTGCCGTCCAGGAAGGCGTTCTTCAGCAGCGGGTCGTTCGCAAGCCAGGTACGCCACGGCGCCACCTGGTCGGGCGGAACGAAGAAGCTGATCCACCCGCCGGCATCCGCCGTGCTGCCCTGCGTGTGAGCCTGGACTGTCTGCAACCTGGTTGCCGCATCCACCAGCCAGGCGGCCCCCGCTTCGAGAGCACCCCGGGTCGCTCCTTCCGCGAGACGGCGTGCGGTCTCGCCCGACATATAGAGGGTTGAATCACCGATAGACGGGAAGTCCTCGGGCGCCAGGGTCTGCACCAGGGTGGCGAAGCTGGCGGCCGAGGTGGGGTCGGCAGAGCCGCTGCCCACGTCGATGAACTGCGATGCCTGCGCGAGATCACGCTGCTCGAGCTGCTGGATCAACGCGTCGATCTCTGCAGTGCCCCCGCTCAGCCTGACGATGCCGGTTGCGCCAGCCAGTTCGGTGACGTTGGCCAGGACGAATGAATTCGGGAATGCGCCGGCAAAGCAGCCCCACAGCGAGCGGCTGAGGAACAGATCCGTGGAGGTGGCCTGCCGGCGCACCAGCACGCCATTGGCGAGGAACCGGTCCTCGTCGGCGATGGCCGGGTCCAGCATGACGACGTTGGAGCTCACGCCCGCGGCAGCCGCCGCGCTGGCGATGCGTTGCAGCAAGGCCATGGCCGTCAGCGGCGGGGCGCTCAATGCGGCATCGGTCTGGATGCATTGCGAATCGCTGACGGCGCCGACCGACTGGAGGCGGTCCCAGAGCTCGGTCAATGCCGCGCTGCCGTCCGCAGAAATGCAGACGACATCGCCCGTCCCGCTGTCATCGGTGCCTGCCGCACTGCGCAGCAATGCCAATGCCGGCCCGAGCTGCGCGTCGGCCACGAGCGCATCGAGCGCCAGCATGGCGCTGCGCCATGCCGATCGCGTCATGTAGAGCTTGTGAACGTCAGCACTTTCGACGCGCAGGCAGCAGATGAAGTCGGCTGCGGTCAGCATGCTGGCCGTCGAGGCCGATGCCGGAGCGCTCAACGTGCCGGCGGCTTGCAGCGCCTCGGCGAGGCCCGCGAGGTCGCCAGGGTCGGCGCTGCGCAACTGGAAGATGTCGCTGCCTGCCTGCGTCTCGCGAACGTCTTCGAGCGCGGACAGGATCGAGGCCAAACCGGCGCCGACGAAGGGAACGAAGGAAAAAACGGAAGCGCTCATTCAGGGCTCCTGAGGCCCGTGCGACCGGTTCAAGCCGCGCGGCATGACGAGGAAGGCGAACACCTGGATTCGACGAGCGGAGCAGCAAGGGCAGACCGGTGAACCACGTTCTCCACGCTGCGGTATGAACCCGCACCCTGCCAAGGTAGAGCCACGCCCGTTACCGATGCCATACGCGACCAAGGAGGTCGGTCAGGATGAGAACTAGTGAACGAACCCAGTGCGCGCGTCGCGCGGCATCGTTGCAAAGTTTGCAAAGTCCGCCTCGTCCGCGATGTGTAGCTTGCATGTAATTTTCCGGGGCCTACCGTCCACCCTCGGGGACCCTTCCAAGATCGGCAACTCAGCCGGCTCATGCGCTGCAAAGCGAGCGAAGAGATGAATGACTAGCACCGTCATGCCGGCTGCGGCGGCCCTGGACCCGCATGGAGCTTCGACCGCGCAAGCAACGGCGCCTCCTGATACCGGGCTGGCATGCCTTGTGACAATCGCCCGGTTTCATTCAGTGGCAGTCGATCCGATGCAGATCGCGCACGAGTTCACGGAATCGGGCAAGCCGCTGGGTCCGTTCGAGATCCTGCTCGCGGCCAAGAAGCTGGACCTGCAGGCCAGGCGCGTGCGGCCGGCACTGTCCCGCCTGCCGACCACACCGCTGCCGGCCATCGCGACGGGCAAGGACGGCACCTTCTTCATCGTCGGCCGTTGCCATGGTGAAGGAGAAGAGGCGCGGGTCCTGGTCCAGGATCCACAGGTCGGCCGGCCCGAGCTGATGACCGTGCAGGCCTTCGCCGAGCGCTGGTCGGGCGAGATGATCCTCTTCGCATCGAGGGCCTCGCTGGCGGGCGAGCTGGCCAAGTTCGACTTCAGCTGGTTCATTCCCGCGGTGGTCAAGTACCGCAAGCTGCTGCTCGAAGTCCTGTTCGTGTCGCTGGTGCTGCAGCTGTTCGCCCTGGTGACGCCACTGTTCTTCCAGGTGGTCATGGACAAGGTGCTCGTGCACCGGGGCTACTCGACACTGGACGTGATCGCGGTCGGCCTGCTCGTGGTGAGCATCTTCGAAGTGATCCTGGGCGCGCTGCGCAGCTACGTGTTCGCGCACACCAGCAGCCGCATCGACGTGGAGCTCGGAGCCAGGCTCTTCCGCCACCTTCTGGCCCTGCCGCTGGCCTACTTCGAGGCGCGGCGCGTGGGCGACTCGGTCGCGCGGGTGCGTGAGCTGGAGAACATCCGCTCCTTCCTCACCGGAAACGCGATCACCGTCGTGCTGGACCTCGTGTTCTCCGTCGTCTTCCTGGGCGTGATGCTGTACTACAGCGCGTGGCTGACGCTGATCGTCGTGCTCTCGCTGCCCTGCTATTTCATGCTGTCCCTGCTGTTCACGCCGGCGCTGCGCGCCCGGTTGAACGAGAAGTTCAACCGCGGCGCGGACAACCAGTCCTTCCTCGTGGAGTCGGTCAGCGGCATCGACACGATCAAGGCCATGGCGGTCGAGCCGCAGTGGACGCGCAAATGGGACAACCAGCTCGCCGCCTACGTCAAGGCCGGCTTGCGCGCCGTGTCGATCTCCACGGTGGCGGGCAGCGGCATCAACCTGGTGGGCAAGCTCGTGACGGTGGCCACGATGTGGATGGGCGCCAAGCTCGTGATCGACGGCCAGTTGACGGTCGGCCAGCTGATCGCGTTCAACATGCTCGCCGGCCACGTGGCCAACCCGGTGATGCGCCTCGCCCAGATGTGGACCGAGTTCCAGCAGATCGGCATCTCGATGGAGCGACTGGGCGACATCCTCAACACCCGCACGGAGATCGTCGGCAACAAGACGGCAATGCCCGCCGTGCGCGGCCGCATCGAGTTCGATCAGACGGTGTTCCGCTATCGGCCGAACACGCCCGAAGTCCTGCGCGGCGTGTCGCTCACCATCGAGCCGGGCCAGGTGGTGGCCTTCGTAGGCCGCTCCGGTTCGGGCAAGAGCACCATGGCCAAGCTGGTCCAGCGCATGTACGTGCCCGAGCGCGGGCGGGTGCTGATCGACGGCACGGATCTGGCGCTCGCCGACACCTCGTCACTGCGCCGCCAGATCGGGGTGGTGCTGCAGGAGAACGTGCTGTTCAACCGCACCATCCGCGAGAACATCGCGCTGTCCGACCCGGGCGCGCCGATGGGGGCGGTGATCCGGGTCGCGCAACTGGCAGGCGCGCACGACTTCATCAGCGAGTTGCCCGACGCCTACGACACGATGGTGGGAGAGCACGGCGCCTCGCTCTCGGGCGGGCAGCGCCAGCGCATCGCGATCGCCCGAGCGCTCCTGACCAACCCGGGCATCCTGATCTTCGACGAAGCCACCAGCGCGCTGGACTACGAATCGGAGCGGATCATCCAGGACAACATGAAGGCGATCTGCAGCGGTCGCACCGTGCTGATCATCGCCCACCGGCTGTCGACGGTGCGCAACGCCGATCGCATCGTCGTGATCGACCGGGGACAGATCGTCGAAACGGGCAGCCACGCCGAGCTCGCAGCCAACGACGACGGCTACTACGCGCGGCTGTGCCGCATGCAAGAGGGTTGAGATGAGCGCCTTGGGAATGAAGCAGCGCTTCCAGGCGGCTGGCGATTTGCTGGATCGCTATCGAAAAGTCTTCGGCTTCGCATGGGCTCAGCGCAAGACGATGGCGCCGCGCAGACTGCTGCCGGAAGAGGCGGAATTTCTGCCGGCCGCGCTGTCGCTGCAGGAGACCCCGGTTTCGCCCCTGCCTCGCGTGACCATGTGGTTGCTGATGGCCTTCGCGTTCATCACGCTGGCATGGTCCGTTTTCGGAAGGATCGATGTCGTGGCGACCGGCCAGGGCAAGGTCGTGCCGGGCAACCGGGTCAAGACGATCCAGCCGCTGGAGACCGCGCTGGTCAAGCGCATCCTGGTGAGCGACGGCCAGGCGGTGAGGGCCGGGCAGGTGCTGGTGGAGTTCGACGCGACCACGGCGTCGGCGGATGTCAGCCGCGTGGGCGGCGAACTGACTGCAGCCTATCTGCAGGGTGCGCGCGCCGAGGCGCTCCTGGCCGCGCTGCGGCCTCTGGAACTCGGCCGCGCCTCCGCGCCGCCGCGGCTGGGGTCCGTCCCCGGGACAGCGCCGAATGAGCGGGCGCAGGCGCAGGCCCTGCTGGACGCCCAGTATGCTGAACTGCGCACCAAGCTCGCGCGCGTCGAGAGCGACATCGAGCGGCGCGAGGCGGAACAGCAGACGGTCTCGGCCATGGTGCGCAAGCTGGAGCAGACCGCGCCGATCGTGCGGCAGCGCGCGCAGGACTACAAGCGCCTGGTCGAAGAGAACTTCGTGTCGCGACACGGCTACCTCGAGCGCGAGCAGGCGCGCATCGAACTGGAAGCGGATCTGGCGACACAGCGCAGTCGCTTGCGCGAGATCGACGCATCGCTGCGAGAGGCACGGGCGCAGCGCAAGGCCACGGTCGCCGAGGCAGTGCGCGCGGCATACGACGGCGCCAACGAGGCGCGGCAGAAGTCCGAATTGCTGCGCCAGGACCACATCAAGGCGGACTCGCGCGCCGGTGCCATGACGCTGGCGTCGCCGGTGGATGGCGTCGTGCAGCAGCTGGCGATTCATACGGTGGGGGGCGTCGTCACGCCGGCACAGGCTTTGATGGTCATCGTTCCGCGCGATGATGCGCTGGAAGTCGAAGCGTTCATCGAGAACAAGGACATCGGCTTCGTTCACGCAGGCCAGAAGGCCGCGGTGAAGGTGGAGACCTTCGAATACACCAAGTTCGGCGTCATCCCTGCCGAGGTGAACCACGTGTCGAACGATGCGATTCAGGACGAAAAGCGCGGGTTGATCTATTCGATGCGCGTCAAGCTGTCGGAGGCTGCCGTCCAGGTCGAGGGCAGAAAGGTCAACCTGAGCCCGGGCATGGCCGTCGCCGTCGAAGTCAAGACCGGCAAGCGGCGCGTCATCGAGTACTTTCTGAGCCCGCTGCTGCAGCACGCCAACGAGAGCCTGAAGGAACGCTGAGAGCGCAAGCCGTGCTGTACCGCAGGTGGCGGAGAGTGTGAGATTCGAACTCACGGACGGTTGCCCGTCGGCAGTTTTCAAGACTGCTGGTTTAAACCACTCACCCAACTCTCCGGAGCGCACCCGCTTTGCACGGGCGCGGCATCGATTCTAGTGCCCGCCGCCGGGCATGTCGGCGGCACCGGCGCCGGCGGGCGCCGGCATCCAGCCACGCAACACCAGCGACACCACGCCCTCGGCCCATGCGCGGCGCTCCTCGGGCCCGGCCAAGGGCTTGGAGATGAAGAAGCGCACACCGCCGAAAGCCAGTGTCGAGAGTTGGACCGCAGACAGCTCCGGATCGGGCACATACAGCTTGCCGGCACGGTGCGCCTCGGCCAGGTACTCGACCACCGGCGCCAGCACGTAGCTGTTCTCCGCGTACAGCGACTTCGCCAGTTCCGGGAAGCGCACCGCTTCGGCGATGACCAGGCGCAGCAACGCCAGGGTCTGCGGTTCTGTGGCGCTGAGGTACATGCGCTCGACCAGGTCGAGCAGCACCTCCCGCTCGTCCGCATCGGTCCGCACCAGGGGGGCCTGCATGTTTTCGCGGGCACTGCTGACGGCCCGGTGGACAACCTCGCGGAACAGGGCCTCCTTGTTTTCGAATTGGCGATAGATGGTGATCTTGGCGACGCCGGCATCGCGCGCGATGGCCTCGATGCTGGTGGCGGCATAGCCCAGTTCGAGGAAGGACTTCAGCGCCGCGGCGAGGAAGGACTCTCGCAGCGCGGCCGCCTGTTCCGGGCTGGGACGTCCGCGCGAGCGGCGCTTGACTTCGTCCGGCATGGTTCGGGTCGACATGGGGAACTCTCAGCGGTCGGGAAGGAAGATGGTCTGCAAGTCACTCAGGAAATCGAAACCGCGGGTGGTGGGCCAGACGCGTGCAAGGTCGCGCTCGACCAGGCCTTTGCGCTCGGCCTCCTCGAGGCCACGCTGGATCGCCGTGACGGCCAGGCCGGTGCGCTCGCCGAATTGGGCCAGCGTGAAGCCATCCTTCAGACGCAAGGCATTGAGCATGAATTCGAAAGGAAGCTCGGCGATGCCGACCTCGTCGCACTGCGCGACCGCACGCCCGGCCAGGGCCTTGTCCATGTAGAGGCGCGGCTCGCGAAAGCGCACCTGCCGCACGATGCGGTGGGCAAAGCTCAGCTTGCTGTGGGCACCCGCGCCGATGCCGAGGTAGTCGCCGAACTGCCAGTAGTTGGTGTTGTGCGCACAGCGGTGGCCGCTGCCCGCATAGGCGGAGATCTCGTAGCGTTCCAGCCCGGACTGCCCGGTGCGTTCGGTGATGCGGTCGAGCATCGCGTAGGCGCTGTCGTCGTCCGGCAACGCGGGCGGGAACTTGGCGAAATAAGTGTTGGGCTCGATCGTCAGGTGGTAGACGGACAGGTGCGGCGGCCCGAGCGCCAGCGCCTGGCCGAGGTCCGCGTCGAGTTGCTCGAGGGTCTGGCCCGGGAGCGCATACATCAGGTCGAGGTTGAAGGTGTCGAAGGCGTGGGCGGCCTCCTCCACGGCGGCGATGGCCTGGGCGCGGTCGTGGACCCTGCCCAGCGCTTTCAAATGGGCGTCGTCGAAGCTCTGCACGCCGACGGACAGCCGCGTCACCCCTGCGGCGCGGTAGGCACGGAAGCGATCGCGCTCGAAGGTGCCCGGATTGGCCTCCAGCGTGATCTCGCAGTCGGGCGCCAGCTTGAGGCGGGCGCGCAGATCGCCGAGCAGGCGGTCGATGGAGGTCGGCAAGAAGAGGCTGGGCGTGCCGCCGCCGATGAAGACGCTGTGCACGCTGCGCCCCCAGATCAGCGGCAGCGCCGCATCGAGGTCCGCGATCAGCGCGTCGAGGTAGCGCTGCTCCGGCCATGGCGCGTCGCTGTCATCGGCCATGCCGCGCCATTCGTGCGAGTTGAAATCGCAGTAGGGGCACTTGCGCAGGCACCACGGCATGTGGACGTAGAGCGCGAGCGGGGGCAAGGCGGTCAATTGGAGCGGACCGGGGCGCATCCAGTGCAGCACGTCGTTGGCGCGCTCCGCTTCGCCTGCCCCCTCCTGCAGGGGCAGCTGCTGGCGCTCGTCGGCGATGGGAATGGCACGGCTCACAGCCAGCGTTCCCGGATCAAGGCCAGCATGGCACGCGCCGCCTGGCCGCGGTGGCTGTGGGCGTTCTTTTCTAAGGCGGGCAGTTGGGCGAAAGTCTTGCCGAACTGGGGCAGCCACATCACCGGATCGAAGCCGAATCCGTTGTCGCCGATCGGCTCGCGCGTGATCTGCCCCACGGCGCGGCCGACAGCGATGAGCGGCTCCGGGTCCTCGGGACTGCGCAGCGCTACCAGCGTGCTCACGAGGGCGGCGCGGCGGTCCTCGATGCCTGCCATCTGCTCGAGCAGCGCGCGCACGTTGTTGGCGTCGCCCTTCTCGTAGCCGAACTGCGTCGCGTAGTAGGCCGTGGCCACGCCGGGCAGGCCGCCGAAGGCCTGGACGCACAGGCCGGCATCGTCGGCGATGGCCGGCAGGCCGGTCAGCTTCGCCGCATGGCGGGCCTTGGCCAGCGCATTCTCGACGAAGGTGCAAAAGGGCTCCTCCGCCTCGCCGACGCCGAGCTCCGACTGCCTTATCAGCGCGACGCCCAGGGGCGCGAACAACTGCTGCAGCTCGCCCAGCTTGCCGGCGTTGTTGGAAGCGAGGACCAGTCTCATCGTTGCTCGTCCGCGCGTTGCATCAACCAGCCAGGGCCTGGGCCTGGAGCACGGTCAGTTCGGCGATGCCTTTTTCGGCCAGCAGCAGCAGCGCGTTCATTTCCTCGCGCGAGAAGGCCGCGCCTTCGGCGGTGCCCTGCACCTCCACGAAGTGGCCTGCGCCGGTCATCACCACGTTCATGTCGGTGTCGCACGCGGAATCCTCGACATACTCGAGGTCCAGCAGTGGGGTACCTTGCACGATGCCCACCGACACGGCGGCCACGTGCCCCCGGATCGGCGATGCCGCCAGCGCGCCGGCCGCGATCAGCTTGTTGACAGCGTCCTGCGCCGCCACGAAAGCGCCGGTGATGGCGGCCGTGCGGGTGCCTCCGTCGGCCTGGAGCACGTCGCAGTCGAGGTGGATGGTGCGCTCGCCAAGTGCGGCCAGGTCGAACACGGCGCGCATCGAGCGGCCGATGAGTCGCTGGATCTCCTGCGTGCGGCCGCTCTGCTTGCCGCGCGCGGCCTCGCGGTCGCTGCGCGTGTGGGTGGCGCGTGGGAGCATCCCGTACTCGGCGGTGACCCAGCCCTCGCCGCTGCCGCGCTTGTGCGGCGGCACCTTCTCTTCGACGGAGGCGGTGCACAGCACGCGGGTCTGGCCGAACTCGATGAGCACCGAGCCCTCGGCATGGATGGTGAAGCCGCGCGTGATGCGGACCGGCCGCAGTTGATCGGCGGCACGTCCGCCGCTTCGTACGAAAACTGTCATGTCGAACCCGGAAAAGGAGGAAAAAATCAGGACTTGCGCGCGGCCGAGGAGCGCTTGATGGCCTCGTTGATCTCGGCGATCGAGCGCTCGATGGCGTCCTCGTCGAGATCATCGAGTTCGCTGTCCGAGGGCATGCCGGCCTGGATGGTGGAGGCGAACACGCCGTCGTTGATGCTGTCCGTGGACACGCCGCGCGTCTGGCCGGCGGCATCGGGCGTTTCCCATTCGAGGGCGATCAACGTCACGTTGTCGCTGTGGGTGCCGCCGTTGCGCAATGCCATCTCGGCCAGATCGGGCGCGGCGTCCGAAACGGGCTTTCCGGAGGACAGCGTCCGAACGATCAGGGCTTCGTCGAGCACACTCCACAGGCCGTCGGAGCACAGCATGATGCGGTCGCCGCGCTGCAGCGGCAGCGGCGCGGTGACGTCGAAGAGGGGCGTGGTCGGCGAACCGAGGCAGGTCAGCAGCAGGTTGCGGTTGACGACTTCGTTGGCGCCGCCGGGTCGTGGGCGCTCGGCATGGGAATGGTCGCGCGTGCGCGTGAGCAGCGCACCGTCGCGTATCACGTACAGGCGGGAATCGCCGCAGTGGATCCAGGTCGCGGCATTGCCCTGGATCACGGCCGCCACCACCGTGGTGCGCGGGGTGTCCAGCATGCCCTTGTTGCCCGCATAGCGCATGATCTGCTGGTGCGCCGCCATCACCGCGGAGGTGAGGAAGGCCTTGACGTCCTTGAGCAGCGGCCGCGCATCGCGCTGGTAAAGCGCCGCGATGGTCTGCAGCGCCATCTGCGCCGCGACCTCGCCTTCGGGATGCCCGCCCATGCCATCGGCCAGCACGAACAGACCCGACTCGCGCGTGTAGCAGTAGCCCATGCGGTCTTCGTTCTTGAGCCGACCGCCTTTGCGGCTGACCTGGAAGACGGAAAACTTCACGGCGCGCCCCACGCGGCCTGAAGGGCGCTGAGCCTCCCTGGCAGGGAGAGCGGACATCCGAAGCGGGAAGCAAAGAGGGTGGTCATGCGGGGCGTGTGGTTGGGGCTGCGGCCTTGGGCAGGCCCTTCTTCTCGAACGAACGCATGTTGTCGATCGAAAGGCGCACCTTCTCGCTCACGGTGAGCTTGGTGTAGCGGCGCTCGCCTTCGCGGCTCAATTCCTTCTGCAGCGCGAAGACGGATTGGGGACGCGAGAGCGGATCGAGCGACATGCACCACTCCACCACCTCGATGAGGTTGTCGGAATAGATCCCGCGCAGGCGGGAAAGGGAGAGGCCGAGGCGGTCCTTTTCGATTCGCTGGGGCGCGTCGTTGGGGGGATAGCCCTGCATGCAGGCGTAGATGCACGCGCCGATGGCGTAGATGTCGGTCCATGGGCCCATGGAGGAATCGCGACGGTACATCTCGGGGGCTGCGAAGCCGGGCGTGTACATCGGGCGGATGAAGTTGCCCTCCTTGGAGAGCACCTCGCGCGCGGCGCCGAAGTCGATCATCACGGCGCGGTCGTCGTCGGTGACAAAGATGTTGGCGGGCTTGATGTCCAGGTGCAGCATCTTGTGCTGGTGCACGATCCGCAGCCCCCGGAGGATCTCGTCGAAAAGCGAACGGATGGTGGATTCGCGGAAGACCTTCTGCTTCTTGAGGTCGCGTGCGGTGACGATGAAGTCCTGCAGGGTCGCGCCCTCCAGGTAGTTCATCACCATGTAGACGGTCTCGTTCTCGCGAAAGAAGTTGAGCACGCTGACGACCGATGCATGGGAGATTTGCGCGAGAGACCGC
This sequence comes from Variovorax defluvii, assembly GCF_039541515.1. Classification (NCBI taxonomy): domain Bacteria; kingdom Pseudomonadati; phylum Pseudomonadota; class Betaproteobacteria; order Burkholderiales; family Comamonadaceae; genus Variovorax; species Variovorax defluvii. The sequence continues at coordinate 59,269 of NZ_BAABGJ010000011.1, forward strand.
CCCTCCTCGAAGAAACTCTTCAGCCCCAGGCGGTACAACGACAGCTTCTCGGGCGGCACCTGCGGCGCGAGTTCGCCGGTGCCGCGGGTGGCGAGTGACGAGGGAAGGTATTCCTTGATCGCCACCTGCTGCCCCGAATGGTCGACGGCGAGATAGACGACACCGAAGCCGCCTGCGGAGATACGACGCACGATGCGGTATCCGCCGATGACCGTGTCAGGCAGCAAGGGCGAAGGTTTGACCTTTGACATAATCCGGGAGTTTCGCCCGAAGACAGGGGTGCGGCAAGCGAAGGCGATGCCGTCGTCTCGGTGCGTGGACACGAAATCAAGAGCGAGGCGCAATGCCAGTTTACAGCATGACCGGCTATGCCAGCGGCCAGAGCGGCCCGGCCGGCGGCCCCCCGGAGGCCGACATCAAGGCCGCGGCCGCAGGCCGGCTCGGGGTCGAAATCCGTTCGGTCAATAGCCGTTTTCTCGACCTTACTTTCAAGCTCCCGGAAGAGCTTCGCCAGCACGAGCCCACGTTGCGGGAGCTGCTGACGGCGCGCCTCAAGCGCGGCAAGGTCGAACTGCGCGCGGCGATCGATAGCAGCGGAGCCGCCGCCATTGCCGATCCGTCGTCCAAGCTGCTGCAGCGGCTCAACGGGGTGCAGGACCACATCCGCGCCTGGCTACCCGGCGCACGCGAGCTGAGCGTGGCCGATGTCCTGCGCCTGGCGGCTGGCGACACGAGCACGAGGAATGACTGGGGCCCCGATCTGTCGGACCTGGCCGCGAAGACGCTCGAGGATCTGGTCGCGGCGCGGGAGCGCGAGGGAGGACGCCTCGCGAAGATGCTGCTGGACCACCTGGCGCTGCTGCGTGGCCTGGTGGCGCAGGCCCTGCCGCTGGTCCCGCAGTTGGTCGAGCAGCAGCGCAGCCGCTTCCTGGAACGCTGGCAGGAAGCCATGGGCGCGAGCGGCGGCACCCCCCCCGACGCAGCACAGGACCGCGCGCTGACAGAAGCCACCGCCTTCGCGATCCGCATCGACGTGGCGGAGGAGCTCACGCGGCTGGGGTCGCATCTGGACGAGATCGAACGCCTGGTGAAGAAAGGGGGCGAGATCGGCAAACGTCTCGACTTCCTGATCCAGGAACTGCACCGCGAGGCGAACACGCTGGGCTCGAAATCGGCCACGCTCGAACTCACCCGCATCGGGGTGGACATGAAAGTCCTGATCGAGCAGATGCGAGAGCAAGTCCAGAACATCGAATGACAGGGAAGCAGCGAATGGATTACCCCGGCAATATTTTCGTGGTCGCCGCGCCCAGCGGTGCCGGCAAGTCGAGCCTGGTCAAGGCACTGATGGAGCTCGACTCGGCGGTGCAGCCCTCGGTGTCGCACACCACCCGGCCGCCGCGCGGCCAGGAAAAGCATGGGCGCGAGTACTTCTTCGTGCCGCATGCCGAGTTCGACGCCATGATCGCGGCCGACGCTTTCGTCGAGTGGGCCCATGTCCACGGGCAGCGCTATGGCACTTCCAAGAAGGCGATCGAGGATCGGATCACCACGGGCGCCGACGTCATCCTCGAGATCGATTTCCAGGGCGCCACCCAGATCCGCCAGACTTTCGCGAATGCAGTAACCATCTTCATCCTGCCCCCGAGCTGGGAGGAACTGCGTTCCCGGCTGGAGCGGCGCGGGGAAGACAGCGCCGAGGTCATCGAACTTCGGCTGCAGAACGCCGCCGAAGAGATGGCGCGCGCCAGCGAGTTCGACTTCGTTATAATCAACGAGTTATTTGAGCGCGCACTTTTCGACCTCAAAGCGATCGTCCACGCTCAGCGGCTTCGGTATTCCGCACAGCGCCGCGCCCGTGCCGACACCTTCGCCGCCCTGAACATCCCTTGATTCCGTTCGCCGAAAGATATCCATGGCCCGCATCACCGTCGAAGACTGCCTCGAGCACATCCCCAACCGCTTCCAGCTCGTCCTGGCCGCCACCTACCGTGCGCGCATGCTGAGCCAGGGCCACGCCCCGAAGATCGAGAGCAAGAACAAGCCCGGCGTGACGGCCTTGCGCGAAATTGCCGAAGGCAAGATCGGCCTGGAGATGCTGAAAAAAGTCCCCGGCTGAGCTGACGCACAGCTGCAACAAAAAGGCACCGCAGGGCGGTGCTTTTTTGTTGCATAAACACATCGAACCGGCGGCCGAGCTAAAGTGACAAACATGAGCGCGGTTGTCAAGTCCCCGTCCGGCGCCCCCAATGGCGCGCCACGGCCCAGCCCGGCGGCGTTGAACGCGGCCGCGGCCAGCTTTGCCGCGTTGACCGATCGGCTCGATTACTTGAGCCCAGAAGACGTGGAGCAGGTCCGGCGCGCCTACCGCTTCGCGGACGAAGCCCACCTGGGCCAGTTGCGCAACAGCGGCGAGCCCTACATCACCCACCCGATCGCGGTCGCCGCGCAGTGCGCGGAATGGAAGCTCGATGCCCAGGCGCTGATGGCCGCCCTGCTGCACGACGCGATCGAGGACTGCGGCGTCACCAAGGCAGAACTGATCGAGCGCTTCGGCGCGCCCGTCGCGGAGCTGGTGGATGGCCTCACCAAGCTGGACAAGCTGCGCTTCAACACGCGCGAGGAGAATCAGGCAGAGTCCTTCCGCAAGATGCTGCTGGCGATGGCGCGCGACGTCCGTGTCATCCTGGTCAAGCTGGCGGACCGCACACACAACATGCGCACCCTGGAAGATGCCCCGCGGGAAAAATGGGCGCGCATCTCTCGCGAAACCCTGGATATCTACGCGCCCATCGCGCATCGGCTCGGCCTCAACCAGACCTACCGGGAACTGCAGGATCTCTCCTTCCGCCACCTTCGACCCTGGCGCTACGCGATCCTTGCCAAGGCCGTCGCCAAGGCCCGCGGCCGGCGCCGCGACCTGATCCAGAAAGTGCAGCAGGAGCTGGAAGCCGCCTTCGCCGCAGCCAACATGAGCGTGCGGATCGCCGGTCGGGAAAAGACGCTCTATTCCATTTACCGCAAGATGGAAGAAAAGCACTTGAGCTTCGCCCAGGTGACCGACATCTACGGCTTCCGATTGATCGTGCCGTCGGTGATCGCCTGCTACACGGGCCTGGGCATCCTGCACCAGATGTACAAGCCGCTGCCCGGCAAGTTCAAGGATCACATCGCGATCGCGAAACTCAACGGCTACCAGTCCCTTCACACCACGCTGGTGGGGCCGGCGGGCGTCAGCGTCGAATTCCAGCTGCGCACCGAGGCCATGCACGTGGTGGCCGAGTCCGGCGTGGCAGCCCATTGGCTCTACAAGGCGTCAGAGCCGAGTACCCCGTCGGGAGATCGCCTGGGCACCAAGTGGCTGCAATCCCTGCTCGACATCCAGGACGAGACGCGCGATGCCGCCGAGTTCTGGGACCACGTGAAGGTCGATCTGTTTCCCGATGCGGTGTACGTCTTCACGCCCAAGAGCCAGATCCTGGCCCTCCCGCGCGGCGCCACGGTGGTCGACTTCGCCTACGCGATCCACAGCAACATCGGCGACCACACTTCCGCCGCCCGCATCAACGGCGACCAGGTGCCGCTTCGCACCGAACTCAAGAATGGTGACGTGGTGGAGGTGATCACGGCTCCCGTGTCCACACCCAACCCGGCTTGGCTGGGCTTCGTGCGCACCGGCCGCGCGCGCTCGAAGATCCGCCACTACCTCAAGACACTGGCCCATGCCGAGTCCGAGGGTCTGGGCGAGAAATTGCTGGCCCAAGCGCTGCGCGCCGAAGGCCTGGGCAAACTGCCGGGCGACGACGAAGAACATCAGCAGATCTGGGAAAAGCTGCTGCGCTTCACGGGCAACCGGACGCGCTCGGAACTTCTCACCGATATCGGCCTGGGCAAGCGCATCGCCAGCATCGTGGCCAAGCGGCTGATGGCGCTCTTGGCCGAACGCGGCGAAAAGCCCGATGCCCTGATGCTCAGCCGCGAGCGCTTCACGGCGCACGAAGCCGTCTCGCAGGGCGCGGTCACGCTGGACGGCAGCGAAAACTCCTCGGTCCGCTTTGCGCTGTGCTGCCGGCCTATTCCGGACGACCCGATCGTGGGATACCTGGGCCACGGTGAAGGCCTGGTCGTGCACACGGAGTCTTGTGGCGTCGGCCAGCGCCTGCGGCACAAGGACAGCGAGCGATTCTTCGCCGTCGAGTGGGCGGATGAACCGGTGCGGACCTTCGAGACGGGCGTGGTCATCACGGTCCGCAACGACAAAGGGGTCCTGGCGCGCGTGGCGTCCACCCTCGCTGACGCGGAAGCCGACATCACGCACGTGGAAATGGCCGACGAGACACCTCAGGACTCCACCGATCTTCGATTCGTGATCGCGGTTCGGGACCGCGCCCATCTCGAGGCGGTCCTGCGGGCCGCGCGCCGCACGCCCTCGGTTCTCGCGGCGGCACGCACCGTGCCGGCGCTCTGAGCCTGGTTCAGCCGACCGGCGGTGGGTAACTCACCGACAGAATCTCGATGTCGTGCACGCCCCCGGGCGTGGCGAGCCTGACCACGTCGCCTTCGCGCTGCTTCAGCAGGGCTCGCGCGATCGGCGAGATCCAGCTCACCTGGCCGTGCGCACTGTCGGCCTCGTCGATGCCCATGATGGTCAGTTCGCGCTCGTCGCCTGTTTCGTCGGCATAGCGCACCGTGGCGCCGAAAAAGATCTGGTCGCGCCCATGATGAACGGCGGGATCAGTCACCTCCGCGATCTCCAGCCGCTTGGTTAGAAAGCGAATGCGCCGATCGATCTCGCGCAGCCGCTTCTTCCCATAGAGATAGTCGCCGTTCTCCGACCGGTCGCCGTTCTTGGCGGCCCAATGAACCGCTTCGACCACCTTGGGTCGCTCCACGTCCATCAGATCGATCAACTCGGCCCGCAAACGCGCATACCCCTGGGGAGTGATGTAGTTCTTGCCGCCAGCAGGCAAGGGCGGCGCACTGCCCGGTTCGGCATCGTCGTCGTCTGCATCGCTTTCTTTGGTGAATGCCTTGCTCATCGCCACACGCTCCAAAGGAAAAAAGCCTGCAACTTTCGTTGCAGGCTTTCCTGATGATGGCGCGGCTGGCAGGATTCGAACCCACGACCCCTTGGTTCGTAGCCAAGTACTCTATCCAACTGAGCTACAGCCGCACAGCTTGCGAGTATAGCACGCTTATGCGGGCCGCTCCTCGTACGTGTGCTGAGCGCGGTGGTAGGCCGTCCTGGGCTTGAACCAGGGACCAACGGATTATGAGTCCGCTGCTCTAACCAACTGAGCTAACGGCCCACGCTGGCGGGATTCTAGTGGGCGGCGTCGCGGCTCTACTTGCGGTGCGACAAAGCGTTGGAAACCAGCCGCGACGTGATGTCCACGATCTGGATCATCCGGTCGTAGTGCATCCGCGTCGGCCCGATGACGCCGAGCGTGCCGACCACTTCGCCGTCCACCTCGTAGTTCGCACTCACGATGGAAAGGTCCTCGAAAGGCACGACCTGGCTCTCACCACCGATGAAGATGCGCACGCCCTCCGCCTGGCTCGAGACGTCGAGCAGACGCAGCAACTGGGCCTTTTGCTCGAACAGGTCGAAGGCGCGGCGCAGGTGACTCATGTCGCTGGAAAAGTCGGTGACGGACAGCAAGTTGCGCTCGCCTGCGATCACGACTTCGTCCTGCGCCTCGGTCATGACCTCGGAGCTGACCTGCACGGCCGCCTGCATGAGCGCCGCGATCTCGCCCCGCAACTGCTCGATCTCGGACTGCAGGCGGTCTCGTACCTGCTCGATCGACAGGCCCGCGAAGTGCGAGTTGATGTAGTTCGAGGCTTCCACCAGTTGCGACTGCGAATAGTCGACCTCGGGAAAGATGACGCGGTTCTGCACGTCCCCGTCGGGTGACACGATGATCACCAGCAAACGGCGCTCCGACAGCCGCAGAAACTCGATCTGCCGGAACACCGATGCGCGGCGGGGCGCCATCACGACACCGACGAACTGGGAAAGGTTGGACAACAGCGTGGCCGCGTTGGCGATCACCTTCTGAGGCTGGTCCGGCGCGATACTGGGCGCGGTGAAGTCCTCACGCTGCGCCGTCAGCATGGTGTCGACGAACAACCGGTAGCCACGCGCTGTCGGCACCCTGCCGGCGGACGTATGTGGACTGGCGATCAGTCCGAGCGCTTCGAGGTCGGACATGACGTTGCGAATGGTCGCGGGTGACAGCTCCAGACCCGAGGCCCGGGACAGCGTCCTGGAGCCTACGGGTTGCCCCTCGGCAATGTAGCGCTCGACCAGAGTCTTGAGCAGCAACTTGGCGCGTTCGTCCAGCATTGAAAGATTTTAGTGTTGTAATTTACGAATGACATCTAGCTTCCGGCGCGTGGCATTGATCGGCAAGTACCAGCCCGCGGGCGGGCGAGCGCAGGCCGGTGCGCAGGATGAGACCATGGAGGAAATCGGCGCCTTCCTGGAATCGCAGGGCTGCGAGGTCGTCGTCGAGCAGGCGCCGGACAGCCAGCCCCCGCAGACCCGCCGCGCGGCCCTGACCGTCGAGGAGATCGGCCGCCAGTGCGACCTGGGCCTGGTGGTCGGCGGCGACGGCACCATGCTCGGCATCGGGCGCCAGTTGGCCTGCTACGGGCTGCCCCTGATCGGCATCAACCGCGGGCGGCTCGGCTTCATCACCGACATCTCGCTGAATGACTACCGCACGGTCCTGACCCCCATGCTGGCGGGCGAGTACGAGGAAGACCACCGCAGCCTGATGCAGGCCAAGGTGATGCGCGACGGCGCACCGGTTTTCCACGCTCTCGCCATGAACGACGTGGTCGTCAACCGCGGCGCCACTTCGGGCATGGTGGAACTGCGGGTGACGGTGGGTCACCATTTCGTGGCCAATCATCGTGCCGACGGCATCATCGTGGCCTCCCCCACCGGTTCCACCGCCTATGCGCTCTCCGCCGGCGGGCCTCTGATGCATCCAGCGGTGCCAGGATGGGTGATGGTGCCGATCGCACCCCATTCGCTGTCGAACCGGCCGATCCTCATGCCCGATGCGGACGAGGTGTCGATCGAGCTGGTGAGCGGTCGCGATGCCAGCGCCAATTTCGACATGCAATCCCTGGCTTCGCTGGCCATCGGCGACCAGGTCGTGGTCCGCCGCTCCGACTATCGCGTGCGCTTCCTGCACCCCCGTGGCTGGAGCTATTTCGACACGCTGCGCAAGAAGCTGCACTGGAACGAAGGAGGTTCCTGATCCATGAGCCGCATGGCCGTTTCGAAAACGGATACCGCAATCGCAGGCCAAGGTATTCCAACGAGCCCGAAGGCTCGACCTGCTCACCATTCGCCACGGACTTGCCACGCCGAGTTCCCGGCGCACCCGGGCGGGTATTGAGATGGCACTTCGTCGCATCGCCTTGCGCGATTTCGTCATCGTGCGCGCGCTCGAACTCGACCTGGCCTCGGGCTTCACCGTCCTCACTGGAGAGACCGGCGCCGGGAAGTCGATCCTGATCGACGCCCTGCAACTCGCCCTGGGCAATCGCGCAGACGCCGGGGCCGTGCGCGAAGGCGCCGACCGCCTGGACGTCAGCGCCGAATTCGACGCCGACCCGTCCCTGGCGGCCTGGCTGGACGAGGGAGGCTTCGAGCCCGGCGAGGCCCTGCTGCTGCGCCGGACTGTCGATCTTCAGGGTCGCAGTCGGGGCTGGATCAACGGCAGCCCCGCCACCGCCGCGCAGTTGCGCGAACTCGGCGACCGCTTGCTGGACATTCACGGCCAGCACGCATGGCAGAGCCTGACGCGGCCCGAAGCGGTGCGCGGGCTTCTAAACGCCTACGCCGGTGCCGACGAGAGCGCGCTCGGCTCGGTCTGGCAGCGCTGGCGCCAGGCCATCGCCGCCCTGGAGAAAGCCCGTTCGGCACAGGATTCGCTCCAGCGCGAGCGCGAGCGCCTGCAATGGCAGGTGGGCGAGGTGGAAAAGCTCGCGCCCGGCGAGGACGAATGGGAGGAGCTGTCGGCCATCCATACGCGCATCTCGAACGCACAGGCACTCATCGACGCAGCCCAAGGTGCCTCCAGCGCGCTGGAGGACGAGGAACATGGCGCCCTCGCCGCACTCGGCCGTGCCCTCGCGCTGCTGCAGGATTGCGAGCACATCGAGCCGGCCTTCAAGGATCTGGGCGAGGTGCTGGCGTCGAGCATCGCCCAGGCCTCCGATGCGGCGCATTCGCTGCACGGCTACCTGCGCGAGGCCGACACCGATCCGCAGCGGCTCGCCGAATTGAACGAGCGGATGGGGCTCTGGCTGTCGCTGGCGCGCCGATACAAACGACAGCCGGACGAGCTGCCGGCGCTGCTGGCCGGCTGGCGGGCCGAGCTGAACACGCTGGATGCCCAAAGCGACCTGGGGGCGCTGGAGGCCGCCGAACAGGCGGCCCGGCAGGCGTTCCTGAAGGAAGCACGGGCCCTGAGCAAGTCGCGCGCGCAGGCCGCCCCACGACTGGCCCAAGCCATCACGCAGGCCATGCAGGGGCTGGGAATGCAAGGCGGGCGTTTCGAGGTCACGCTGGAAGCGCTGGCAGAACCTGCCCGGCACGGACTCGAGGAAGTCGCATTCCTGGTTGCCGGCCACCCGGGCAGTACGCCGCGACCGATCGGCAAGGTGGCCTCCGGCGGAGAACTGTCCCGCATCGCACTCGCGATCGCCGTCACCACCAGCCGGCTCGGCACGGCGCAGACACTGATCTTCGATGAGGTCGACGCGGGTGTCGGCGGGGCCGTGGCCGAAACCGTCGGCCGGCTGATGAAGCAGTTGGGCCGCGATCGGCAGGTGCTGGCCGTGACCCATCTGCCGCAGGTGGCGGCCTGTGCGGACCACCATCTGCTGGTCGCCAAACACCAGACGAGCAGCAAGGACCGCGACGGCGTCCGCACAGAGAGCAAGGTCTCGACGCTCGACGAAGACACCCGAACCCGCGAGATCGCCCGCATGCTGGGTGGGGAACGCGTCTCCCAGACCTCGCTGGCGCATGCCCGCGAGATGCTGGGGAAGAAGACGCCGGAGGTTTCGGCATGAGCGCAGCGCGGAGGTGACTGAAATGAGCTTGGAACTGCTCCTGATCACCGGCATGTCCGGCTCCGGCAAGTCCGTGGCCCTGCATGCCCTCGAGGACGCAGGGTATTACTGCGTCGACAACCTGCCGCCCGAGCTGCTCATCCCCTTCATCGCGCTCCAGCGCGAGCGAGAGGCCGAGCGCGTGGCCATCGCGATGGACGTGCGTAGCGGCGTCTCGCTGCCGCTGGTGCCTCAGCAACTGGAGCGGCTGCGCGGCGAAGGCGTGTCCCTGCGTTCCCTTTTTCTGGATGCGACCACCGACGCGCTGGTGCGCCGCTACTCGGAAACACGACGCCGCCACCCGCTGTCGCGCCATGACGGCGGTGTCGATGCGCCGGAGCAGCAGCGCGTGCTGGTACAGGCCATCGAACTCGAACGCGAGCTGCTCGCGGAGCTGCGCGATGGCGCCGACGTGATCGACACCAGTCTCATCCGGCCGGCGCAGCTGCAGAGCTACATCAAGGCGCTGATCGCGGCACCTGAAAGCGCGCTCACGCTGGTGTTCGAGTCCTTTGCCTTCAAGCGCGGCGTGCCGCTGGATGCCGACTACGTATTCGACGTGCGCATGCTCCCCAATCCGCACTATGTGCCCACGCTGCGCGCCCTCAACGGCCGGGATGCGCCGGTGATCGAGTGGCTGCGAGAACACGACGATGTCGCCCGCATGTACGGCGACATCGAGCAATTCCTCCAGCGCTGGCTCGACGCTCTGGTCCGTGATCACCGCAGCTACGTGACGGTGGCAATCGGCTGCACCGGGGGCCAGCACCGATCGGTGTTCCTGGTGGAGCAACTTGCGCGCGGCTTTGGGGGGCGCTGGTCCGCGCTCAAGCGGCACCGGGAACTGGACGCGATGAGCTAATCCTGCGATTGCAGGAGCTTGCGCACCGGGGCCGGCAAGCCGAGCGCGGCCCACTCGCCGGCCTCGAACCAGTGGCCGGCCTCGGTCGGGGCATGCGTGTCCGGGCAGTGGACCGATACCGGGTGAAGGTGCAGGTCCTTGTGCGTCAATACGTGAACGAAGGCCGGGCCGTCGTGGGCCGTTCGGCGCGCGTCCAACGACAGGCGGTCCAGCAATGCGCCCCGGCTTTCGTCAACGGGCAGGCAGTACAGCCCGGCCCAAATGCCGCGCGAGGGTCGCTTTTCCAGCCACACGCGACCCTGCGAGTCATGCGCCTTCAGCATCCACAGCGATTGGGCGGTGCGCCGCAGCTTGCGCGTCTTGACCGGGAAACGCTCGGGTTCGCCGGCCCGCCGCGCCGCGCAAAGTTCGCTTGCCGGGCAGATCATGCAGCTCGGCTTGCGCGGAAGGCAGACGGTGGCGCCCAGATCCATCAGGCCCTGTGTATAGCCGGCAATGTCGCCGTGCTGCGCTGCCGGGGGCAGCAGCGCCGTCGCCAAAGCCCACAAGCTCTTTTCCTGCGCGGCAGTCGCAAGGTCGCCATCGAAGGCCAGCACGCGCGTGAGCACACGCTTGACGTTGCCGTCGAGGATCGCGACCCGCTCGCCGAAACAGAAAGCGGCGATGGCGGCTGCGGTCGAGCGGCCGATGCCCGGCAGCGTCTGCAACTCGGCAGCGGTGCGCGGAAAGACACCCCCGAAGCGCGCGACCACCTCTTGCGCGCAGCGGTGCATGTTCCGGGCGCGGCTGTAGTAGCCCAGGCCGCTCCAGAGACCGAACACCTCGTCTTCCGTGCCCGCGGCCAACGCCGCCACGGTGGGAAAGTGCTCGAGAAAGCGCGAAAAGTAGCCCAGCACCGTCGAGACCTGGGTCTGCTGGAGCATGACCTCGGAGAGCCAGACACGATAGGGGTCCCGCGTGTTTTGCCACGGCAGCTCGCTGCGGCCGTGGCTGCGCTGCCAGGTCACGACGCGCGCGGCAAAGTCGGGCGGCAGTCGCTGCGCCGCCGGTCCCGGCGCCTCAGGCCGCACTGAGTTCGCCGCGCGCCGAGGCCGCGTTCGGCGCCTCGTTGCTGGTGAGCAGCGCGGTGAACTCGCGCAAGCGCACGTGCAGCTCGGCGAGTCCGCTTTCCTGGGCGGCGAGTTCCGCGAGGCGTTCGTCGAGGTTGCCGGCGGCGTTCTGGATGCGCTCGACCGCCTCGATGCGCTTGGTGAAGTTGCGGCGCCGCTCCTTGAGCTGCGCGTCGAGCTGGGCGCCCGCGCTCTTGCTCCAGCGCTCCACCTCGGTCATCGCGGCTTCGTTGACCACGCGCAGCCGGCTGGCCAGTGCACGCACCAGCTTGTCGCAGAAATCCGGCTGGGCGAGCTTCAGCATGTTGCCGATCCCGAGGTAGTGGAGATGGCTGCGTTCGATCTGGCTGAGTTGCTCCTGGAAGCCCGCCAGATCCGGTTCGGCGGGCGCTTGCAGCGCAAACCCGTGCTCGGCATTGAGCTGGCGGAAAGTCGCATGCAGCATCGACTGGATCTCGGCCGTAGTCGCCTGCACTTCGCGCAGGTTGTTGCGCAGCGCATCGAAGGTCGCACCATAGGCCTTGCGCACATTGAACTTGATACCGGGCCGCTTGAGCGCTGCCGACAGGCGCCCCATGTCGGCCTTCAATGCGGTGCTGCCCAGGACCGCATAGACCTCCCGCAGCAGCTTGCCCTGGACCGAGCGCAGCGCCAGGATGCGCGTGTTGCTGCCTTCGAACTCGCTCTGCTCCTGCTCGATGCGCGTGCGCATGTGGCGGATGACCGACACGTTCTTGCCTCGCAAGCCCTGCAGCTCGAGCGCTTGCTCCGACAGATCGCGCTGGCGCACCTTGAGAATGCGCGCCGCCTCCGACTGCAGGGCCGCGATGCCGGCATCCACGGCGAGTCGCAACATGCGTTCGCGCCGGCCCAGCAACCCTTCGCCCAACACCGCCTCGAGCGCTGGCAGGCGGCTGGCCTGCAGCAAGGGCACGTCGCGCCGGATCTTGGCCTGCAAGCCCTTCTGCGCGGAGACCGGCAGCACCTGCGTCAAGGGCACGCCCAGGAGCTCAGCTGCGCCTTTGCGTTGGCGCTGGATCTGGGCGTCGATCTGGGCTGGGGTGCTCAGCGTGTCCCACATGGTGTCGATCTTGTTGAGCACCACGATGCGCGTCTCGCCCGGGTCGCCCTCGGTGATCAGATGCTCGCGCCAGATGGCCAGGTCCGACCGAGTCACGCCGGTGTCGGCGCCCAGGATGAACACGACGGCGTGGGCCTGGGGAATCAGGCTCACGGTCAGTTCGGGCTCGGCGCCGATCGCGTTGAGGCCGGGGGTGTCGAGAATCACCAGCCCCTGTTCGAGCAGCGGATGCGGCATATTGAGCAACGCATGGCGCCAGCGCGGGATTTCGACCTGACCGTCGGCATCGGGCACCGGGTTGTCCTCGGGGGTCTCGTCGCTCCAGAAGCCGAGGGCGCGCGCCTCATCCAGGGAAACGCGCCGGACCTCGGCCACCTTGTTCATCGTCTGCGAGAGCTGCTCGGCGTCTTCGACGTCGATGGCGATTTCGGTCCAGCGCTCGGACTGATCGCGCCAGTGCGCGAGCGAGTGCGGCTCCAACCGGGTCTCGATCGGCAGCAGGCGCAGGCAGGGCTGGAAGGACGGGTCATAACCCAGTTCGGTCGGGCACATGGTCGTGCGGCCTGCGCTGGCCGGCATGATGCGGCGGCCGTAGGCGGCGAAGAAGATCGCGTTGATCAGCTCGGACTTGCCGCGCGAGAACTCGGCCACGAAGGCCACCATGACCTTGCTGGTGCGCATTTGCGACTCCAGCTCACGCAGCCGCTCGGCGACGCTCTGGTCCATGAGCTCGTTCTCGTCCAGCCACCGCGATAGCCACTTCAGGCGGTGCGCGAAATTGCGTCGCCAGGCGCCGTGCTGGTCGAACTGCTGATTGAAAGAGCGAGTCAAGTGCGTGTAAGGGTTGCTTACAAAATATTAGCACCGGATGGTGCTGCTGACTTCGTAGTCTGACGGGCTTTCAGTACTTTTGGCACTTGGGGCAGAAATATGTGGAGCGCTGCCCCTGCCGGATCTGCCGAACCGGGGTGGCGCACACCCTGCAGGGTTGGCCGGCACGGCCGTAGACGCTGGCTTCCAGCTGGAAATAGCCGCTTTGTCCGTCCACGTTGGCAAAGTCGCGCAGCGTGCTGCCGCCGCGCTCGACAGCACGTGCCAGGATTTCCCGCACCGCGGCATGCAGCCGCACCGCGCGCGGGCGGCTGATCCGCGAGGCTGGCAGGCTGGGCCGGATGCCCGCGATGAACAATGCCTCCGACGCATAAATGTTGCCGACCCCGACGACCAGGTCGCCTGCCAGCAGGACCTGCTTGATCGAGGCGTTGCGGCGCCGCAATCCCTCGTGAAAGCGATCGACGTCGAAGGTCGCCTCCAGGGGCTCCATGCCAAGGCCACCCAACAACTTGGCAGCCAGCGGCGCGTTCTCGTCATGCGCGTAGACCACCGCGCCGAAACGCCGCGGGTCGTTGAGTCGCAACGTGCCTCGGCTGGTCACCAGGTCGAAATGGTCGTGCGTTCCGGGCGCCGGCAGTCCGAGGTCGAAACGCAGGCTGCCCGACATGCCCAGGTGCATCAGCAGCAAGCCGACGTCCAGGTCCACCAGAAGGTACTTGCCGCGCCTGCGTACATCTCGCACTGTACGACCGACCAGTTCGGCAGGCTCGACGGCCAAGGCCCATCGCAGCGGCTTGCCCAGCCGCACCGCTTCGATGCGCGCGCCGGTGATACGCCAGGCAAAGCCCAGCCGTGTCACTTCAACTTCGGGTAGTTCAGGCATGGAGGAACGCTGACACGAAAACAAGACGGGGTCGAAGACCCGCACGGCCATGGCTCGAAAGCCATGGATTATTATGGTTCGATGACCCCCTCGCCCCGCCGATCCCGCCTCGCGGCGGCCGCGCTCCTGGCCTTGATCACCCTGGGCGCGCAGGCGCAGCCCTCGCTGCCCGCGCCTGCCGAACCGACCAGTCCCGCCCCCCTCATCGAACCGGCAGCCCCGCCTGCAGCCACCGTCGCAGCCGCCGCTCCGCGCGAGGAGCCGGTCCGGCCTTCGGCCATGACCGCCGAGCTGTTCTACGAAGTCCTGATGGGCGAGCTGACAGCACGTTCCGGCGATCCCGGTTCGGGTTACGCGTTGGTGCTGGATGCCGCGCGGCGTTCGCGCGACGCCAGGCTGTTCCAGCGCTCCGTCGAGATCGCGCTTCAGGCGCGTTCCGGCGACGCCGCACTCGCCGCGGCGCGCGCCTGGAAAGAAGCCCTGCCGGATTCGCGCGATGCGCGACGCTTTGAACTCCAGATCCTGGTCGCGCTGAATCGCATCGGCGAAACCGTCGAGCCACTCAAGGCCGAACTGGCCGCGACGCCCCCGGGGGAACGCTCCTTCCTGATGGCCCTCATCGCGCGCAACTATGCCCGGGCGACCAACAAGAAGCTCGCGGTGTCGGTGGTCGAGCAGGCACTGGCCGAGGAACTCAAGAACCCTGCGACCGGGGGTGCGGCCTGGAGCGCGATCGGCCGGCTCCGGCTGGCCGCAGGCGATGCCCCGGGCGCACTCGAGGCGGCGCGCAAGGGCCACGAAATGGACCCCTCTGCCGACGCACCGGTGCTGCTGGCCCTGGAGCTGATCGATCCCGACCGGCCCGACGCAGAGGCGCTGGTCAAGCGCTACCTGGCCGGGCCCAAGGCTCTTCCCGAGCTTCGCATCGCTTACGCGCGCGTGCTCGTGGAAGGACGGCGCTACGCCGATGCCAGCGCAGAACTCGCGGCACTCACCAAGGCACGCCCGGAGTTGCCCGAGCCCTGGCTGCTGCTGGGCAGCCTGCAGACCCAGGCGCGCCAGGACGCCGCTGCCGAAAGCTCGCTCAAGCGCTATATCGCGATGGCCGACGCGCCCGGCAACAACCCCGAAGCGCGCAGCCGGGGGCAGACGCAAGCATTCCTGCTGCTCTCGCAACTGGCCGAGCGGCGCAAGGACTTCGTCGGCGCCGAGCACTGGCTTTCCCGCATCGACAGCACCGACGACCTGGTGGCGGCGCAGACGCGTCGCGCGTCCCTTCTCGCGCGGCAAGGAAAGCTCCCGCAGGCCCGCGAACTGGTGCGGGCACTGCCGGAGCGCAATGAAGAGGACAAGAAGCAGAAATTCATGGCCGAGGTCCAGTTGCTGCGCGACGCCAAGCAGTACCAGGCCGCCTACGACATGCTGGCGCAGGCCAGCACGGCCAAGCCCGAGGACACGGACCTGATCTACGACAAGGCGATGGTGGCCGAGAAGCTGAACCGCCTCGACGAAATGGAGCGTCTGCTGCGCCGCCTGATCGAGCTCAAGCCCGACGACCAGAACGCCTACAACGCTCTGGGTTACTCGCTGGCCGATCGCAAGATTCGCCTGGAAGAGGCGCGCACGCTGATCAAGAAGGCCGTGCAGCTCGCGCCGGAGGATCCGTTCATCGCCGACAGCCTCGGCTGGGTGGAATTCCGCCTCGGCAACACCGACGAGGCCATGCGCATCCTCGAAGCTGCCTACAAGCGCCGGCCCGACCCCGAGATCGGGGCGCACCTGGGCGAGGTGCTGTGGGTCAAGGGTCAGCGAGATCGTGCGCTGTCGATCTGGAAGGAAGCCTACCTGGCCGACTCGGACAACGAGACGTTGCAGGAGACGCTCAAGCGTCTGCGCGTGAAGCTTTGAAGCGCCGCCTCTTCTTCGGCACCGGTCCGGCCGGGCTTTTGTTCCTGGCCGGCTGTGCGAGCCCCGGTGGCCGGTCTCGCGACGAAGCGTCGGGACAGGCATGGAGCGGGCGGCTCGCGCTGCGCATCGACAGCGAGCCGGCGCAGACCTTCTCGGCCTTGTTTGAACTGCGCGGCAATCCGGTATCGGGCGAACTCCTCCTGACCAGCCCGATCGGCAACACGCTGGCGCAGTTGCACTGGGCACCGGGTGAAGCCCTGCTGAGGAACGGCAGCGAAACACGCCGCTTCGATTCGGTCGACGCGCTGATCGAGGCGGCCACCGGTGCCGTCATACCCGTCGGTGCGCTGTTCGACTGGCTGGCCGGCCGCGATGCGGGCGTGCCCGGCTGGCGGCCCGACCTCTCGCAGATCGGCACCGGCCGGCTGCAGGCTACGCGCGAGTCGCCCCGGCCGCGCGCGGACCTGCGCATCGTGTTCGAGCGCGCATGAAGGCCTTGTACGATCTTCCGGCACCCGCCAAGCTCAACCTGTTTCTGCACATCACGGGCCGGCGCGCGGATGGTTATCACCTGCTGCAGTCGGTGTTCATGCTGATCGACTGGTGCGATACCCTTCACGTCGAAGCACGCAGCGACGGCCTCCTCAGCCGCGAGGACCTCACGACCGCGTTGCCGCCCGAGGACCTCGTGCTGCGCGCGGCCCGGGCCCTCCAGGCCGCAGCAGGCACGCCGCTGGGCGCGCACATCGGCATCGTGAAGCGGGTGCCCGCGCAGGCCGGCATGGGCGGCGGCTCATCGGATGCCGCCACATGCCTGCTGGCGCTCAATCGTCTGTGGGGGCTCGATCTTCCGCTGTCCAAACTGGAGGAGATCGGCTTGGATCTGGGCGCCGACGTCCCCTTCTTCCTGCGCGGCCGCAATGCCTGGGTCGAAGGCATCGGCGAAAGGCTCACGCCTATCGACCTGCCCGGCGGACGCTTCGCTGTCGTCAAGCCGCCGGAAGGGCTGGATACCGGCCTCATTTTTTCGGCACCGGACCTCCACCGAGCCACGCCACCTGCTATACTCTCTGGCTTTGCTGCACACGTTGCTTGCAACGAGGGCAAGACCCAAAGTCTTGACTTCGGTCGCAATGATCTGCAGCCGGTTGCCGAGAGGCTCTGTCCCGCGGTCACCGAAGCCATCCGATGGCTCGGCGATCAAGGACTCAATGCTCGGATGACCGGCTCGGGAAGTTCGGTATTCGCGGCCATGCCGTCGAACATGGAACTGGACCCGGCGCCTTCGGGCTGGCAGGTTCGCAAGTGCAGCAATCTGGACTCCCATCCCCTCGTGGGCTGGGCGACCTAGAATCAGGCCACTCTGTGGTTTGATGCGACATATATCGGTGGGTGGCTTCTGGCTGCCAACCTGTGTAGGGGAGTCGCCAAGCTGGTTAAGGCACTGGATTTTGATTCCAGCATGCAAAGGTTCGAATCCTTTCTCCCCTGCCAAATCTTCATCATTCACGAGAGTATTGGCGGCCCCTGACGGGCCATTTGCTTTTTTGCCGGGACGCTCATGCAGGCTCACCATCCTGACTTCATGGTTTTCACCGGCAATGCCAATCCGGGCCTTGCCGCCGAGATCGCGCAGCACCTCGGTACCTCGCTGGGAGCAGCCCGCGTCGGCCGTTTTTCCGATGGTGAAGTCACCGTCGAGATCAACCAGAACGTCCGGGCACGCGACGTGTTCGTGGTTCAGTCCACCTGCGCGCCGACCAACGAAAACCTGATGGAACTGCTCATCATGGTCGACGCGCTCAAGCGCGCCTCGGCCGAGCGCATCAGTGCGGTGATCCCCTATTTCGGCTATGCCCGCCAGGACCGCCGCCCGCGCTCGAGCCGCGTGCCGATCTCGGCCAAGGTGGTGGCCAACCTGCTCGAAACAGTCGGCGTCGCGCGTGTCCTGACCATGGACCTGCACGCCGACCAGATCCAGGGCTTCTTCGACATTCCCGTCGACAACATCTACGCCTCGCCGGTGCTTCTGGGCGACCTGCGCCAGAAGAACTACGAAGACCTGATCGTGGTATCGCCCGACGTGGGCGGCGTGGTGCGCGCCCGCGCGCTGGCCAAGCAGCTCAACTGCGACCTCGCCATCATCGACAAGCGCCGTCCGCGCGCCAACGTGAGCGAGGTCATGCACGTGATCGGCGAGATCGACGGCCGCAACTGCGTGATCATGGACGACATGATCGACACCGCCGGCACGCTGGTCAAAGCGGCGGAGGTGCTGAAGGAGCGCGGGGCCAAGAAGGTCTACGCCTATTGCACGCACCCCATCTTCTCGGGCCCCGCCATCGAGCGCATCGCCAAGGGCACGGCGCTGGACGAAGTGGTCGTGACCAACACGATCCCGCTCAACGACGGCGCGACGGGCTGCACCAAGATCCGCCAACTCTCGGTGGCGCCGCTGATCGCCGAAACGATCCAGCGCATCGCCAAGGGCGATTCGGTGATGAGTTTGTTCTCGGACCAGGAAAACCTGTTCTGAGCAAAAAGCCGGGCACCTTTCGCGGTGCCCTTTTCGAAACCGGAGTCGCACTGGTCGCGGTCGACTTCCCAAGGAGTGAGTCATGAAATTCGTCGCTTACGAGCGCGCCAAGCAGGGCACGGGTGCGAGCCGCCGTCTCCGCATCTCGGGCAAGACGCCCGGTATCGTCTACGGGGGTGAAGGCCAGCCCCAGCTGATCGAACTCGATCACAACGCGCTGTGGCATGCGCTGAAGAAGGAAGCCTTCCACTCCTCCATCCTCGAGATGGAACTGGGCGGCAACGTCAGCAAGGTGCTCCTGCGCGACGTGCAGTACCACCCCTTCCGTCCGCTCGTGCAGCACGTGGACTTCCAGCGCGTCGATGCCCGCACCCGCATGACCGTCAAGGTGCCGCTGCACTACAAGGGCGAGGAAGAGTCCCCGGCCGTCAAGCTGGACCACAACCTGGTGAACCACGTGATGACCGAAATCGAAGTCAGTTGCCTGCCGGCCGACCTCCCCGAGTTCATCGAGGTCGACCTCTCTGGCCTGACAAACAACGCCACCCTGCACGTGAGCGACATCAAGCTGCCCAAGGGCCTGAAGTACATCAGCCACGGCAAGGGCAATCCGGTGGCGGTGTCGGCCGTGCCGCCGCTGGTCGCGGAAGAAGCCGCACCTGCAGAAGGCGCCGGCGAAGCTGCTCCGGCCGCCGCGAAGGATGCCAAGGCGCCCGCCAAGAAGAAGTAATCGTTCTTGCGATTCCCGCAAACGGCCCGCCCTCGGCGGGCCGTTTTTCATTGGCGAATCGCCCCACCGATAATCCGCCCATGATCAAGTTGTTCGTCGGCCTCGGAAATCCCGGCCCGGAATATGAGGCCACGCGGCACAACGCCGGCTTCTGGTGGATCGACGCGCTCGCGCGCGAACGCAAGCTCGTGCTGCAGCCGGAGCGCAGCTACCACGGCCTGGCGGCGCGCATGCAGGTGGGCGGGCAGCCGGTCTGGCTGCTCGAACCACAGACCTACATGAACCTGTCGGGCAAATCGGTGGCCGCACTGGCCCGCTTCTTCAAGATCGAGCCGCACGAGATCCTGGTGGTGCACGACGAGCTCGACGTCGTCCCCGGGCAGGCCAAGCTCAAGCGTGGCGGCAGCCATGCCGGCCACAACGGGCTGCGCGACATTCACGCCCAGTTGGGCACTGCGGACTACTGGCGGCTGCGCCTGGGCATCGGCCATCCGGGCGTCAAGTCCGAGGTGGTGAGCTGGGTGCTGAAGAAGCCACTGAAAGAACAGCGCGAGGCGATCGAGGACGCGATCGCCCGCACGCTGCACGCCTTCCCGGCGCTGGTAGCCGGCGAGATGGACAAGGCCACGCTGCTCATCCACACGAGCAAGCCGCCGCGTCCCAAGCCGCCGCGGCGCGAGCCGGGCGAAGGCGGTCCGCCCGCTCCGGTCTGAGCGGCAACCACGAAAGGGAGAGACGCAAGAATGACGAACTGGACCAATGCCCTCCTCACGCCGGCCATCGCGGCGTGCCTGCTGACGGCACCTGCGATCGCCGCCGGCACCACGGCCTGGCGCTGCGGCAACAGCTACTCCGATCGGCCCTGCGAAGGCGGCAAGCCCCTCGCCGTCGACGATGCCCGCGATGCCGCACAGCAGCGCGACGCCAACCGAGCAACGCACGAAGCCCAGGCGGCCGGCAAGCGCATGGAACGCGATCGCCTGGTGCAGGAAAAGGCGGCGCTGGCCACCCGCCCCACGCTGATCGACAGCCGCCGCTCGGCGAGCACAACACAGAAGACGGAGACCGTCGCCGATGGTGCCAGCAGGAAGAAGAAGGGCAAGAAAGAGCCCGACTACTTCAGCGCGCGCGACCCCGCGGCCACGGCGAAGAAGAAGACAGAGAAGGCGGCGAAAAAGTCCGACAAGGCGACCGCGCGCAGCGGCGCGTCAGGCTAGGCCTGAGCGCCCGCGGGCGGCGTGTTGTCGGCCGCCGCCCTGGCCGCCGACAGGCGCTCGAACTTCTGCCACAGGGTCTCGCGCGACTCCACGTGCTGAGGGTTGGTAGGGATGCAGGCTACCGGACAGATCTGCACGCACTGCGGCTCGTCGAAGTGGCCCACGCATTCGGTGCACTTGTGCGGGTCGATCTCGTAGATCTCCTCGCCCATGTAGATCGCGTCGTTCGGGCACTCCGGCTCGCAGACATCGCAGTTGATGCATTCGTCGGTGATCATGAGGGCCATGGGCTCGATTATCGGCCTTCCCCTCGCCGCCACGCCCCGCAGAAGGCCGAAACCCCCACCGCCGTGGCGCCTGCCGGGGTGGCCGGGCCGCAACTTCGCGAGCAGCCAGGCACGCCCATTGCGTCTACAGGTTATGCTGCGGCCCGCCCCATGAGTCTGTTCCTGTTCAAACGCGTCCTTACGCTGATTGCCACGTTGATCGCCACTTCGGTGATCGTGTTCCTGGTCCTGGAGATCCTGCCGGGCAATGCCGCGCAGATGTTGATGGGCGCCGACGCCTCGCCCGAAGCGGTGGCCGCGCTGGCCACCAAGCTGGGGCTGGATCAGCCCGCCTGGACCCGCTATTGGCACTGGGTGGCCGGCATGCTGCACGGCGACCTGGGCAACAGCTACGCCTATGGCTCGCCGGTGCTCGAGTTGATCCTGGAGCGCCTCGCCCTCACCGTCCCGCTGGCCCTGATGGCCATGGCCTTCACGACCGTGCTCGCGCTGATCGTGGGCGTGACGGCGGCGGCCAACCACAACAAGCTGGGTGACGTCGGCCTCATGGGCCTGACGCAGGTGGGCATCGCCATTCCCAATTTCTGGTTCGCGATCCTGCTGATCCTGGTCTTCTCGGTCACGCTGCAGTGGTTCTCCGCCGGCGGCTTCGACGGCTGGAGCGAAGGCGTCGGCGCCGGCCTGAAGGCCCTGCTGCTGCCGGCCCTGTCGCTGGCGGCAGTGCAGGCCGCGATCCTGGCGCGCATCACCCGCTCCGCCGTGCTGGAAGTGATGCGAGAGGACTTCGTGCGCACCGCCCGCGCCAAGGGCGTGTCCCAGAACGCGGTGCTCTGGGGCCACGTGCTGCGCAACGCCATGATCCCGGTCGTCACGGTGATGGGGCTCCAGTTCTCGGAGCTGCTGGCTGGCACCATCGTCGTGGAGCGGGTGTTCTATCTGCCGGGCCTGGGCAAGCTGATCTTCGACTCGATCGCCAACCGCGACCTGATCGTGGTGCGCAACTGCGTGATGCTGCTCGCCGCGATGGTCGTCATCGTGAACTTCGTGGTCGACGTGTTGTACGCGGCGATCGATCCGCGCCTCAAGGCCTCCGACATATGAGCAGCACATTGCCGACCACCGACGCCGCGCCGCCCCCCGGCGCAGCGGCGCCGGCCCCACCCGGCTTCTGGCGGCGCGCGCTGCAGCACCGCAGCTTCGTCATCGGCGCGGCGCTCACGGTCCTGCTGCTGCTGGCCGCAGGGGTGTCGTACGTGTGGACGCCCTGGTCTCCTTACGAGATGGACATCGCCAACAAGCTGCAGGGTCCGAACGAGCGCCACTGGCTCGGCACGGACGTGTTCGGGCGAGACGTCGCCTCGCAACTGCTGGTCGGTGCACGCGCCTCCATCCTCGTGGGCATCATCGCTGTCGGCATCGGCCTCATCGCGGGCACGGCGCTGGGCCTGCTGGCCTCGGCACGGCGCGGCTGGGTCGAGGAAGGCATCATGCGCCTGACCGACTTCTCGCTCGCCTTCCCGGCGATCCTGTCCGCCATCATGCTCACGGCGGTGTTCGGCCCCGGCATCGTCAACGCGATCATCGCCATCGGCATCTACAACATCCCGACCTTCGCCCGCATCGCGCGCGCATCGGCCAACGCAGTGTGGTCGCGCGAATACGTCGCGGCGGCGCGGGCGGCCGGCAAAGGCCAACTCGCCATCACACTGCAGCACGTGCTGCCCAACATCTCGGCGATCCTGATCGTGCAGAGCACCATCCGCTTCGCGATCGCCATCCTGGCCGAGGCGGCCCTGTCCTTTCTCGGGCTGGGGACGCAGCCACCGCAGCCGTCCTGGGGCCGCATGCTGGCCGAGGCGCAGACCATGATGTGGCAGGCGCCGCTGCTGGCGGTGTTCCCCGGCATGGCGATCGTGCTGGCCGTGCTGGGGCTGAATTTGCTCGGCGACGGGCTGCGCGACCTGCTCGATCCTCGCCTGGCCCGCAAACGTTGACACCCTCACCTGCCACCATGCCCCTGCTCGAAGTCCAGGACCTTCGCATCCGTTTGCAGACGCAGCGCGGCCCGGCCGATGCGGTGCGTGGCGTCGGTTTCTCGCTCGAGCGCGGTCAGACTCTGGGCCTGGTGGGCGAATCGGGGTGCGGCAAGTCGATCACGGTGCAGGCGCTGATGGGGCTGCTGCCGTCCGCCGCGCACGTCACGGGCAGCATCCGCTTCGAAGGGCAGGAACTGGTCGGCCTGCCGGAGAAGCGCTACCGCCAACTGCGCGGAGACCGCATGGGCATGATCTTCCAGGAGCCCATGACGGCCTTGAACCCGGTCCACACCATCGGCCGACAGGTGGCCGAGCCCCTGCGCCTGCACCGCGGCCTGTCGGCACGCGAGGCGCGTTCCGAAGCCCTGGCGCTGCTCGAACGCGTCGGCATTCCGGATGCCGCCAAGCGCCTCGATGCCTACCCGCACCAGTTCTCCGGCGGCCAGCGACAGCGCATCGTGATCGCCATGGCGCTGGCCTGCGGCCCCGACCTGCTGATCGCCGACGAGCCCACGACCGCGCTGGACGTGACGATCCAGAAGCAGATCCTGGAGCTGATCCAGGGCCTGGTGCAGGAGCGCGGGATGGCCCTGATCCTGATCTCGCACGACCTGGGCGTGATCGCGCAGAACGTCTCACGCATGCTCGTGATGTACGGCGGGACCATCGTCGAGTCGGGCCCCACCGCCGAGGTCTTCGCGCGCCGCGAGCATCCCTACACGCAGGGCCTGTTCGCGGCCCGGCCGGCGCTGGGCGCACCGCGCGGCGGGCGCCTGGCCACCATCCGCGGCAGCGTGCCCGAGCTGGTCGACCTGCCGCCGGGCTGCCCCTTCGCCGGACGCTGCGCCTACACCGCCGACGCCTGCTTCGCCACCCCGCCGCCCCTGACATCGGTGGGCCACGAGCACGGCGTGCGTTGCATCCGCCTCGACGCAGTGCGCGCCGGCGACGCCTCCCTCCAGGTGGCGGAGGTCGCGGCATGACCGGCGCACCCTTGCTGCAGGTGGAGAACCTGGTGCGGCACTACCCGTTGCCGCGCGAGCGCCTGCTGGCGCCGCCGCCGACGGTGCAGGCGCTCAACGGCGTCAGCTTCTCGGTCGAACCGGGCCGCAGCCTGGGCATCGTCGGCGAATCGGGCTCGGGCAAGTCCACCATTGCCCGGCTGGTGATGGCGCTGGACCGGCCCACCGCCGGCCGCGTGCTGCTGGACGGGCGCGACCTGCACCGGCTGTCTGCCGATGCGCTGAAGGCCGCCCGGCGCGACTTCCAGATGGTCTTCCAGGACCCCTACGGTTCGCTCGACCCGCGCATGACCGTCGCCCGCATCGTGGCCGAGCCGCTGGCCGCCCTGGCGCAGGCCACACGCGCCGAGCAGCGCGAGCGCGCCGCGGAAGCCTTGTCCGCCGTCGGCCTGCGCAGCAGCGACCTGGACAAATACCCGCACGAGTTCTCCGGCGGGCAGCGCCAGCGCATCGCCATCGCGCGCGCGCTCATCACGCGCCCCCGGCTGATCGTGGCCGACGAACCGGTGAGCGCGCTCGATGTCTCGGTGCAGGCCCAGGTGCTCAACCTGATGCAGGACCTGCAGCAGCAGTACGGCATCAGCTACCTCCTCATCAGCCACGACCTGGCCGTGGTCAACCACCTGTGCGACGAGGTGTGCGTGCTGCACCGCGGCGTGGTGGTGGAGCGCGGCGCGCCCTCGCGCCTGTTCGCCCATGCCGAGCACCCCTACACCCAGGCGCTGCTCGCTGCCGTGCCGCGCGCGGAGCCGCGGGCCGTTCAATTGCTATAACGTCGCGCATACGCTTTTTTTCATCCCGGAGTCTGACGCCATGCTCAACCGCCGTACCCTCCTGACCACCGCCGCCCTGGGCAGCCTGCCGCTGGCCCTGCCCGAGGCCTTCGCGCAGGGCCGCAAGGACGCCCTGGTGCTGGGCATGACGCTGGAGCCGCCCGGCCTCGACCCGACCGCCAACGCCGCCGCCGCCATCGGCGAGATCACGCTCTACAACGTCTACGAGACGCTGACCAAGATCCACGACGACGGCAAGGTCACGCCCCTGCTGGCCGAGAGCTGGGAAGTCTCGCCCGACCTGCGCACCTACACCTTCAAGCTGCGCCGCGGCGTGAAGTTCCACAACGGCGAGCCCTTCAACGCGCAGGCCGTCAAGTTCTCCTTCGACCGCGCCGGCGGCGAGAAGAGCACCAACAAGGACAAGCGCACCTACGCCGCGCTGAGCACGCAGATCGTCGACGACTACACGGTGGTTCTGATCAACAAGGAGATCGACCCCAACCTGCCCTTCCTGCTGGGGCAGCCCACGGCCTCGATCATGGAGCCCAAGAGCGCACCCACCAACGCCACGCAGCCGGTGGGCACGGGCCCCTACACGCTGCAGAACTGGGTCAAGGGCGCCTCGCTCACGCTCACGGCCTGGCCTGAGTACCGCAATGCCTCGTCGATCAAGATCAAGCGGGCCACCTTCCGCTTCATCTCCGACTCGGCGGCGCAGGCCGCCTCGGTGCTGGCGGGCGACGTGGACGTGTTCACCTCCATCGGCACGCGCACGGTGGCGCAGTTCCGCAACAACCCGCAGTTCCAGGTGCTCCTGCGCGGCTCGCGCGCCAAGACCATCCTGGCCATCAACAGCAAGCACAAGCCGCTGGACGACGTGCGCGTGCGCCGCGCCATCCTGGCAGCGATCGACCGCAAGGCGGTGATCGCCGGCGCTGCCGACGGCTTCGGCGTGCCCATCGGCAGCCACTACGTGCCCGGTGCCGAGGGTTACGTGGACACCACCGCCGTCAATCCCTTCGACCCCGAGAAGGCCAGGAAGCTGCTGGCCGAAGCCGGCGTGAAGACGCCGCTGGAACTGACCATGACGCTGCCGCCACCGCCCTACGCACGCCAGGGCGGCGAGGTGATTGCCGCCATGCTGGCCAAGGTGGGGATCGTGGCCAAGCTGCAGAACGTGGAATGGGCCCAGTGGCTCAGCGGCACCTACGGCGGCGGCCACAACTACGACCTGACCATCGTCTCGCACGTCGAACCCTTCGATCTGGACAACTACACCAAGCCCGACTACTACTGGGGCTACAAGTCGCAGGCCTTCGACGGCATCTACAACAAGCTGGTCTCGACCGGCAACCCGGCCGAGCGTGCCAAGCTGCTGGGCGATGCTCAGCGCCTGCTGGCCGAAGATGCCGCCAACGGCTTTCTGTACCAGCCCCAGTTCCCCTCGGTGGCCAAGAAGGGCGTCAAGGGTCTGTGGACCGCCGTGCCCATCTTCTGCAACGACCTGTCGGCGATGAGCTGGTGAGCGCAGACGACCTGCATGCCCAGGACGCGGCCGACTGGCCGCCGCCTGCTGTGCGGGCACGCTGACCGGCCGACGGCCTCCTGAACGCCCGAACGCCTGAACGCTGCTCAGGAGAATTGCGAGGCCAGCATCTCGCGGGCCCGCGCGACGAACGCCGTCTCGCCGCGGCGCGGCGGCAACAGCTGGAACACCACCCGCGGCAGCGCCGGCAGCCCATGCGGCGGCACCAGGCGCGCCACGCCCTCGCACAGGGCGGACTCGTTGAGGCATGCCACGCCGAGGCCCGCCGCCAGCGCGGACTGCAGCCCCGCCACGCCCGAGGCCACGTGCGCCACGGTGTAGGGCACGCGCCGCCGCTGCAAAAGCCCCACGGTGAACTGATGCAGCGAGCAGGTGTCGGGCAGCACCAGCAGGCGCAGCGGCTCGCCGCGCGCGACGCGCAGGCCGGCGGCGCCCATCCAGGCCAGTGACTCTCGGCGCAGCACGGGCGCCTTTGCGTCCGCCTTGTCCCCCTGCCCCGCGACCCGCATCGTGACGCCCACGTCGAACTCGCCCTGCGCGTAGCCGGACTCGATCGCCCCGCTCTTCAGCACGCTCACATGCAGGCGCACCTGGGGGTAGCGTTCACCCAGGCGAGCGAGCAGGCGCGCCAGCTCTCCGGGGCGGAAGTAATCGGTGACGGCCAGGCGCAGCTCACCTTGCAGGGCTTCGCCGCGCAGATCGCGCAGGGCCTCGTCCGCCAGCGCCAGCAGTCGCTGCGCATAGGCCAGCAGGCGCGTGCCGGCCACCGTGGGCAGAACGCCGGACTTGCTGCGGCTGAGCAGGACTTGTCCGGCCCGTTCCTCCAGCTTGCGCATCTGCTCGCTCACGGCGGACTGCGACAGGAAAACCTGGGGCGCGGCCGCGGTGAGGCTGCCCGCCTCGACCACCGTGACGAAGGTCCTGAGCTGCTCCAGGTCGAAGGTCTGCATGCTTCATCCATTCGCTTAGCCGATGACATCCATCATATCTTCCCGCTTTTCGGATGGATTACCTTTCCGCAGAATGAAGTCCTCATCCCTTCAAGGACAAGCGCCATGCCTCACATCGTGATTCACCTGTCCGGCCAACCCGACGCCCAGCTCACACGCCGCGTCGTCGACACCGTGGCCGAGCTGACCCAGAGCGTGCTGGGCAAGAAGCTGGCCGTGATCGCCACCACCGTGCAGTACATTCCCGCCGACGCCTGGTTCATCGGCGGCCGCTCGCTGACCGAGCTCGGAAAGTCGGCTTTCCACCTGGACATCAGCATCACCGACGAGACGAACACCAAGGCCGAGAAAGCCCGCTACCTGCGAGAGATTTACGGCGCGCTGGCGGCACTGCGGAAGAACCTGCACGAAGTTTCCTACGTGCATCTCATCGACGCACGCGCCGCGGCCTATGGCTACGGCGGGCTGACGCAGGAGTATCGGCACCAGCAGGCGGGGGTGTAGGGGACCGTCGCGGCGAGGATGCGCCGGCGGCAGAATAGGCCGCATGCAAGACAGCCTGGGCAATCCCCTCACCTCGAGTGACCCCTCCAGCCTGCGCGCGGTCAATGACTTCGTCGAGGGCTTCGTCTCATGCGAAGCGCGCGCCGCCGACGTGCTCGCAGCCGCAAAGGACGACAGCCCGCTGGTACAGGCCTACTGCGCGACGCTGCACCTGTTCGCCGAGTCGCGCGATGCCGTTCCCAACGCACGGCCTTTCCTCGAGCGGGCGCAAGCCGGCGCGGCCCGTGCCACCCCGCGCGAGCGGCGCTACATCGAAGCCGTCGCCGCCTGGGCCGAGGGCGACATCACTCAGGCGATCGCCCTGCACCACGAGCAGGCCCGGGAACATCCGCGCGACCTGGCTTCGCTCAAGCTCGGGCAGTACCACTGCTTCAACATCGGCGACTGTCCCGGCATGCTGCGACTCGCGCTGGCGGCCCTGCCCGCCGCGGCCGACGTGCCCTATGTGCACGGCATGCTGGCCTTCGGCCAGGAGCAATGCCACCTGCTGCGCGAGGCCGAGGCCAGCGCGCGCCGCGCCATCGCGATGGTTCGCAAGGAGCCCTGGGCGCACCATGCCCTCGCCCACGTGATGCTGACCGAGGGACGGCTGGCCGAGGGCCTGGACTTCATGCGCAGCGTGAGCGACACCTGGACCGGTCTCAACTCTTTCATGGTCACGCACAACTGGTGGCACATGGCGCTCTTCCTGATCGACCTGGGTCGCGACGCCGAGGCGCTCGCCGTCTACGACGGGCAGGTGTGGGGCGTGGTCAAGGCGTACTCGCAGGACCAGATCGGCGCGGTCTCGCTGCTGGCCCGCCTGGAACTCGCCGGCATCGACGTGGGCGAGCGCTGGCAGGACCTTGCCGGCTACCTGGCCGGGCGGCTCGACGACCACGTTCTGCCCTTTCTCGATCTGCAGTACCTCTATGGCCTCGCACGTGCGGGGCGCCCCGAGGCGGGGCAGTTGCTGCACAACATCGAGGCGTTTGCGGCCGGCGCGCCGGCGTCCACGCATGCCGCCTGGGAACGCGTCTGCGTGCCCGCGGCCCGGGGCTTGCTGGCGCACGCGCGCGGCGATGCCGCCGGCACACTCGAGGGCCTCGGTCTGGCGCTGCCGCGCCTGGTGGAGATCGGCGGCAGCCATGCGCAACGCGACCTGTTCGAGCAGGTCTACCTCGATGCGCTGATCGCCAGCGGCACCGCCAGCACGCTGGCGAGCGCGCAGGGCCTTCTGCAGCAGCAGGTCAATGCCCAGCCCGAATCGCTGCGCCTGCGGCGCCGGGCCGACCAGGTCTATGCAGCTCTGGGGCTTCCGCGCCTGACGTTCAATGCGTCACCGCGTCGACGCTGAACGCCGCGCCGGGTGGCCCCGCCTGGGCGGGATGAGCCGGCGCGGCGGGATTGCTTGCAGCTTCTTCAGTGCGCGATGCGGTGCCACCAGCGGCTGTATTCCTCGTCGGTCGACAAAGTCCACAGCGCCAGCACCATAACGACCAGGCCCGTCACGACCGCGGTGAGCATCGCGTCGGCGTTGCCGTTGAAGCGCAGCACCCATGGCGACACCATCAGCCACAGCCCCAGCGCTGCTTCCGTCCACTCTTCCCATGCGCGCGGAAGGAGCATCGCGCCGAGCGCCGTGGCGATCAGCGCGATACCCACGATCACCGCATTCGGCATGGCGGCAGCGTTGCCGGAATAGCCCAGGATCCAGGGTGAGAGAACCAGCCAGGCACCCAGCGCGCCATTGACGGCGTCTTGCCAATGCTTCAGTTGGAACATGGTTGCACCTCCTGCCGGCGGGAATGCCGGTCTTTCTTGGAGCCTGTCCGCATGCCGGGGGTTCCGCCCGACATCACGGTCACCAGGTCCCACAACCGCGCCGAAAGAGCGCATCATCCGATCTGCAGAACCCGCGGCACGGGCTCGATGGAGGCAGATCGTGGCAAGGTTCAGGACGCTCCTGTGGCTCGGCGCGGGACTCGCCGCGGCGGGGGCGCTCGTTGCCGTTGCGGTCGACGAGTTGCGCACCGCGCGGCTGCAGTCCGCCTTCTGGCGCGATCTCGGGCGCGACGCGCACTTCAGCGTGGCCGCCGGCCCGAGCGACGCCCTGCGCTTTCCGCGGAGCGGTCCCTACGACGAGCGGCTCGGCTACAGGCGCATGCCCGAGTTCATCGAGCGGCTGGAGGCGCGCGGCTACCAGGTGACCGAACAGGCACGCATGTCGCCGCGCCTCGTGGCACTTTACGACCACGGCCTCTATGGCCCGTGGCGCGAGAAGAACCAGGCCGGACTCACGGTACGCGACTGCCGGGCCCGGACGCTGACGCAGACCCGTGTGCCGCAGCGCGTGTACGAACGCTTCGAGGACGTGCCGCCACTGCTGGTGGACGCCCTGCTCTTCGTCGAGGACCGCCACCTGCTCGACGCCGAGCCGGCCCAGCGCAATCCCGCGCTGGACCCGGAGCGCTTCGCCAAGGCCGGCTTCGAGCAATTGCAGCGAGCGCTGGGCCTGTCGCGCTCGGCTTCCGGCGGCAGCACGCTGGCCACCCAGATCGAGAAGTACCGCCATTCGCCCCACGGACGCACCGGGTCGGTCGGCGACAAGCTGCGGCAGATGACCACGGCCTCGCTGCGCGCGTACCACGGCGGCGAGGACACGCAACAGCGGCGCCGGCAAATCGTGGTCGATTACCTGGACACCGTGCCGCTGGGCGCGCGCCCGGGCTACGGCGAGGTGCACGGCGTGGGCGACGGCCTGTGGGCCTGGTACGGACGCGACATCGGTGAACTCAGTCGCCTGCTGGCCGACAACGCCGAGGGCGCCCGAGCCACGGAAGAGGCGCTCGAGCGCCAGGCCGAGGCCTTCAAGCAGGCGCTGTCGCTCATCATCGCCCAGCGGCGCCCCGCGCAGCACCTGCAGGACGATGGCGAGAGCCTGGGCCGGCTCACCGACAGCTACCTGCGTCTGATGGCCGACGCGGGCGTCATCGCGCCCTCCTTGCGGGATGCGGCGTTCAAGGCCAGGCTGAAGTGGATACGCGAGGTGCCGCCCGCGCCGCGGCCCGATTTCATCGGGCGCAAGGCACTGAACGCACTGCGCGGCGAGTTGTCCGCCTTGCTCGACGTGCACCGCACCTATGATCTCGAGCGCCTCGACCTCGAAATCGACGGCACCCTTCACGCCCCGGCGCAGGCCACCGCCGCCCATGCACTGATGCAGTTGCGCACGCCGGAAGCGGCCCGCGCCGCCGGCCTCTACGGGCACCATTTGCTGGGCACCGGCGACGATCCGCGCCACCTTGCCTACAGCTTCACGCTCTACGAACGCGCCGCCGGCAGGAACCTGCTGCGCATACAGGCCGACAGCGTCGACCAGCCTTTCGACATGAACCAGGGTGGGCGGCTCGATCTCGGCTCCACCGCCAAGCTGCGCACGCTGGTCACCTATCTCGAAGTGGTGGCCGAACTGCACGGGCGCTGGGCCGGGGCCGGCCAGGCCGCGATCTCCGCCTGGCAGCCGAGCGAGCGCGACCCCCTGGGCCGATGGGCCCGTCAGTACCTTCTGAACGAGGGCGATCGCGGCCTCGCGGCCATGCTGGAAGCGGCCATGCAACGCCGTTACTCGGCCGGCGAAGGTGAGGCCTTCTTCACCGGCGGCGGCCTGCACAGCTTCAGCAACTTCGATCGCACGCGCGGCGGACCGATGACGGTGCAGGAGGCCTTCCGGCACTCGGTCAACCTGGTGTTCATCCGGCTCATGCGGGACATCGTGCGCCATCGGATGTACGGCGAAGGCGCCACCGGCCGCCAGCTGCTGGAAGACCCGGCCGACCCGGGGCGGCGCGAGATGCTGGTGCTCTTCGCCGACCGCGAGGGCTCGGCCTACCTCACTCGCTTCCATCGCAAGTACAAGGACAAGTCGCCGGCCGAGGCGCAGGCCTTGCTGCTCAAGGGCCTGCGGCGGCCGACGGCGCCACGGCTGGCCAGCGTGCTGTTCAGCCTCGAACCCGAGGCCGACGAAGCGCAGCTGCAAGCGCTGCTGGTGCGCGAGCTCGGCCGCGGCGCCGAATCGCCACGCGCACTTCGCAAGATGCACGGGACCTATTCCGCCCTTTCGCTGGGCGACCGCGGCTACGTCGCCCGCGTGCATCCGCTGGAGCTGTGGCTGGTGGGCTACCTGCGCCGGCACCCCGGTGCCTCGTTGACCGAGGTGCTGGACGCCAGCGTGCAGGAGCGCCAGGACAGCTATGCCTGGCTCTTCAAGACGCGCCACAAGCGCGCGCAGGACCGCCGCATCCGCGAACTGATCGAGGACGATGCCTTCGCCCAGATCCACCGCACATGGCAGCGGCTGGGCTATCCCTTCGCCTCGCTGACGCCTTCCTATGCCACCGCGATCGGCGCCTCCGGCGACCGGCCGGCGGCATTGGCCGAGTTGATGGGCATCCTGGCCAACGACGGACGGCGGCTGCCGAAGCCCGGCGTGACCGCCTTGCACTTCGCACGCGGCACGCCTTACGAGACTCGGCTCGAAGCGCGCGTCGACAACCCGCAGCAGGTGCTGGCGCCGGAGGTCGCGCAGGCGGTGCGGCGAGCACTCGCCGATGTGGTGCGCAGCGGCACCGCGCGCCGGCTCTACGGCGCGCTGCCGGACGAGAACGGCAAGCCCATCGAGATCACCGGCAAGACCGGCACCGGCGACCGCCGCTTCCAGGTTTACGGGCGCGGCGGCCGCGTGATCGCCGAGCGCAAGGTCGAGCGCACGGCCACCTTCGCCTTCACCCTCGGCGATCGGTACTACGGCACGCTGGTCGCCTCGGTGCGGGAGCCCTATGCCGCCCGCTACCGTTTCACGAGCGCGCTGCCGGTGCAGTTGCTGAAGTCACTGGCGCCGCAACTGCTGCCGGTACTGCGGCAGGAAAGCTGCAGCGCACCGGAAGGCTCATGACTTGCGCAGGTGCCGCTCCTGGTCGTAGGTTGGCTGCGCCGGCAGGCCGTCGAGGTGGGCGGTGTCGGCCCAGTCCAGGATGTCGATCGCCGTGGGCCGCGCCGCATCGGCGACGCGGATGCGGTTGAATCCGGCATTGGGGATTTCGCTGCGGCGCGGACCATTGAGCCCCAGCCCGCGGGCGGTACGCCAGACCATGTCCAGCACGCCGCCATGCGTCACGACGATCACCGTCTTTCCCGCGTGCGTGGCCGCGAGGCTGCCGAGGGTCTCCATGACGCGGGCATGGAACTGCCGGGTCGACTCGCCCTCCGGCATGGCGTGGTCCTCGTTGAACTTGAGCCAGTCCTCCCACGCGCGCGGGTGCTGCGCCTGGATCTCCTCGGCCCGCATGCCTTCGACGAGGCCGAAGTTCTGCTCGCGCAGCGCGACGGAGGTGAGGATGTCGAGCCCGAGCTGCTGCGCGGCCGGCGCCGCCGTCTGCTGCGCCCGCATCAGGTCGCTGCTGACGAGGTGGTGCGCCGACTCGCGCGCCATGCGCAAGCCCAGGCGGCGTGCCTGCTCGTGGCCGGTGTCGTTGAGGGGAACGTCGATGTGCCCCTGGAATCGCAGCTCGCGGTTCCAGTCGGTTTCGCCGTGGCGGATCAGGATGAGTTCGATGGACATGGGGTGCGCCATTGTCCCCGCAATACGTGTCGGTGCTGCGTCCCTCGCATCGACGGACATGCGAAGCGGCCCGAGCAAAGCCGATTCGATGAGAATGCGGCGATGCCCCGACTTGTCCTGCTCCCCGGCCTCGCCTGCGACGAGCGCCTCTGGGAAGCCCAGCTTCCCGCCCTCCCAGCCCATCTCGACGTGCGCGTGAGCGACGTCCACATGCGGCACGAACGCATCGAGGCCATGGCCTCGGCCCTGCTGCGCGAGCATCCCGGCCCGCTGGTGCTGTGCGGCGCCTCGATGGGCGGCATGATCGCGATGGAGGCCGCGCGCCAGGCGCCGGAACGCATCGCCGGCCTGGCACTGCTGGGGACGAACCCGCGGCCCGAAACGCCGGAGATGTACGAGCTGCGCACCTCGGCGATCGAGCTCTTCGAGCGCGGCGAAGCGCGCGACGTGATCGAGTTCAACGCCGGCTTCGCCTTCCATCCCAACCAGGCCGCCGATGCCGCGCTGGTGCGCCGCTATGTGGAGCTGGTGCTGGATGCCGGCGCCGAGCAGTTGATCCGCCAGAACCGCGCCCTCATGGAGCGGCCCGACCAGCGCACGCACCTGGCCTCCTTGCGCTGCCCGGTGCTGATCATGTGCGGCGACAGCGACCGCCTCACCGCGCCCGAATGCTCGAGCGAGCTGGCCCAATTGATGCCGCACGCGGAACTGGTGTGGGTCGAGGCCTGCGGCCACATGCTGACGATGGAAAAGCCGGAGGTCGTCAATGCGACGCTGGTGCCCTGGCTGCGGCGCGTGATGCTCAGCTGATCTGCCCGCCCGTCTCGCGCACGTCGTCGTGCACCGTGAGTGCGGTCGCGACCGCGATGCGCAGCGCGTCGACCACCGTGTCCAACGACATGCTGGGCATGCCCGGAAGGCTCGCCGCCTGCTCCGGCAAGCAGGGGATGTGGATGAAGCCGCCGCGCAGGGCCGGCGCCGGGCGCGTCGCGATGCGATGCATCAAGCCGAAGAACAGGTGGTTGCAGACGAAGGTTCCGGCGCTGTTCGACACGGACGCCGGGATGCCGGCCGCACGCAGGGCGCGCACCATGGCCTTGATCGGCAGCGTCGAGAAATAGGCCGCGGGCGCGCCCGCCACCACCGGCTGGTCGATGGGCTGACAGCCCGCGTTGTCGCAGATGCGGCCATCGTCCACGTTGATCGCCACGCGCTCGGGCGTGATCTCGCTGCGCCCACCGGCCTGGCCGACACCGATCGCCAGCACCGGCTGCAGCTCGTCGATGGCCGCATCGAGCTCGCGCAGCGCGGCGCCGAAGACACAGGAGATGCGCCGCGCGTGCACCAGCGCGCCCTCGCAGCGCCAGCCGTCGAGCGCGCGAACCGCCTCCCACGAGGGATTGATCGCCTCCTTGTCGAAAGGCTCGAAGCCGGTCAGCAGGATATTCACGTCGCGGCGATCGCGATGCCTTCCGCTGTCAGGCGTTCGCGGATGCGGCGCGCGAAGGCGAGCGCGTGTGCGCCGTCGCCATGCAGGCAGACGGTCTGCGCATGGATCTCGACCACCGTGCCGTCGACCGCGCGCACCTGGTGGTCGCGCACCAGCGAGAGCGTCTGCGCCAGGGCCTGCGCCTCGTCCTCGATCAGCGCGCCGGGCCGGCTGCGCGGCACCAGGCTGCCATCGGGCATATAGCCCCGGTCGGCAAAGACCTCTTCCACCGGTGTCAGGCC
Organism: Variovorax defluvii; assembly: GCF_039541515.1. Lineage (NCBI taxonomy): Bacteria > Pseudomonadati > Pseudomonadota > Betaproteobacteria > Burkholderiales > Comamonadaceae > Variovorax > Variovorax defluvii. The sequence continues at coordinate 94,078 of NZ_BAABGJ010000011.1, forward strand.
GGCGCGCCGGGCCGCATCGATCATGCCGCTGCCAGCGAGGCCGAAGAAGCGCAGGCCGGGATCGAAGCGGCGCACGGCCTCGCACAGGGCCTCGGCCAGCACGGGGTCTTTCACGGCCTGGTTGTAGAGTGCGCCGTGCGGCTTGACGTGGGCCAGCGTGCCGCCCTCGGCCCGCACGATGGCGGCCAGGGCGCCGACCTGGTAGAGCATGCCGGCGATGATTTCTTCAGGCGGCAACTGCATTTCGCGGCGGCCGAAGTTCTCTCGGTCGGGGAAGCTGGGATGCGCGCCGATCGCCACGCCGTTGTCCAGCGCCCAGCGCACGCACTGCCGCATGGTCTTCGCGTCGCCGGCGTGCCAGCCGCAGGCGATGTTGGCCGAGCTCACGAGCTGCAGCAGGGCCTCGTCGTTGTCACAGCCTTCGCCGAGGTCGGCGTTGAGGTCAATCCGCATGGTGGCGTTCTCCTTGCGTCCCATTGTGCGCCGGCAGCATCCATCCCATGGCCGACAGGCCTTGGGTGACATGCGCCAGGTACTGCCGCTGCGCCGCCCAGGCCGCCAGCGCGGCTGTGGCGTCGACCTCGACCAGGCGCAGCCGCCCGTTGAGGGGCGCGCGCGCGAGCTTCCAGAGATCGGCGCGGATCACCACCCCGATGCGCGGATAACCTCCGGTGGTCTGCGCATCGCCCATCAGGATGATGGGCTGCCCCGACGGCGGGACCTGGATGGTCCCGGGGATCACGGCCGAGGACAGCATGTCGGTGTTGCGCTTGCGCTTGAGCTCCGGTCCTTCGAGCCGGTTGCCCATGCGGTTGCTTTGCGTGGTGACGCGCCAGGCCTCCCGCCACAGCAGTTCGCGCGAGGCGGTGGTGAATTGCTCGAACTCAGGGCCGGGCATGACGCGCAGGACCACGGTGCCGTCCTCCTGCGCGTCCCAGTCGGGCGCGCGAACGCCGAAGGACCGACGCGCCATGCGCGCCGCATCGAGGCGAGGCTGTCCCAGCGGCAGGCGGTCGCCTTTCTTCAGCGCGCGCCCCTGGTGGCCGCCGAAGCCGGCCTTGAGGTCGGTGCTGCGTGAACCGATGACCACGGGCTCGTCGATGCCGCCGGCGACCGCCAGCCAGCTTCGCAGGCCCACCTTGGCGCACCACTCGTTGGCCGCGCCCAGGCGCAACACCTGGCCGGGCGCGACCTGCACGCTCCAGCAGGGCCACAGTGGCGCGCCGTCGAGCCGTGCGCCGAAATCGTCGCCGGCCAGCGCGATGCGGGTGGGAGTGTCGAAGCGGATTTCGCAGCCACCCAGGGTGAGCTCCAGCCCCGCAGCGCCATCGGCATTGCCCACCAGGCGGTTGGCCAGCACCAGGCCCAGCGCATCGAGCGCACCGCCGGGGCAGATGCCCTGTTCGCGATGGCCGTAGCGGCCCAGGTCCTGCACGGAGGCAAGCGGACCGGGCCGCAGCACGGTGAGAGCGCCCGCTGCCGTCACAGCGCCACGCTTTCCACGACGAAGCGCACACGGTCGCCGGGGCGCAGCAGGGTGGGCTCCGCGGCGGCGGGATCGAAGAGTTCGAGCGGGGTGCGGCCGATCAGCTGCCAGCCGCCCGGCGAAACGAGCGGGTAGATGCCGGTCTGCGACCCGCCGATGCCCACGGAGCGGGCCGGCACCGCCACCCGGGGTTCGGCGCGCCGGGGCGTCGCCAGCTCCGGCGGCAGCCCTCCCATGAAGGCGAAGCCCGGCAGGAAGCCGAGCAGGTACACCACGTAGTCGCCGCTGCTGTGGCGCCTCACCACCTCAGCCGCAGTGAGCCCGGTGTGCGCCGCCACGTCAGCCAGGTCGGGACCGGCTTCGCCGCCATACACGACCGGGATGCGGATGTCACGCCCCTCGATGGCCATGCCTGCGAGCTGGGGCCAGGCGGACAGCACCTGCATTTCCAGCTCGGCCGCATCGACCTGCTCCGGATCGAAGAGGAGGCTCAGATTGTTCATGCCCGGCAGCACTTCGTGCACGCCGCGCCACTGCAGGGCCTCGCTGGCCAGCGCCCAGATCTGCTGCTGCTGCGCCAACGTGGCCGGCGGCGGCAACTCGCACAGCAGCGCCGCATCGCCCAGGGCGTGCAGGCGCGGCGGCGTCATTCGCGGCCCAGGCTGCGCACCTTGGAAAGCAGGCTTTCCTGCACGTCGCGCGAGACGAACTTGTCGACCTCTCCGCCGAGCACCGCGATCTCGCGCACGAAGGTGCTGGAGATGAACTGGTACTTGTCGCTGGGTGTCAGGAACACGGTCTCGACCTCCGGCATCAGCGAACGGTTCATGCCGGCGAGCTGGAACTCGTAGTCGAAGTCGGTGACGGCGCGCAGGCCGCGCACCATGGCCTTGCCGCCGCGCGCCACCACGAAGTCGCGCAAGAGGCCCGCAAAACTCTCGACGGTGACCTGGTCGCTGTAGGGCGCCACCGCCTTGCGCGCCATGTCGATCCGCTCCTGCAGCGTGAACATGGTCTTCTTGTGGTGGCCGGCGGCCACCGCGACGATGACCTTGGAAAACAGCTGGGTCGCACGCCGCACCACGTCTTCGTGGCCGAGCGTCATGGGGTCGAATGTACCGGGGTACACCGCGATCACGTTGCTGGACATGGTTGCTTCCTCTGGTGCAGCCGATGCGGCCGGGTTCGGGCGGATTATGCAGTGCTGCCGGACACGCGCACCAGGAGATGGGCATGCACCGCACCGGCCTTGAGATGACGGCAGGGCGTGAGACCGAAATCGGTGAGCTCATCGTCACCCCAGCGGCGTGCCGCCTCGAGGTAGACCACGCCGTCGGGACGCAGCGCACGTACCCCGGCGCGCAGCGCCGGTTCGTAGAGCTGCGGGTGGTCGAAAGGCGGGTCGAGGAACACGGCATGCACGCTACCCGCCGGTACGCGCTCCAGGGCCGTCACGCCGTTGCCGCGCTCGATGCGCACGGCCTCGGCGTCGAGCTTCGTCTTCAGAGCCTGCATCTGCGCGATCAGCGCGGCATCCTGCTCGCACAGCAGCACCGAGGCGGCACCGCGCGACGCCGCTTCGAAGCCGAGCGCACCGGTGCCCGCGAAGACGTCGACGCAATGCCACCCGGGCAGTTCGCCGCCGCTGGCACCCGCCAGGCTGGCGAGCCAGTTGAAGAGGGTTTCGCGCACCCGGTCGGGCGTGGGGCGCAGGCCGGGCTTGTCGACCACGGCGAGCCGCGTGCGCTTCCATTCGCCGCCGATGATGCGGAGTTCGTGGCGACGCGCGCCGTGCTTCTGCTTGGTCGTGGTCGCCACGGTTCAGGGCCTTGCGCCGACGACGACCGTCACCATGCGATCAGGCTGCAGCTTGCGCGCGAAGGCGGCCTTGATGTCGGCCACGGTGACGGCATTCATGCGGGCGGTCCAGGTCTCGAGGTAATCGAGCGGCAGGTCGTTCCAGGCGATGTTGGCGACGTTGCTCAGCAGCTTGCGATTGCTGTCGAGCAGCAACGGGAAACCGCCGATCAGGTTGTCCTTGGCGGCCTTGAGTTCGGCCGCCGTGGGGCCTTCGGCGACGAACTTCGCGACCACCTCGCGCGCCACCTTCACGGCCGCGTCGGCCTGGTCGGGACGCGTCTGGAAGCCGATGCGGAAGGCACCCGCATGCAGGCCCGGCGAGAAGCTGCTGTAGACGCTGTAGGCCAGGCCGCGCTTTTCGCGCACCTCCTCGGTCAGTCGCGAGACGAAACCGCCGCCACCGAGGATGTAGTTCCCGAGCGTGAGGGCGAAATGGTCAGGATCGCTGCGCGGATAACCAGGCTGCCCGATCCAGACATGGGCCTGGGCCGAGTCGAAGGGCAGGCGCTCTTCCTTGGAAGCCGCGAGCGGCGCTACCTCGGGCGCCGGCGGCAACGGGGCGCAAGTACCGGCCGGCTCGGGCAGGCGCGAAAGCAGCGCGGCGGCGATCGTGTCGGCCTGCGCGCGCGTGACGGCGCCCACGATGCTGAGCTTGGCCCGGCACGGCTGGATCAGTTGCTCGTAGCGCTGGCGCATTGCGGCCGTGTCGATGCGTGCGAGGGTGGCTTCGGTCACGTCCTGCCCATAAGGATGGCTGCCGTAGACGGCCTGGCCGAAGGTCCGGCTGGCCAGGGTCGCGGGCTTGGTGTTGGCCTCGCGGATGGCGGCATTGAGCCGCTCGCGCTCGCGCTGCCACACGTCTTCCGGGAAGGAAGGCTCGCCGATCTCGCGCGCGGCCAGGCGCACCGCCTTGTCGAGCAAGGCCGGCGTGGCGAGCGTGCGCAGCGAGAAGCTCATGCGGTCCGTGCCGGCGCTGGCGTCGAAGTTGGCGCCGAGGTCTGCCCAAGCCTCGCCCAGGGCGTTCTGGTCCATCGCGGGGTCGCTGCCGTTCGCGCGAATGCCCTTTTCGACCATGCCGGCGGTCACGCCGGCCAGCCCGGCCTGCGCCGCGGGGTCGCGCCGGCTGCCGGCGTCGAAGTCGATCTGCACGTCGACGATGGGCAGGGCGTCGGTAGCGGCCAGGTAAACCTTGGCACCGTTGGACAGCGTCCATTGCTCGATCGGGACAGCGGCCTGCGCTGCGGCCGCCGCCAGCGCGAAGGCGAGGCACACCAGGGGCCGGGTGGGGTTTCGAAGATTCTGCATGATGCACCGGCTCGTCGTCTTCATCGCAGGTCTCCCGCGGGCGCAGCGAAGCCGCGTCCGCGGCGCTGGGGATCGGGCGGCAACGGTCGCAGCGTTGCGGCGGTCAACTGGTCGTCGCCGAAGTACCTGGCGGCCACGGCCTGCACCTCGGCCGCCGTGACCTTCTGCAGCCGCGCGATCATGCGCGCGCTGGCGTCGAGCGGCAGGCCCTGGATCCAGTTGCTGCCGAGTTCGCGTGCCTGCGCCATGACGGAATCGAGCTTGTAAGTTTCGCTGGCGGTCCATTGGGTCTTGACCCGGGCCAGTTCGGCCTCGCCGATGCCTTCACGGGCGATCTTGTCGACCTGCGCGCGCAGGGCGGCCTCGACCGCCTCCGGCGTCTTGCCCGCGGCGGGCACGCCATCCAGCACGAAAAGCTGCGGACCGCGGCCGACGAAGCCGGCGTAGGCACCGGCCCCATCGGCCACCCGATCCGGTCCCTGGGTGAGCGCACGGTCCAACCGCGCGCCAGGATAGCCGTCGAGCACGGCGGACAGCACCAGCAGGGCATAGGAATCGCTCGCGCCGTCGAACTGGTCGGTGGCCGGAATCTGCGGCACGCGAAACGCCAGGGACACGTAGGCCTGCTCGGCCGGCGCCTTGAACTCGATGCGCCGGATGCCGCGCTGCGGCGGCTCGATACGAGGCTTGCGCTCGGGCACCGCACGGCCGGGAATGCGACCGTAATACTTCTCGGCGAGGGCGCGCACCCTGTCGACATCGACATCGCCGGCCACCACCACCGCTGCATTGGCCGGCACGTACCATCTCTCGTAGAAGGCACGGGCATCGGCCGGGGTCATCGCGTCGAGGTCGCTCATCCAGCCGACCACGGGGCGTTGGTAGGGCGAAGCGATGAAGACGGCGGCGTTCTGCTGCTCGCCGAGGAGCGCGCGCGGCTGGTCCTCGGTGCGCAGGCGGCGCTCCTCCTTGACCACCTCGATCTCGCGTTTGAACTCCTCGTCCGGCCACTGGTTGTTGGCGAAGCGGTCGGACTCCAGCGCCATCACCTGCTCCAGCTTGTCGGCCGGGATCTGCTGGTAGTAGCCGGTGTAGTCGCGCGTGGTGAAGGCATTCTCGCGCCCGCCCAGCGCTGCCACGCGGCGCGAGAACTCGCCGGGCTTGAGCGTCTTCGTGCCCTTGAACAGCATGTGCTCGAGCACGTGCGCCACGCCGGAGGTGCCGTCGACCTCGTCGACGGAACCGACCCGGACCCAGACCATCTGCACGGCCGTCGGGGCACGGCGGTCCGGCTTGACGATCAGGGTCATGCCGTTGGCAAGGGTGAATTGGCGAGCCTGGGTGGCTGGACTTGCGGCCGGCGCGTCGGTGGCAGGCGCAGGAGGGGTCTGCGCCAGCGCGGGGCCGGCCCACAGCGCCATCAGCACCGAAGCCAGCACCGCACCAGACGCAGCGCGGCGTGGCGAGGGGTGTTTCATAGAATGGCTCGGATTGTAAAAACGCTCCGATGTTCAGTTTCTTCAAGAAAAAGCCGCCGGCCGAAAGTCCTGCACCGACGCCGGCCCCAGCCGCCCCGCAGGCGGAGGCGCCCGCAGAGCCGCCTGCGCCCGTGAGGTCGATGTTCTCGCCGTCCACCTGGTTCGGCGGCAAGCCCGCGGTGGCGGAGCCCCCTGTCCCCGTAGCGGCTCCTGTGGCGCCGCCCCCGGTTGCGCCGGCAGTCGTCCCACCCGTCGCGCCGCCTGTCACGCCGCCTGTCACGCCGCCTGTCACGCCGCCTGTCACGCCGCCCGCTGCGGCGCCGACCGCACCGGCTGAAACGCCGCCCCCGCCCGCCCCGATCGCGCCGCCGATTGCTGCCCTTGCGCCCATAACAGTCGAAGCCCCTGCCCCCGAGCGCACCAGCTGGCTCGGCAAGCTCAAGGCCGGCCTGCGCAAGACCGGCAACGGCATCACGGCCGCCTTCGTCAACGCCCAGATCGACGACGAGCTCTACGAGGAACTCGAAGCCGCGCTCCTGATGGCCGACACCGGCGTCAAGGCCACCGAATACCTGCTGGAGGACCTGCGCAAGCGCGTGCGCAGCAACATGGCGACCGAGGCCTCGCAAGTCAAGCTGCTCCTCGCCGACGCCATCGCCGACTTGCTGCGTCCGCTCGAGAAGACGCTGGTCATCGGCGAGCACACGCCCACCGTGATCATGGTGGCGGGCGTCAACGGCGCAGGCAAGACCACCTCGATCGGCAAGCTGACCCGGCACCTGTCCAACGAGGGTGCGGCAGTGCTGCTGGCGGCCGCAGACACCTTCCGCGCGGCGGCGCGGGAACAGTTGCTGGTCTGGGCCGACCGCAACACGGTAGAGATCGTGAGCCAGGAGGGCGGCGACCCGGCCGCGGTGAGTTTCGATGCCGTCAACGCCGGCAAGGCACGCGGCAAGGACGTGGTGCTGGTCGACACGGCCGGCCGGCTGCCTACCCAACTGCACCTGATGGACGAGCTCAAGAAGATCAAGCGCGTCGTCACCCGGGCCGAAGCCACGGCGCCCCACGAGGTGCTGCTGGTCATCGACGGCAACACCGGCCAGAACGCACTGGCCCAGGTCAAGGCCTTCGACGAGGCGCTGGGCCTGACCGGGCTGGTCATCACCAAGCTGGACGGGACCGCCAAGGGCGGCGTGCTGTGCGCCATCGCCCGCGAGCGGCCGGTCCCGGTGTACTTCATCGGCGTCGGAGAGAAGCTGGAGGACCTGGAGACCTTCAATGCACGTGAGTTCGCCCAGGCCTTGATGGGATAGGGCCGGTCTGGCATCCTCCCCGCCGGCCGCCGAGCCTCAGGAATAGCCATGCACACCGCCGCCCCCCCCCTGTCGGGCACCGACCGCAAGGTCGACCGCCTCCTTGCCCACTACGGCGAAAGCCACCAGCATCCGACCAACGAGGCGATCCACATGGCGGCGATCCCGGCGATCATGCTCAGCCTCCTCGGCCTGCTGTTCGGCTTGCACCCCTGGGTGGCCTACGCCTTCGTAGCCGCCAGCCTGGTGTACTACCTGATGCTGCGCTCCCTGCCCTTCGTGCTGGCCATGGTGGCATGCACCGCCGTGGCGCTGGCCGCGGTCCATGCCATGGGGGACCTTGTGGTTCCGATCTGCGCCACCATTTTCGTCGTGGCGTGGATCTTTCAGTTCGTCGGCCACAAGATCGAAGGCAGGAAGCCCTCCTTCTTCGAGGACATCCAGTACCTCTGGGTCGGCCCCCTGTTCGTACTCTCCAGGCTCTTTATCCGGCTCGGGGTGCGCTGGTAGGGCGAGACACGCCGCGCGGCCCCTTCAGCCGCTGTCCTACGTGTCGCGCCAGCATGGCCGGAATAGCCTGCGACTATTGTTTCCATTGGCAGCGCAGGGGAACCCTTTGCTTAGCACTCCCTCCAATCGAGTGCTAATATGCCTTTGAACGAAGGAGTTTCCTCAATGACAGTCTTGTCCGGAGCCCCCGCCAACCAGCTCGCCGTCGCCAATCCTTGGTCGATGGTGCCTTCGCTGGGTAACCTGGACGCCTACATTTCGGCCGCCAACCGCCTGCCCTTGTTGACGCAGGAGGAAGAGCAGACCTATGCCCGGCGTCTGCGCGACCACAACGATCTCGAAGCCGCGGGTGCGCTGATCCTGTCTCACCTGCGCCTGGTCATTTCCATTTCCCGCCAGTACCTGGGTTACGGCCTGCCGCATGGCGACCTGATCCAGGAGGGCAATGTCGGCCTGATGAAGGCGGTCAAGCGCTTCGACCCCGATCAGGGTGTGCGCTTGGTCAGCTACGCGATGCATTGGATCAAGGCCGAGATTCACGAGTACATCCTGAAGAACTGGCGCATGGTCAAAGTTGCTACGACCAAGGCGCAGCGCAAGCTGTTCTTCAACCTGCGCTCGATGAAGCAGGGCTTCAAGGCCGATTCCGCCGACGGCGACACGCACCGCGACACCTTGAGTTCGGACGAGGTTTCCCAGGTCGCGAGCCGCCTGAATGTGAAGCCCGAGGAAGTGCTGGAGATGGAAACTCGCATGTCGGGCGGCGACGTGCTGCTCGACCCGAGCCCGTCGGATGACGGCGATGAAGGCTTCGGCCCTATCGCCTACCTGGCGGACGCCTCGCAGGAGCCGACGGCCCAGCTCGAATCGCGCCAGCGCGACCGCCTGTCGACAGACGGCATCTCCACCGCCCTGGCGACGCTGGACGACCGCAGCCGTCGCATCGTGGAAGAGCGCTGGCTCAAGGTCAACGACGACGGCTCCGGCGGCATGACGCTGCACGAGCTGGCCGAGGTCTACAAGGTCAGCGCCGAACGCATCCGCCAGATCGAAGTGGCGGCAATGAAGAAGATGAAGAAGGCGCTGGCAGACTTCGCCTGATCCAGCCTCCTTTTTCCATCCGACAAAAGCCCGGCCTGCCGGGCTTTTCTTATGGCTTCGCCAGCGTACGCAACGCCCGCCGGACGATGTATCGGGTCTGCAGCGGCGTCTCGGGCCCTTCCAGCCAGCGCGAGCAGGTTTCTTCCACCCATTCGGGCTGGGTCCGACTGGCATCGTTCAGCCAGTTCGCGACCGAGTTCTGCACATAGCGGCTGGGATCCGCCCGCAAGGCCTCCAGCAGCGGCTGAGCCAGCCAGGGCTCGGCCTTCAGCCGCTCGATCTGGGCGCACCAAACGCCGCGGGGCCGGGTCAATTCACTGGCGAAGCGGCGAATGTTCGGATCGGGATCGAGCACCCAGGGCTGCAGTAGCGCCAGCGCCTCATCGAGCGAAGCGATGGTCGAGTCGCGCACCGCCATCCAGGCCATCTCTCGCACGCCGAAATGCGGATCGGCAGCGAAGCGGCGCACCGCCACCAACTGCGCCGGGAGCGCCAGCCCCGACAGTGGGACCCACTGCGTCGCCCAGCAGCGCGCCACATCGCTGGGGTGCGTGGCCAGCCGATGTGCCACCGCATCACGTTCGGCATGCAGCGCCGTCAGGTCGTAGAGCGCCCGCGAGATGTGGCCGTGACGCTGCAGGGGCTTGAAGGCCGACAGCATTGCCAAGGTGTCGACCAAGCGCTCGCTCTGGGGATCCAGGCCCAGGTGCGCGGCCACGCTGCGCGCGAGACGTGGCAGTTCAAGCGCCATGAACTCGTTGAGGTTGACCGTCTCCAGGAGCCCGTCGTTGAGCGCCTCCAGCACCTCAGGCGGGATCAGGGCGATGCGAGAGGCGCCCTTGCGCTGCCTCAGGTGTTCGACGCCCGCCACAACCACAGCCGCGCGCCTCAGGAAGACTTGAGCAGCATTTTCACGTCCGACACCATGGCCGGCACGCCCGCGCCATAGCGCGCATAGAGCCGCAGGCGGCCCTCGGTGTCGTAGACGAAGCTGGCGGCCGAGTGGTCCATCGAATAGCTGGTCGGCGTCTTGCCTTCGACCTTCTTGTAGTAGACCTTGTAGTCCTTGGCCAACGCGGCCAGCTGCTCCGGCGTGGGGATGAGGGCAACGAAGGCCGGGTCGAACGCGCTCATGTAGGCCTTCATGACCTCGGGCGTGTCGCGCTCGGGGTCGACCGTGACGAAGACCACCTGCAGCTTGTTGCCGTCGCTGCCGAGTTGCTGCTTGACCTGCGCCATCTCCGTCATCGTGGTCGGACAGACATCGGGGCACTGGGCGTAGCCGAAGAACATCACGACCACCTTGCCCTTGAAGTCGGCCAGCGTGCGCTGCTTTCCTTCGGCATCGGTGAGCGAAAAGCCCTTGGCATAGTCCGCCCCTGTGATGTCGACGGCGTTGAAGCTGGGCTTGTTCTCCGAGCAGGCCGCCAGGCCAAGCCCGGCCGCGGCGGCGAGCCCGGTCCAGCCCATCAGCCGCAGCGCCTGCCGCTTGTTCATCGATTGTTTCATCGCAGGTAGTGGTCGATCAGCAGCGCCGCGAAGAGCACGCTGAGGTGGATGAGCGAGAAGCGGAAGGTCTTGCGCGCCAGTTGGTCCGAGTAGCTGCGCCACAAGGCGAAGGCATAGCTGGTGAAGCCGGCACTCACGGCCACGGCAACCGCCAGGTACAGCCAGCCGCTCATGCCGTAAATGAAAGGCATGAGGCAGGCGGCAAAGAGGATGAATGTGTAGAGCAATACCTGCAGCCGCGTGAACTCGTTGCCGTGCGTGACCGGCAGCATCGGCAGGCCGGACTTGCGGTAGTCCTCGACGCGGTAGAGCGCGAGCGCCCAGAAGTGCGGCGGCGTCCACAGGAAGATGATGAGGAAAAGGATCAGCGCCTCGGGCCCGACTTCCCCCGTCATCGCGGCCCAGCCCAGCACCGGCGGCATGGCGCCGGAGGCACCGCCGATCACGATGTTCTGCGGCGTCAAAGGCTTGAGGATGACGGTGTAGATCACCGCATAGCCGACGAAGGTCGCGAAGGTCAGCCACATGGTGAGCGGATTCACCGCGAACCACAGCATGGCCGAGCCCACGGCACACAACAGCGCCGAGAACAGCAGCGCCTGCCTGTCGCTGAGTTCGCCGCGCGCCGTGGGGCGCCAGGCGGTGCGCTTCATCCTGGCGTCGATACCCTTTTCCACCATGCAGTTGAACGCGGCCGCGGCGCCCGCGACCAGCCAGATACCGAGGCTGGCCACCACGATGCGTTGCGCCTCGGCCAGGCTGGGCAGGCCCGGCACCGCCAGCACCATGCCGATGAGCGCGCAGAAGACGATCAGCTGCACCACACGCGGCTTGGTGAGCACGTAGAACTGGCGCATCACGCTGGCCGCGCCATGGCTGTGGACTGTGGCCTTGGTGGTCATGCCGCCTCCATCCCGGCGCCACGCGTCGCCGAACCCACCGGAACGCGCATACCGGCGCGCCGGCTGTCGCACAGCGCCCACGTCAGCACCACTGCCATCGCCGCCGCGCCGCCGGTGTGCAGCACGGCCGCGACCAGAGGCCAGCCCAGCAGGACGTTACCAAGGCCCGTGGCGAGCTGCAGCAGTGCCAGTGCGGCCAGCCACCGGGCGTGTGGGCGCAGAGACGTGTTGCGGCGCAATTGCCAGACCAACAGGAAGATCGCGAGGAAGACCAGGTAAGCCATGAGACGATGCACGTAATGGATCGCCGTGAGCGCAGCGAAGTCGATCGGCGCGCCGTCGCCCCCCTCGCCGAGCGAACGCCAGATGTGGAAGCCATCGGCGAAGTTCATCGGTGGCCACCAACTGCCCTGGCAACTGGGGAACTGGGTGCAGGCCAGGACCGCATAGTTGGTGCTGACCCAGCCGCCGAGCGCGATCTGCACGAGCAGCAACGCACTCACCCCGAAGAGCAACACGCGCAGCGCCGGCGATACCGGCACGGGCTGCCGGTCGGCCGCAGCCTGCTTGTAGCGCACCGCCTGAATGCACAGCAGCGCCAGCAGGACCACGGCGCCGAGAAGATGCAGCGTGACGATCGCCGGGTAGAGCTTCCAGGTCACGGTCAGCGCGCCGAAGGCGCCCTGCAGGCAGACCCACACGAGGGTGGCGGCGGGCCACCAGGCGCTGAGGGGGCGTTCGCGCGCATGCTCCGCATGGCGCTGGTTCCGCCGCGCCACCCAGGTGGCGATCGCCAGCACGAAGATCAGGAAACCGACACCGGTCGCCAGGTAGCGGTGCACCATCTCCACCCAGGCCTTGCCGTGGGTGACCGGGCCGGTGGGCTGAGCAGCCTCGGCCATCGCGATCTCATGGCGTGCACCCAGGGGGCTGGCGTTGCCGTAGCAGCCGGGCCAGTCGGGGCAGCCCAGACCGGAGTCGGTGAGGCGGGTGAAGGCACCGAACAGGGTGAGATCGAAGGTCAGGAACAGCGTGAGCACTGTCAGCAGGTGCAGGCGGCGGGCCGCGCCATGGCCGGCGCTGCGGCGCCAGACCCAGTAGAGCGGCCCCAGCGCCAGCAGCACGCCCACCGCCAGCAGCCATGCAATGGGTGTGAGGTCGTAAAGCGAGGTCGTGTCCATGGGCTGTGGTGGCCCCCTCAGCGGCCGGGCTCGTCCCAGGAGGAGGAGGCGCGAAGGAGGCGATCGAGGTCGCGCTTCGCACGGCCTGCACCTGCGGTATCCATGCGGGCGGGGAAGCGCATCATCCAGTTGCCCATGGGATCGACCACATAGAAATGCTCTGCCAGTGCGTGCCCGGACGCCGGGGTCAGCCACTGGGCGAGCTGTGCCGCCGGCACGCGCAGCACGGTCGCGCCACGCAGAGCGTTGTCCAGGCGTGAGGGCACGGGCGCCGCGTCGCTGACCAGCCAGACGCGGTCGAGACGATCCTTTTCGCGACCCAGGCTTTCGCGCAATTGCCGCTGCAGGTAGAGCTGCTGCTCGCACAGCGTGTCGCACGCCGCATCGGCGACCGCGACCAGCAGCCATTGTCCCTTGAGCGAGCCGAGTGGCACCTGCGCGCCCTCGCGCGTGGTCGCCACGATGTCGGGCAAGGCTCGCTGCGGGTCGATCAGTTCGCCGTAGACGCGCCGCCCCTCGGGCCGGATCACGTAGTAGGTGAAGTAGGACGCGATGACCGGCGATGCACAGCACAGCATGACCAGGATCATCTTCCAGCGGCCCAGCACCGTGCGCCGGCCCTCCGCGCCATCCAGCGCCTGGCGTGGCGAAGGCATCGAGTGCACCGTCAGGCCCAGCGGCTCGTCAGCCACGGCGGACACGGCGCGCGCGGCGGTAGGGGGCGATGAATTGAAACCAGACATAGAGGATGACGACGAGGGCCGCGAGCCCGAACCACTGGAATGCATAGCCGTAGTGCTTCTCGATGCCCAGCGCGGGAACCGGCCAGTCGCGCTGGAGGCCCTCGGAGGCCGGTCCGGTCTGCATCAGTGAAACGTCGGTGCGCAAAGGCAGGCCGGTCTCGGTCCGGTATGCGTCCAGGTCGAGATTCTGCCGGATGGGCGAAGACCCCGGGGATGCGGCGGGCGCTGCGTCTTCCTTGCCCAGCGCGAGCAGGTGGGCGGGCGGCGGTGCGATCCGGGCCGTGACCTCGACCAGGCCGCTCGGCGTCTCCACCGGCGCGAGCTGGGTCCGGTCCGTGAAATTGCGCTGCACCCAGCCCCGCTGTATCAGCACGGTGCGGTTGCTGTCCTCGATGGCGAAGGGAGTGAGCACGTAGAAGCCCGGCACGCCGTGCATCTGGCGGTTGTCCAGGTAGATGGTGTGCGGCGCCAGCCAGAGCCCGCGCAGGCGGACCGGCCGGTGCATGGCCTCGGTGGCCGGGTCGAGCGCGAGGAATTCGCCCTCGGTGAGGGGCGGCAGGTTCTTGCGCGCCTCGATCTGCGCTTGCAGGGCTTCCTTCTGCGCGGCGCGGGACAGCTGCCAGCGGCCGAGCGAAACGGTGGCGGCCAGCATGGCCACCGCCGCCAGGGTGACGAGCCAGAAGCGGCCGCGACGGGCACGCGGCGCGGCCGAGACCAAGCCATCGCTCACGTCAGGGGCCTGTCCCCGCGGTCGATAATCGGCGTCATGAAATACCTTGTCGCCCTGGCCTTCATCGGCATCCTGGCGAGCCTCGTGGTCGCGCTGTTCTTCATGCTGAGGGATGGGCGCGAGGGCCGCGCCAAGAGCGGCGGAATGGTGCGCGCCCTGACGGTTCGGATCGGCCTGTCCGTGCTTTTGTTCCTCTGCCTGCTGCTGGCCTGGAAACTCGGTTACATCCAGCCGGGAGGGCTCCCGCTCGGCAAGTAGGTCGTGCTCGTTCCACAACCTCCATGAAAAAAGCGCCTGACGGCGCTTTTTTGTTGTGCCGTGGGGACCGCTCAAAGCCAGTAAACCAGGAAGTAAAGGCCGAGCCACACCACGTCGACGAAGTGCCAGTACCACGCGGCGCCTTCGAAGCCGAAGTGGCGCTCCGGCGTGAAGTGGCCGCTGCGCAGGCGCAGCGTGATGAACAGAAGCATCAGCATGCCGATGAACACGTGCAGGCCATGGAAGCCGGTCAGCATGAAAAAGGTGGAACCGTAGGCACCGGAGCTGAGCTTGAGGTTCAGCTCGGTGTAGAGGTGGTAGTACTCGTAGCCCTGCACGCCCAGGAAGGTGGCGCCGAGCAGCACGGTGAGCCACATGAAGCGGATCGCCTGTGCACGGTGATCGGCACGCAGCGCGTGGTGCGCGATGGTCAGCGTGACGCCCGAGCTCAGCAGCAGCGCGGTGTTGATGGTGGGCAGCCAGAAGGGGCCGACGGTCTGGAAGGGCTCGACGATGTCGGCCGGCGAGCCGGTGGCACCGGGCGCCATGGTCGGCCAGACGGCTTTGAAGTCGGGCCACAGCAGGGCATTGTCCAGGCTGCCGAGGTTCGGCAGCGCATGGGTGCGAGCCCACCAGAGCGCGGTGAAGAAGGCGCCGAAGAACATCACCTCGGAGAAGATGAACCAGCTCATGCTCCAGCGGTAGGAGAGGTCCACCTTGTGGCCGTACTGTCCGCTTTCGCTCTCGCCGATGGCGCGGCGGAACCAGGCGAAGAGCGTCCCCAGCCACCACACCATGCCGAGCAACAGCGACCAGGCTCCCCACTGGTGCCCGTTGATCCACTGCGCCGCGCCGAAGATGACAAAGAGCAGGCCGATGGCGGACATGACGGGGTAGGCCGATGGCCCGGGCACGAAGTAGTAGGGCGTGGTGCCGTGGGTGGTTGAACTCATATCAGGTCCTGGTTCTCTTCTTTAACTTCAATCTGGGGGGCACGAATCTCTGGTCAGGGCGCGACGACGAACTTCACCAGCAGGATCAGGCCGACCACGAAGAGGATGGCGGCGACGATCCCGACGGCGACGATGTGCAGCGGCGAAAGCCGGGCGATGTCTTCCTGGTATGCGCTGTTCTTGCGAACGCCGAAGAAGCCCCAGGCCACCGCCTTCACGGTGCGCCACAGGGAGGTCTTGCGCGGCGGTGTCGCTGTCATGATCACGAACGCGGCTCCGCAATCGGCGCCGATGCAGCGGCATTGGCGGCCACAGGCGCCGGCGGCGTCTTGCCGCCCACCTCGAAGAAGGTGTACGACAGCGTGATGGTCTTGACGTCCTTGGAGATCTTCGGATCGATCACGAAAGCGACCGGCCACTGCTTCTTCTCGCCCGCATCGAGCGTGTACTGGTTGAAGCAGAAGCACTCCAGCTTGTTGAAATAGGGCGCAGCCTGCTGAGGCGCATAGCTGGGGATGGCTTGGGCTGCCATGCGGCGGTTCTGCACGTTCTGGAACTCGTACATCACCGTGTTGAGCTGGCCCGGGTGGACCTCCATCGAGCGTTGCGCGGGCTTGAAATCCCAGAGGCCGCGCACGTTGGCATCGAACTCGACGGTGATGGTGCGGCTGGTGTCGACCTGGGTGTTGTCGGGCACGCGCACGTTCTTGCCGCCGCTGGCACCGCCCGGCACCTCGAGTTCCGAAAGCGCCAGGATGTTGATGCCGGTCATCTCGCAGATGGCGCGGTACAGCGGCACCAGGGCGTAGCCGAACGCGAACATGCCGCAGGCCACCACGGCCAGCTTGCCGACCATGCGGACGTTCTCGTGGCGGATGCGTTGACCGATGCCCATCGTTGCCTCGTTCCGCGTCAGTGCCCGAGCCAGACCATGCGGACGACAAAGCCGATGAAGAAAAGCACGGCGATGGAGGCCAGCGTCAGCCCCATGCGGCGGTTGTTCCTCTTCTGCTCGGGCGTCATTGCACTCTGTGCCTCCATCCGTCCGGCGCTCAGCCGATCACCTTGGTGGCGGTCGCATCGAGCTTGGGCGGGGTCTCGAAGGTATGGAAAGGTGCCGGCGACGGAACTTCCCACTCCAGGCCCTCGGCGGCCTCCCAAGGCTTCTGCGCGGCCTTCTCGCCCTTGCCCATCATGTTGGGCAGGACGATGAAGAAGAAGAAGTAGACCTGTGCGAGGCCGAAAGCAAAGGCACCGACCGAAGCCACCGCGTTGAAGTCGGCGAACTGCATCGGGTAGTCGGCATAGCGGCGCGGCATGCCCGCCAGGCCCAGGAAGTGCATCGGGAAGAAGGTCACGTTGAAGGAGATCAGCGACCACCAGAAGTGGATCTTGCCGCGCGTCTCGTCATACATCACGCCGGTCCACTTGGGCGCCCAGTAGTAGTAGCCCGCGAACATCGCGTAGAGCGAGCCGGCCACCAGCACGTAGTGGAAGTGGGCCACGACGTAATAGGTGTCCTGCAGCTGGATGTCGATCGGCGCCACGGCCAGGATCAGGCCGGTGAAGCCGCCCATGGTGAACACGAAGATGAAGCCCACTGCGAACAGCATCGGGGTCTCGAAGGTCATCGAACCCTGCCACATGGTGGCGATCCAATTGAAGATCTTCACCGCCGTCGGCACCGCGATCAGCATGGTGGCGTACATGAAGAAGAGCTGGCCTGTCACCGGCATGCCCGTGGTGAACATGTGGTGCGCCCACACGATGAAGGACAGGATCGCGATCGACGAGGTCGCATAGACCATCGAGGCGTAGCCGAACAGGCGCTTGCGCGCGAAGGCCGGCACGATCTGGCTGATGATGCCGAAGGCCGGCAAGATCATGATGTACACCTCGGGGTGGCCGAAGAACCAGAAGATGTGTTGGTACATCACCGGGTCGCCGCCGCCGGCGGGGCTGAAGAAACTGGTGCCGAAGTGGCGGTCGGTCAGCGTCATGGTGATGGCGCCGGCCAGCACGGGCATCACGGCGATCAGCAGATAGGCGGTGATCAGCCAGGTCCAGCAGAACATCGGCATCTTCATGAGCGTCATGCCGGGGGCACGCATGTTGAGGATGGTCACGATGATGTTGATGGATCCCATGATCGACGAGGCACCCATGATGTGCATCGCGAAAATGCCGGCGTCCATCGAGGGGCCCATCTGCAGCGTGAGCGGCGCATAGAGCGTCCAGCCGGCCGCGGGCGCGCCGCCGGGCATGAAGAACGAACCCACCAGCATGAGGGCCGCGGGGATCAGCAGCCAGAAGCTGAAGTTGTTCATGCGCGCGAAGGCCATGTCGGAGGCCCCGATCTGCAGCGGGATCATCCAGTTCGCGAAGCCCACGAAGGCCGGCATGATCGCGCCGAACACCATGATCAGCCCGTGCATGGTGGTGAACTGGTTGAACAGCTCGGGGTTCACGACCTGCAGGCCCGGCTGGAACAGCTCGGCGCGGATCAGCAGCGCGAGCACGCCCCCGACCATCAGCATGGTGAAGGAAAACAGCAGGTACAGCGTGCCGATGTCCTTGTGGTTGGTGGCGAACACCCAGCGGCGCCAGCCGGTCGGCGCATGGTGGTGGTGATCGTCGTGGGCATGGCCGCCGGGGCCGTGGGCATGGCCGTGGGGATCGATGACTGCGCTCATACTGGTATTCCTTGCAAACTCTTCGTCGTGAGGCGGGGCGGCCGGCTTACTTGCCGCGCTGCGCCAGCACCTCGGCCGGCTGCACCAACTGGCCCGTCTTGTTCGACCAACTGTTCTTGGTGTAGGTCGCCACGGCGGCGATATCCGTGTCGCTCAGCTGCTTCCAGGCCGGCATGGCACCGTTGTTCTGGCCATTGAGGATCACGTGAATCTGCTTGTTGTGGTCGGCGTCGAGCACCACCGCCGAGCCGTCCAGCGGCTTGATCGGACCGGCGCCCTTGCCGTTGGCCTGGTGGCAGGCGGCGCAGTTGGCCGCGTACACCTTCTCGCCGCGCGCCATGATGTCCGGCAGAGTCCAGACCTTGTTCGGATCGTCCTGCTTGGCCGCGGCTTCCTTGCGCTTGGTATCGACCCATGCCGTGTAGTCGGCCTTGGAGACCACCTTCACCATGATCGGCATGTAGGCGTGCTCCTTGCCGCACAGTTCCTGGCACTGGCCGTAATAGTCGCCCACCTTCTCGGCGCGGAACCAGGTGTCGCGCACGAAGCCCGGGATGGCATCCTGCTTGATGCCCAGCTGCGGCACGGCGAAGGCGTGGATCACGTCGTTGGCAGTGGTGATGATGCGGACCTTGGTGTCGACCGGCACGACCATCGGGTTGTCGACTTTCAGCAGGTAGTCGTCGGGCACCTCGCCCTTGGCGCCGGCGTCGGAGAGGGCGCGGTGCGTGCTGTCGAGCGTGGAGATGAAAGCCAGGCCCTCGCCCTCGCCCTTGATGTAGTCGTAGCCCCACTTCCACTGGTAGCCGGTGGTCTTGATCGTGAGGTCGGCGTTGGTGGTGTCCTTCTGCGCGACCAGCACCTTGGTGGCAGGCAGCGCCATGAGGATCACGATGATGAAAGGCACGATGGTCCAGATCACCTCGACCACCACCGATTCATGGAAGTTGGCTGCCTTGTGGCCCACCGACTTGCGGTGCTTCCAGATCGAATAGAACATGACCGCGAACACGGCGATGAAGATGACCGTGCACAGGATCATCATCGCGTTGTTCAGGAAGTACTGCTCCTCCGCGATCTTGGTGACACCCACCGGAAGATTGAGCTGGCGCACCGCCGGGCCGCCTGCCAGGTCGTTGACTGCATGCGCCGCGCCGCTCCACGCCGCGCCGGCTGCCAGCAGCAGATTCGCCGGCAAGAACTTGTTGCGCCAATTGCTCTTCATCGTGTTCACTTCTCGATTTTTCCAGTTAACTCCACCGGTCCCCACGGTGCCGCGACACGCGAGCCGCCCTCAGGCGCCGCGCAATGCCATGCGGATCTCGCGCGCCAGCGCCGCGCGCAACTCCGGGCGCACGTAGCGCCCCACCCTGACCGAACGACCCTGTCCCGAGACTTCGATCAGCGAGCGGTCGCTGATCTGCGGCTCGACCCGCACCTGGTGCGGCAAGAATTCAGTGCGCTCGTAGTGCCCGCCGTTCTCCAGCTCGACCACGAGGCGGCCACCCTGCAGCGCGATTCGCTCGCCGTCGGCAGCGTGCCGGGCGTAGATCAGGAAGGCGAATCCGACGGCGCCCAGCTCCAGCCAGGCGAAGGGCAGCACCAGCGGCGCGCCGTGCAGCCAGAAGGCGGTGCCGATGCCCAGCGAGATGACACAGAGCGATGCGTAGAGCCAGCCCAGCTGACTCGGTGTGATCGAGCAGTTGCGCTTCAGGAACCAGTGGATGTTCTGGCCTGAGACGGTGGCAAAGCGAAACACGGAATTCGACACGGGCGAGGGCGGTTTCAGCAAATCGTTGTGCGTCGATCGCCTTCAAACCATGTCCGACAGGCCTCGATCACGGGACAATCCCCGGAGTTCACGCAACGGCGGATTGTAGCGGCTGATCCGGCTGTATCTGGACGGCCGTCATCCCGGGGTTCTCAAGAGCCCGGCCTGCCCCGCTGGAGCATGGAGCGCATCTCGCGCAGCGACACCGCGCTCTCGGCCGCCAGGGCGACGCGTGGCGCGGGTTTGAAGGCATGGCCGTAGATGATCTCGAAGGTCAGGGCGATCCGCCCGGCGCCTTCTGCGGACAGGGCCACGTCGGGCAGCGCGCGGCGCAGCGTCCGGTGCCAGTTGCGCCCGCGCAAAGCCGGAAAGCGTGCCCGGTGCAGGTTGCGGCCCAAGGTGCGCAGCTCGGCAAGCGCCGCCTCGGCGGTCGGCCAGGTCAGCACGATGCGTTCCATGTCCATCACCGGTTCTGCAAACCCGGCATGCACCAGCATGTCTCCCCAGTCGTGCATGTCGGTGAACTGATGGCTCGCCGGCGGCCAGCCCAGGCGCTCGTGCAGCACACGCAGCTCCCGCACCGTGTCCGGCCCGAAGCAGGAGAACATCAGGAAGCCGCCGGTCGCCACCAACCGATGCCACCGGGCGATCAGGGCCTCCGGGTCGGCCGCCATGTGCAATGCCATGTTGGCCCACAGCAGATCGACCCCATCCTCGGGCGGCGCGTCGAAGCTGGGCCGGGCGCCCTGCCAGCGCCGGGCGCTCCACCAGGGCACGGCCAGCGCCTCACGGGTGGCGGCGGCCGGACCCGGCTCCGGCTCGATCACGAAGGCGGCGGCCTCTCGGTAACGCTTCGCCACCAGCGCATGCGCCTCCAGGCCACCGCGCAAAGGCGACCAGTCGGCCCAGTGCCGAGGCGCGGCCTTGATCCACTGCAGCCGGTCTTCCATGCGGCGGCCGATCTCCTCGTGGAGCCAGGGCGAGCCGGACCCGGACACCAGGCGGCCCCAGCGGGCGGCGGCCGCGGGATCGATGGTCGGCGGTCGCAGGGGGGGATCGGTGGCCATGGGGCGATCAGTATATTGAGCCATGTCCACCGCCTGGCGCGGGCGCCTTTCCCGCCTTCCACCCTTCTCGTCCCTGCTCGAACGCGTGCCGAGCCAGTGCGCCGTCTGCCGCGCATGGCCCGCGCGACCGGTGTGCGACGCCTGCGTCACGCGCTTCGCGCCCCCTGCCCCGCGCTGCCGCACCTGCGCCCTGCCATTGCCGGCGGGCGTGGCCCAGTGCGGCGAATGCGTCCTCGACCCGCCGCCGCTGGACGCCTGCCTGGCGGCCTGCGCCTACGCGTGGCCCTGGCCCGATTGCATCGCTCAATTCAAGTTCCAGGGGCGCGCGGGCTGGGCCGCACCGCTGGCGACGCTGCTGCGCAGCGCGCCCTGGGTCGAGCCCTCGCTGGAGCAGGCCGACCTGGTGTTGCCGATGCCGCTGGCGCCGCGCCGGCTGCGCGAGCGCGGCTTCAATCAGGCCCACGAACTGGCGCGCCGGCTGGCACCGCGCAAGACCGATCCGAGGCTTCTGCTGCGCATCCGCGAGACGCCGGCGCAGAGCGGTCTCGCGCGCGCGGAACGGCTGCGCAACCTGCAGTCGGCCTTCGCACTGGAGCCGCTGCGCGCCGAGGCGGTGCGGGGCCGGCGCATCGTGCTGGTGGATGACGTGATGACCAGCGGGGCCTCGCTGTTCTCGGCGGCGCAAGTGCTGCGCGCCGCCGGAGCCGCCCACATCACGGGGATGGTGTTCGCCCGCACCGAGTTGCCGTCCGCGGCCTGACGAGAATCACCGCATGTTCCATATCGTCCTGGTCGAACCCGAAATCCCGCCCAACACCGGCAACGTGATCCGCCTGGCCGCCAACACCGGCTGCACCTTGCACCTGGTGGAGCCACTGGGCTTTTCGATGGACGACCGCCTGCTGCGCCGTGCCGGTCTCGACTACCACGAGTACGCCGAGGTCCGGCGCCACCGGGACTGGGCGGCGCTGCTGGCGGCCGAACAGCCGGCGCCGGACCGCCTGTTCGCACTCACCACGAAGGGAACGCGCGCGGTCCACGACGTGGCCTTCCGGCCCGGTGACTGGCTGGTGTTCGGATCTGAAACGCGCGGCCTCGATCCTGCCCTGCGCGACGGCTTCCCCCCCGTTCAGCGCCTGCGCCTGCCCATGCGCGAGGGACAGCGCAGCCTGAACCTGTCGAACGCGGTGGCGGTGACCGTGTTCGAAGCCTGGCGCCAGAACGGCTTCGCCTGAGCTAGCGTGCTAGCGGTATCTGCGCACCACCGACTCGGCCACGCAGGCCGGCTTGGTCGCGCCCTCCAGCTCGATCGTGTTCTCCCAGACCATCTGGAAACCGTCTCCGTCGATCGGATCGCACTTGAGCAGCTTCATGCGGGCGCGCAGGCGGCTGCCGACGGGCACCGGCGTCATGAAGCGCACCCTGTTCAGCCCATAGTTCACGCCCATGCGCGACTCCACCACCTCCAGCGCGGTGTCGTAGAAGCGCGGCAGCAGCGACAGCGTCAGGAAGCCATGGGCGATGGGCGCACCGAAGGGCCCGGCCTTGGCACGCTCCACGTCCACGTGGATCCACTGGTGGTCGCCCGTCGCTTCGGCGAACTGGTTCACCTGCGCCTGCGTGACGGTGAGCCAGTCGCTCACCGCGACTTCCTGGCCGACGCAGGCGGCGAGATCCTGAAGGGTCTGGAATGTCTTTTTCATGCTCTTCAAAATGTAGCGGGCCGGCAACGGCACGGCTGTAGCTGCCGCGACAGGCCACCCAGGGAAAACCTCGATCACATCACGCGTCCAGCCATTGGCGGATGGGCTCCCACTGCTCCAGGTCGCGCTGGACCCGGCCCGGCGCGATGTCGAACAGCGTCAACCCGCGCGCGGCGAGCTGCACGTAGTTCTGCGTGTCCCGCAGCTCGCCCAGCACCGGCACGCCCAGGCCGCCGACGAACTCGCGCAGGCGCTCGGCCGCCAGCGTGCGGCCGTCGACGCGCATGCCCACCACCCCGATCCGCGTCTTGTCCGAGCGGCGGTGCGACAGCAGCTTGTCGATGAATTCGCGCGTGGCGTAGATGTCGAAGATGCTCGGCTGCAGCGGCACCAGCACCTTGTCGGCCAGCGCCACCACCTCCTTGAAGCGGGAGCCATGCAGGCCGGCGGGGGTGTCGATGACCGCATGCGTGGTGCCGCGCGGCGGGCGCACCACGGTGCCGTCGTCCGAGGCCTCCCAGGTCCTGATCTCGCGTGCCGCCGGTGTGCGCAGCCCGAGCCACAGCCGCGCGGACCGCTGGCGATCGATGTCGCCCAGCATCACCGCGTGGCCGCGGCTCGCGAAGTAGCCTGCGATGTTGGTTGCAAGCGTGGATTTGCCGACCCCGCCCTTGGGGTTGGCGACCAGGACCACCGGCATGACAGTTCCTTCCAGGCTGAAGAGACAGCCCGCATGGTAGCCGCCGCGCCAGTTGCGCTATGTTCGCGCACCATGACCACAACAACAGACCCGGGCGGCCCGACGGGCAGCATCTATGTGCTGGCCGCCCATCCCCACTGGCGCGATTCGCGCGTCAACCGGCAGCTGCTGCAGGCCGCGCGCGGCGTGCCGGGGGTCGACGTCAACGACCTTTACGGCACCTATCCCGACTTCGCCATCGATGTGCAGGCCGAGCAGGCGCGCCTGGCGCGCGCCGATCTGCTGGTGCTGCTTCACCCGATCCAGTGGTACACCATGCCGCCGCTGCAGAAGCTCTGGCTGGACGACGTCCTGAGCTACGGCTGGGCCTACGGAAGGGGCGGCAGGGCGCTGCGCGGCAAGGACTGCTGGCTGGTCGCCACCACCGGCGGCTCCGAAGAGAGCTACCACCCGCAGCACTACAACCGCTATTTCTTCGACGCCTTCCTGCCGCCCTACGAACAGACCGCCGCGCTGTGCGGCATGCGCTTCCTGCCGCCGCTGATCTTCCACGGCGCCCGCAGCGCCAGCCCGCAGGCCCTGGCGGCGCACGTGGCGGTGTTCCGGGAGCGACTGGCCGGCTACCCCGTCTGGCCGGAGCTGGAGCACCTGGCCGATTGCGTCGCCTGCGAGGTGCCGGCCAGCGACCGGCCGCAGGAACACGAGGAGGCTTGAGCATATGCACGACGCACCGGGCTGGCTCGTCAACACGCTGATCTACCTGGGCGCCGCCGTGCTGGTGGTGCCGCTGTCCAAGGCCCTGGGCCTGGGCGCCATCATCGGCTACCTGGCGGCCGGCATCGTCATCGGCCCCTGGGGCCTGGGCTTTGTCAGCAACGTGGAGGACATCCTGCACTTCGCCGAGTTCGGCGTGGTGCTGATGCTGTTCCTGGTCGGCCTGGAGCTGGAGCCCAAGCGGCTGTGGAGCCTGCGGCGCCCGATCTTCGGCTGGGGCACGGCCCAGGTCGTGGCCTGTGCCGTGGTGCTCTTCGCGGCCGGCTGGGCCGGCGGCGCCGACTGGCGCGTGGCGCTCGTGGCGGCGCTGGGCCTGGCGCTGTCCTCCACCGCGATCGCGCTGCAGGTGCTGGGCGAGCGCAACCTGCTGCCCACGCCGAGCGGCCAGGCCGGCTTCTCGATCCTGCTGTTCCAGGACGTGGCGGCGATTCCCATCCTGGCCCTGCTGCCGCTGCTGGCCACCGGTCCGGATGCCGGGCCGGCGCAGGACGGCCTCGGCCGGACGCTGGAAGGGCTGAAGATCGTCGCCGTGGTGGGCGGCATCGTGCTCGGCGGCCGCCTGGTGCTGCGCCCGACCCTGCGCTGGATCGCACGCAGCAATACGCCCGAGATCTTCACCGCCGCCTCGCTGCTGCTGGTGGTGGCGATCGCCGCGCTGATGCAGTTCGTCGGCCTGTCGATGGCGCTGGGCGCCTTCCTCGCCGGCGTGCTGCTGGCCGAGAGCGAGTACCGGCGCGAACTGGAAACCGACATCGAGCCCTTCAAGGGTCTGCTGCTGGGCCTGTTCTTCATCGCGGTGGGCATGAGCATCGACTTCGGCGTGCTGATGGCCAACCCCTGGCTGATGGCCCTGGTGGTCCCCGGCTTCCTGCTGCTCAAGGCGGCGGTGATCTATTCGCTGGCCAGGTTGATGGAGCTGCCCTACCAGCAGCGCCCGGTGTTCACTCTGCTGCTGGCCCAGGGCGGCGAGTTCGCCTTCGTCGTGTTCCAGGCCGCCGGCCCGCAGGTGCTGCCGCCGGGCGTGGCCTCCTTCCTGATCGGGGCGGTGGCGCTGTCGATGCTGCTGTCGCCCCTGGTGCTGGTGGCGCTGGACAAGTGGGTGCTGCCGCGCTACAGCGGCGGCGCGCCGGTGGCGATGGAGGAAATTTCCGAGCAGCAGGACGCCAAGGTGCTGATCTGCGGCTTCGGCCGCTACGGGCAGATCCTCGGGCGCATGCTCGTTGCGCAGGGCCTGAATCTGACCGTTCTCGACCACGATCCCGAGACCATCGAGAACCTGCGCGACTTCGGCTTCCGCGTGTTCTACGGCGACGCCACGCGGCTGGACCTGCTGCGCATCGCCGGGGCCGCCACGGCCAAGGTGCTGGTGGTGGCGGTGGACGACGTCGGGCAGTCGCTCGCCATCGTCGACATCGCGCGTGAGCATTTTCCGAACGCGCACATCGTCGCGCGGGCGCGCAACGTGGGGCATCTCTACCAGCTGCTGGACCGCGGGGTGGAGATCGTCGAGCGCGAGCTTTTCGAATCTTCGCTGCGCAGCGCCCGCTCCGTGCTGGAGGGCCTGGGCTGGCCGGCCCACGAGGCACGCGAGGCGGCGATGCGCTTCCGCCGCCGCAACATCGAGCTCATGCGCGAGCTCTACCCGCACTACAAGGACCGGGCCAAGCTGATTGCCGTATCCAAGGAGGGCCGGCAGCAGTTCCAGGAGCAGATCGCGCGCGAGCGGGAGGAGCGCAGGCTGCGGGCCGGGCGCGATTGGAATCCGGTGGGCGAGTCCGAAGATCCGGCGCCCTGAAAGCCGCCCGCTTCGAAGCCCGGGCTATCCCTCCAGCTTCAGCAGCCGCACCGCGTTGTCCTTGAGGATGCCCGGCATCACCTCGGGCTTGAAACCGGCTTCCTCGAAGTCCTTCATCCAGCGGTCGGGGGTAATGAGCGGGTAGTCGCTGCCGAAGAGGATGCGGTCCTTCAGCAGCGTGTTGGCGTACTGCACCAGCTGCTTCGGGAAGTACTTCGGGCTCCAGCCCGAGAGATCGATCCACACGTTCGGCTTGTGCGTGGCCACGCTCAGCGCCTCGTCCTGCCAGGGGAAGCTGGGGTGCGCCATGATGATCTGCATGTCCGGGAAGTCGATCGCCACGTCGTCCAGGTGCATCGGGTTGCTGTATTCCAGCCGCAGGCCGCCGCCACAGCGCATGCCCGATCCGATGCCGCTGTGGCCGGTGTGAAAGACCGCCGGCAGGCCGTATTCGGCCACGACCTCGTAGATCGGCCAGGCCATGCGGTCATAAGGATGGAAGCCCTGCACCGTCGGATGGAACTTGAAGCCCTTGACGCCGTGCTCCTCGATCAGCCGCCGCGCCTCGCGCGCGCCCATCTTCCCCTTGTGCGGATCGATGCTGGCGAAGGCGATCATGATGTCGCTGTTGTTGCGCGCCGCCTCGGCGATCTCCTCGTTGGGGATGCGGCGGCGGCCCAGGTTCGACTCCGCGTCGACCATGAACATCACCAGGCCGATCTTGCGCTCGCGGTAGTAGTCGATGCTCTCCTGGATGGTCGGGCGCCGGCTGGAGCGGAAATACTTGTCGGCCGCGCGGTCGTATTCCTCGCCGTAGTTGTCGAAGGGGTTCCAGCAGCTCACCTCGGCGTGGGTGTGGGTGTCGATCGCGATCAGGTTGCGGTGGTCCATGCACTTGTCTCCAGCGATGTTCGGACTAAGGGTAAATCCTGGGGCCGAGACTGTCGACTCGGCTTGAATTAGTTATTTCGCATAACCATAATCGATTCATGCCCCGGAGCGCAACCATGACTACCACGACCGACCTTCAACTTGAGCTGCGCGACGAGATCGCCATCGTCCGCCTGACCCGCGCCGCCAAGCGCAACGCGCTGTCCGATTCCCTCATCCTCGCCCTGCGCGACACCTTCCAGACCCTGTCCTCCAACGTGCGTGCCGCGGTGCTCGACGGCGACGGTCCGCACTTCTGCGCCGGGCTGGACCTGTCGGAGCTGCAGGAGCGCGACGCCGGCCAGGGTCTGCAGCATTCGCGCCTGTGGCATGCCGCGCTGGACGCGATCCAGAGCGGCCCGGTACCCGTGGTTGCCGCGCTGCACGGCGCGGTGGTGGGCGGCGGCCTGGAACTGGCGAGCGCCTGCCACATCCGCGTGGCCGACAGCACCACCTTCTACGCCCTGCCCGAGGGTTCGCGCGGCATCTTCGTCGGCGGCGGCGGCTCGGTGCGCATTCCCAAGCTCATCGGCACCGCCCGCATGATGGACATGATGATGACCGGCCGCGTCTACGACGCCCAGGCGGGCGAGCGCGCCGGATTCGCCCAGTACCTGGTGGACGAGGGCCAATCTTTCGACAAGGCTTTCGAGCTGGCGAAGAAGGTCGCCGGCAACGCCCCGCTCACCAACTACGCGCTGATGCACGCCCTGCCCCGCATCAGCGAGCAGCCGGCCGATCACGGCTTCTTCACCGAGGCCTTGATTGCCGGCATCGTCCAGAGCGCGCCCGAGGCCAAGGAGCGCGTGCGCGCCTTCCTCGAAGGGCGGGCCAACAAGGTGAGCAAGGAATGAGCGCGGTTCGTTACCGGCCGCTGGCCTTCGGCGTCACGCGCGCGGTGTTGCGCGAGGGCGCGCCCGGCGTTCGCTACCTGCGCGCCGAGGCAGAACTCGCCGCCTACCCCGGGTGCATGTCGGACCGCTTGCGCCACTGGGCCGAAACCGCCCCGGAACGCACCTTCATCGCGCGCCGCCAGAGCTTGCCCGACGGCCGCACCGGCGACTGGATCCGCGTGAGCTACGCCGAGGCGCACCGCCAGGCGCGCAGCATCGCCCAGGCGCTCCTGGGCCGCGGGCTGAGCCCCGAGCGCCCGGTCGCCATCCTGAGCGAGAACGGCATCGAGCATGCCCTGCTCGCACTGGGCTGCCTCTACGCCGGCGTGCCCTACTGTCCGGTCTCACCGCCCTATTCGCTGGTCAGCCAGGACTTCGACAAGCTGCGCCACGTGCTGTCCACCCTGACGCCCGGCCTGGTGTTCGCCGCCGATGCCGCACGCTTCGGCCGCGCCATCCGCGCGGCGGTGCCGACCGACGTCGAGCTGGTGCTGGCCGAAGGCGCGATCGAAGGCCGCCCGGCCACCGCCTTCGCCGAGATGGCGGCGACCGCGGCCACCTCCGCCGTCGACGCAGCCCTGGCCGCCATCGGGCCCGACACCATCACCAAGTTCCTGTTCACCTCGGGCTCGACCAAGATGCCCAAGGCGGTGATCAACACGCACCGCATGTGGTGCGCCAACCAGCAGCAGCTGCGCCAGTCGATCCCGGCGCTCGGCGAAGAGCCCCCGGTGCTGGTCGACTGGCTGCCCTGGAACCATACCTTCGGCGGCAACCACAACGTCGGCATCGTGCTGGACAACGGCGGCACGCTCTACATCGACGACGGCAAGCCCACCCCGGCCGGCATGGGCGAGACCCTGCGCAACCTGCGCGAGATCGCGCCCACCATCTACTTCAACGTACCCACCGGCTTCGAAGCCATCGCCCACGCGATGGAAAGCGACGCGGTTCTGCGCCGCAACCTGCTGTCGCGGGTGAAGATGTTCTTCTACGCCGGTGCCGCGCTCGCACAACCCGTCTGGGACAGCCTGCACCGCACCCAGGAAGCCGAGGTCGGCGAACGCATCGTGATGGGCACCGGCCTGGGCATGACCGAGTCCGGCCCCTTCGCGCTCTACGTCACCGGACCCGAGGTGAAGTCCGGTGACCTGGGGCTGCCGGCCCCCGGCATCGAGCTCAAGCTCGTCGACATCGACGGCAAGACCGAGGTGCGCTACCGCGGCCCCAACATCACGCCGGGCTACTGGCGCGCGCCGGAGGCCACGGCCGAGGCATTCGACGAGGAGGGCTTCTTCTGCACCGGCGACGCGGTCACGTGGATCGACGAAAGCGACATCCACCGCGGCCTGCGCTTCGACGGGCGCATCGCGGAAGACTTCAAGCTCGCCACCGGCACCTTCGTGAGCGTCGGCCCCCTGCGCGCGAAGATCATCGCCGCCGGCGCGCCCTACGTGCAGGATGCGGTGCTCACCGGCCTCAACCTGAAGGAGGTCGGCGCCCTGATCTTCCCCACGCAGAAGCTGCGCGAGCTTGCCGGCCTCGGCGCCGACGCGCCGATGCGCGCGGTGGTCGAAAGCGCGCCGGTGCAGGCGCATTTCCAGCACGTGGTGAACCAGCTGGCCCGCGCCGCCACCGGCAGCGCCAACCGCATCGCCCGCCTGCACATCGAACACGAAGCGCCCTCCATCGACCGGGGCGAAGTCACCGACAAAGGGTCGATCAACCAGCGCGCCGTGCTCAAGCACCGTGCCGAGACGGTGGAGGCACTGCATGCCGACGCCCTGCCTTTCACATTGAAGCCCCAAGGAGACACGCCATGAAGATCGAAGGACAAGCCGCCCTGGTCACCGGCGGCGCATCAGGCCTGGGCGAAGCGACGGCGCGCGAGCTGGCGCGCCTGGGTGCCAAGGTGGCGGTGCTGGACTTGAACGCCGCGCTGGCCGAGAAGGTGGCCGCGGACATCGGCGGCATCGCCTGCACCTGCAACATCACCGACACCGACAGCGTCAACGCTGCGCTGGACAAGGCCACCGCCGCCCACGGCCCGGCGCGCATCCTGATGAACGTCGCCGGCATCGGCAGCGCCAGGCGCATCGTCGGCAAGGACGGCACCCCTGCGCCGCTGGAAGACTTCATGCGCGTGGTCAATGTCAACCTCGTCGGCGCCTACAACATCAGCCGCCTTTACGCCGCCCAATGCGCGAAGCTCGACCCGCTGGAAGGCGGCGAACGCGGCGTGATGCTCTTCACCGCCTCGGTCGCGGCCTTCGACGGCCAGGTCGGGCAGCAGGCCTACAGCGCCTCCAAGGGCGGGCTGGTGGGCATGACGCTGCCGATGGCGCGCGACCTCGCGCAGCACGGCATCCGCGTCTGCACCATCGCCCCCGGCCTGTTCGCCACGCCCCTGCTGAAGGAACTGCCCGAGGCCGTGCAGCAGTCGCTGGCCGCCTCCATTCCCTTCCCGCCGCGCCTGGGCGATCCGGCGGAATTCGCCGCACTGGCCTGCCACGTGGTGACCAACGGCCATCTCAACGGCGAGGTGATCCGCCTTGACGGCGCCCTGCGCATGGCGCCGCGCTGAACCCGACCACCGCACGCACCGGAGACAAAGCATGAACACCACCCGACGTCATTTCGTCCAGGCCGCCGCAGCGGCCGCCGCGCTGGGCGCCCTGCACCCGCTGGCCGCACTGGCCCAGGCGCTGGACCAGGTCAAGATCCTGTACGGCTTCCCGGCCGGCAGCGCCGGCGACAGCGTGGCCCGCCGCGTGGCCGAGAAGCTGGGCGGCACGGCCTACAGCAAGAACCCCGGCTTCGTGGAGAACAAGCCCGGCGCCGGCGGCCGCATCGCGGTGGAGGCGCTGAAGAACTCGCCGGCCGACGGCTCGGTGCTCACCCTAGCGCCGGTGTCGGCGCTCGCGGTCTACCCCTACATCTATCCCAAGCTGGCCTACAAGCCGGAGGACGTCACGCAGGTCTCCATCGGCGCCATCATGTTCCACGGCCTGGCCGTGGGGCCCTCGGTTCCGGCCGAGGTCAAGACGCTGAAGGACTTCCTGGCCTGGGCCAAGGCCAACCCCGCGCAGGCCAGCTACGGCTCGCCGGGCGCCGGCTCCATGCCGCACCTGCTCGGCGCGCTGCTGGGCCTGCGCGCCGGCGTGGAGCTCAAGCACGTGCCCTACCGCGGCACCGTTCCCAGCATCACCGACCTGGTGGGCGGCCAGATCGCCGCCGCGATGAACCCCAGCGGCGACTACCTGCAGTACATGAAGGCCGGCCGCGTGCGCGTGCTGGCCACCTCCGGCCGCAAGCGCTCGCCTTACCTGCCCGATGTGCCCACCTTCACCGAGCTGGGCTACCCGGACGTGACCTCGGAGGAGTGGTTCGGCTTCTATGCGCCTGCGAAGACGCCTGCCGCCACCATCGCCGCAGCGAACGCGGCGATCAATGCCGCGTTGAAGGACAAGTCCGTGATCGACGCCCTGGCCCTGGTCGGCCTGGTGGCGAACGGCAGCACGCCCCAGGAAATGGCGGCGGACCAGAAGGCCGAATACGAGCGCTGGGGACCGCTGGTCAAGCAGATCGGCTTCACCGCGGAATCATGACCTCCCCCAGGCTTCGCGCACTTCGTGCCGCAGCGCCGGCCCGGCAAAGCCGGTTCCGCGGTGTCCCGGCGACCGTTGCCTCCGCATGCGGCGTGGCCGTTGCGCTGGCGGCGTGCAGCGCGATCGCACCCGGCGCGCTGCCCCGCCTTGCCGCCGCGAAGCCCGGCACGCTGCTGTCCTGCACCGATCTCGCGGCGAAGGCAGCGCGGCCCGGGACGGTCTATTCCAGCGCCGTGGAGGTGCCCGCCGGCCCCGTCACCGTCGGCAGTGCCACCCTGCAGGCGCCGGCCCACTGCCTGGTGCAGGGCCGCATGAACGAACGCGTGAGCCCGGTCGACGGACAGCGCTACGCCATCGGCTTCGAGATGCGGCTGCCCAGGGACTGGAACGGCCGCTTCTTCTACCAGGCCAACGGCGGCCTGGACGGCGCGGTGGTGCCGGCGATGGGCGGCATCGGCGGCGGCGGACCGGCCAGCACTGCGCTGCAGAAGGGCTTTGCGGTGATCAGCTCGGATGCGGGGCATGCCGGGTCCATGGGCCCGCGCTTCGGCCTCGATCCGCAGGCCCGCTCCGACTACGGCTACAACGCCGTCGCACAGCTCACGCCCATGGCGAAGAACCTGATCGCGCAGGCCTATGGCCGCGGCCCCGACCGCTCCTACATCGGCGGCTGCTCCAACGGCGGCCGGCATGCGATGGTGGCCGCCTCCCGCTCGGCGGCGCAATACGACGGCGTCCTGGCCGGCAACCCCGGCTTCCAATTGCCCAAGGCGGCGGTAGCG
This sequence comes from Variovorax defluvii, assembly GCF_039541515.1. Classification (NCBI taxonomy): domain Bacteria; kingdom Pseudomonadati; phylum Pseudomonadota; class Betaproteobacteria; order Burkholderiales; family Comamonadaceae; genus Variovorax; species Variovorax defluvii. Next base: position 126,123 of record NZ_BAABGJ010000011.1, read on the forward strand.
CAACTCTACGGCGCCCAGCAGTATGCGAAGGCGGCCAGCGTCAGAACGCCGGCCGGCGAACCCGATCTCCAGAGCGCCTTCACGCCGATCGAACTGCAGATGGTGTCGCGCAGCCTGTTGGCGCGCTGCGACGCCCTCGATGGCCTGGCCGACGGCATCGTTGCCGACGTGCAGGCCTGCCAGGCGCGCTTCCGGCTCGACTCCGACGTGCCGACCTGCACCGGCGCGCGCGACGGCGCCTGCCTCGCCCCCGCGCAGAAGAGCGCGCTCGCCAACGTGTTTGCCGGCGCGCGCGACAGTGCCGGCCGCATGATCTACAGCAGCTTTCCCTTCGACACCGGCATCGCCGGCAGCAACTGGCGCGAATGGAAGTTCGCGTTTCCGGCGACCCGCGATGCCGGCGCCGTGGCCTTCATCTTCAGCACACCGCCGCTGGCCGACCGTCCCGGCGGCCTGCCCTTCGCGCTGGGCTTCGACATGGACCGCGATGCCCCGCGCATCACGGCCACCGGCGGCCCCTTCCGCGAGTCGGCGATGGACTTCATGGCGCCGCCGAACGCCGACCGGCTTGACGCGCTGCGCACCCGAGGCGCGAAGATGATCGTCTACCACGGCACCAGCGATCCGGTGTTCTCGTCCGACGACACCGCCGCCTGGTACGAGCGGCTCCAGGCCAGCCACCGCGGGGATGCCGAGGCCTTCGCGCGCTACTTCCCGGTGCCCGGCATGAACCATTGCGCCGGCGGGCCGGCCACCGACCAGTTCGACATGCTCGACGCGCTGGTCGACTGGGTGGAGCAGGGCCGCGCGCCGCAGTCGGTGACCGCCGCTGCGCGCGGGCCCGGCGCGACCGCGGTCAATGCCGAAGTGCCCTCCAGCTGGTCGCCGCGCCGCACCCGCCCCCTGTGCCCCTACCCGCGCGTCGCCACCTACACCGGCGGCGATCCCGAGATTGCCGCCAGCTTCCGCTGCCGATGAACTACCAGCCCCGCCCCGACGACATCCGGTGCCTGCTCGGCACCGTGCTCGGCGCCACGCCGCGCCTGCGCGATCTGCCCCCTTTCGCCGAATTCGACGATGCGCTGCAGTCGCAAGTGCTCGAAGAAGCCGGCCGGTTCGTGGCCGAGGCCGTCGCGCCGCTCAACCGCGTGGGCGACGAGGCGGGTTGCCGCTTCGAAGGCGGCGAGGTGCACACGCCGCCGGGCTTTCGCGAGGCCTATCGCGGCCTGGTCGAAGGCGGCTGGCTGGCGCTCTCCGCCGCGCCCGAGGACGGCGGCCAGGGCCTGCCGGCGGTGCTCGAGGCCGTCCTCTTCGAATGGCTGAGCGCCGCCAACCACGGCCTCACCATGGCACCCGGCCTGCTCCACGGCGCCTACGAATGCCTGCGCCACCACGGCAGCGACGAACTGAAGCAGCGCTACCTGCCAAAGATCGCCAGCGGCGAGTGGCTGGCCACCATGTGCCTGACCGAGGCGCATGCCGGCAGCGACCTGGGCCTGGTGCGAACCCGCGCCGTGCCGCAGGCCGACGGCAGCTACCGCGTGAGCGGCAGCAAGATCTTCATCTCCGGCGGCGAACACGACCTCACGCCGAACATCGTGCATCTGGTCCTGTGCCGCCTGCCGGACGCGCCCCCCGGCCCCAAGGGCCTGTCGCTGGTGCTGGTGCCCAAGCGGATGCCCGAGGGCCGACGCAACGCCGTCCACTGCGAACGCATCGAGGAGAAGATGGGCCTGCACGGCAGCCCCACCTGCGTCATGCGATTCGACGAGGCCACCGGCTGGCTGGTGGGCGAGCCGAGCCGGGGCCTCGCGGCCATGTTCGTGATGATGAACGCCGCCCGCCTGCACGTGGCGCTGCAGGGCATCGGCCTGCTCGATGCGGCCTGGCAGAAGGCTGCGGCCTATGCGCACGAGCGCCGGCAGATGCGCGCACCGGGCGCGCCGCCCCCCAGCCGGGGCAGCGCGGCGGCCGACCTGATCGAGGAGCACCCTGCGGTGCGCCGCGTGCTCGACACCCAGCGCGCCTGGATCGACGGCATGCGCCTGCTGGCCTACCGCAGCGCCCTGCAACTCGACGTCGCACGCCACGATGCCGACCCGGCACGCCGGCAGCACGCCGAACGCTGGTGCGCGCTGGTCACGCCGGTGCTCAAGGCCGCCTGCACCCAGCAGGCCTTCGACGGCGCCAGCGCCTGCCTGCAGGTCTTCGGCGGCCACGGCTACGTGCGCGAATGGGGCATCGAACAGGTGCTGCGCGATGCCCGCGTGACCATGATCTACGAGGGCACCAACGAGATCCAGGCCATCGACCTGGTGACGCGCAAGCTGCTGCCCGACGGCGGTGCCGCCATGGCCGCCGTGCTGATCGAACTGCGCGACGAACTCGATGCCGCGCGCGAGCAGGACGCCGACGTGCAACGCCGCTTCGCCCAACTGCGCTACCTCGGCACCACGCTCGCGATGGCGGCGCAGCGCGACGCCGCCCTGCCCTTCGAAGTGGCGGACGACTACCTGCGCTGCGTGGCGCTGGCCCTCCTGGCCTGGGCCTGGGCACGCATCGCGCAGCTGGCGCCCGACGATGCGCGCTGGCACGCGCCGGGCGCGGCCTTCCAGCGCTTCGTGCTGCCGGAATTCGAGATGCGCCTGGGCATGGTCAAGCGCGCCTGCGACGCGGTCCTCGCGCCCGGCGCCACTTAGGGCCGGCCAACGCTACGCAAGGGGCCGCGCAAAGCGTTGACAGGCCCTAGGGGACATGCCCCGATGCGGCGGGCCTGCAAAGGCAGTTAGGCTTCACGCATGACCGCCGCCCCCCGCAAGAAAGCAGCCAGCGCGATCGCCACCCAGACGGGGCGCTCCGAACGGCTCGACACCCGGATGCTCGAATCGCTGGTCGGCTACAACGCGCGGCGCGCCTGGCTGGCGGTGAGCACGGTCTTCGCGGAGCGGATGACGGCCTACGGGCTCAAGCAGGTCGATTTTTCCGTGCTCTCGCTGCTGGCGCACAACCCCGGCGCCACCTCGCGCCAGCTCTGCGCCACGCTGGACATCCTGCCGCCCAACCTGGTCAGCCTGATCTCCACCATGGACAGCCGCGGCCTGATCGAACGCCGCCCTCACCCCTACGACGGCCGCGCGATCGGCCTGTACCTGACGCCGGCCGGCGAGGCGCTGGTGCGCGAAGCCGAGCGGACGGTGGTGGAGTTGGAGAACGAAGCCAGCGAACGCCTCACCGCGCGCGAGCGGGAGACGCTGATCCGGCTCCTGCAGAAGGTCTACCGGTAGGCGGCAGCGCAGACGGCAGGCGAAGCCGCGCCGGGCTCAGGAATGCGCCCGGCGGCGGCGCCAGAACTTCCACCAGGGCGAAGCCGCGGAAGAACGCGCGGGCGGCAGCGGCTGCAGGCCCGTGTCCCGAATCCGCCGGCGCTGCTCCGCCTCCAGCGCCTGGGCCATGCGATGCGCGAGCTTGTCACCCTGCATCGCTCGGATGCGCCACTCGACGGCCAGCGATTGCAGCTCGGAATCCTCAAGTTTGGCAGGTGTCGTCGTCGGCTCGGGCATTCGTGAAATTCTGCACACCCGGCCGCGGCCCGGCAATCGTAGAGCTTTGCATTACAAGCCCGCCGAGGGCCTTTCAAAGAGAGCCTTCTCAGCCCGCGAATCCGTCCCGACTCAGCGTGAGCCCGGCCGAGAGCAACCCCAGGTCCACGGTTCCGTTCCCTCTTGCTCCCGCTCGGAAGCGGCGATGGCATCCGCTTCCCGCCTCACAATGGTGCCAACTCTCGCCCGACCGAAGACCTTTCGCCATGGAGCAGTTCGACGCCGACACCACCCGCCGTGCCCTGGCCTTCGATCGCCTGCTTCCCGCGCTGCGCAGCGCTTTCGCGGCCGACGTCCACGTACCGCCGCGCCACGTGCATGCGGTCGAGGCCGGCGGCGACCGCGGCACCGTGCTGATCATGCCGGCCTGGAGCGAGGCCGGCTACCTCGGCATCAAGACCATCAACATCTTTCCCGGCAACGGGTCGCGCGGGCTGCCCGGGCTGCATGCCACCTACGTGCTCTACGACGCCCACACCGGCGTGCCGCTGGCGATGATGGACGGCAACGAGATCACCGCCCACCGCACCGCGGCCGCCTCGGCGCTGGGCGCCGCCTTCCTGGCGCGGCAGGATGCGCGCCGCCTGCTGGTGCTGGGCACCGGCCGCGTGGCGCGCCTGCTGCCGGCCGCGCATGCCCGGGTGCGCCAGATCGATGAAGTGCGCGTCTGGAACCACCGCCCGGAGGGCGCCGAAGCGCTGGCCGCCGAATGGCGCAGCGAGGGCTGGAATGCGCAAGCGACGACCGACCTGGAGGCCGCGGTGCGTGAAGCCGATGTCGTGAGCTGCGCCACGCTCGCCACTTCGCCGCTGGTGAAGGGCGAATGGCTGGCGCCGGGCTCGCACCTGGACCTGATCGGCAGTTTCACCCCGCAGATGCGCGAGGCCGATCCGGCCTGCTTCGCCGCTGCGAACACCTTCGTCGATACCGAGGAAGCCGTGACAAAGGCCGGCGACCTGCTCGATGCGATCGCGGCCGGCACGCTCGCGCGCGATGCGGTGCAGGCCACGCTGTTCGACCTGTGCCGAGGCCGGCACGGCGGACGCGCCGACGGTACCGAGCGGACCGTCTTCAAGGCTGTCGGCAGCGCTTTGGAAGACCTCGCGGCCGCCACGCTCGTGTGGCAGGTGGCGCGCCCCTGACCACCACCAAGCTGGCGCTTTGCGCCGGCCGAGGATGGACATGGCAGGCACGCATCGCTGCGTGCAGCTCGTTCATGACGGCCTCTGCCACTTCGGGTGGGGGCTTCGAGGGCTTCGATCAGCTCGCGCAGATCGGTCCTGCGCACACGATGGACGAATGCGAGCTCAGGCAGCGCCCGGGCCCTTCCCGATGTCGCCGCCAGGGATAGCCGGGGCCCCTCAGACCCTTTCCAGGATCACGGCAATGCCCTGCCCCACGCCGATGCACATGGTGCACAGCGCGTAGCGGCCGCCGCCGCGGTGGAGCTGGTTGACCGCGGTGGTCGCCAGCCGCGCGCCGCTGGCGCCCAGCGGGTGGCCCAGCGCGATCGCGCCGCCGTTGATGTTGACCCGGGCGTCGTCGTCCTTCAGGCCCAGCAGGCGCAGCACCGCCAGGCCCTGCGCGGCGAAGGCCTCGTTGAGCTCGATCACGTCGATCTGGTCGAGCGTGAGGCCGGTGAGCTTGAGCACCTTCTCGGTGGCGGGCGCCGGGCCGATGCCCATCACGCGCGGCGCGACGCCTGCAGTGGCCATGCCGACCACGCGGGCGCGCGGCGTCAGGCCGTACTTGGCCGCATGGGCCTCGTCGGCCAGCAGCAGCGCGCACGCACCGTCGTTCACGCCGCTGGCGTTGCCGGCGGTCACGGTGCCGTCGGGGCGCACCACGCCCTTGAGCTTGGCCAGCGCTTCGAGGCTGGTGTCGCGCGGGTGCTCGTCCTTGTTCACGACGATCGGGTCGCCCTTCTTCTGCGGCACGTGCACGGGCACGATCTCGCCGTCGAAGAAGCCCGACTTCTGAGCCGCGACCGCGCGCTGCTGCGAAGCCAGCGCCATGCGGTCCTGCGCCTCGCGCTCGATCTTGTAGTCGGTGGCCACGTTCTCGGCGGTCTCGGGCATGGAGTCGACGCCGTACTGCGCCTTCATGAGCTTGTTGACGAAGCGCCAGCCGATGGTGGTGTCGTAGACCGCGTTGGCGCGGCTGAAGGCGCTCTCGGCCTTGGGCATGACGAAGGGGGCGCGGCTCATGCTTTCCACGCCGCCGGCGATCATGAGACCGGCCTCGCCAGCCTTGATGGCGCGCGCGGCGCTGCCCACGGCATCCAGCCCCGAGCCGCACAGGCGGTTGATGGTGGCACCGCCCAGCTCCAGCGGCAGGCCGGCCAGCAGGGCCGACATGCGCGCGACGTTGCGGTTGTCCTCGCCGGCCTGGTTGGCGCAGCCGTAGAGCACGTCGGTCACGGCCTGCCAGTCCACCTCCTTGTTGCGCTCCATCAGCGCCTTGAGCGGCACGGCGCCGAGGTCGTCCGCGCGCACGCTGGAAAGGGCGCCGCCGTAGCGGCCGAAGGGGGTGCGAACGGCGTCGCAGATGAAGGCTTGATTCGTCATGGCGAGTCTCTTTGAAAAACAGGAATTCAGGCGGCGATCGGCAGGCCCACCAGCCTCTCGAGCTCGGCATGCTCGAGGCCCTCGACCTTGTCGATGAGCTTCAGGCCCGAGGGCGTGCATTCGAGGGTGGCGAGGTCGGAATACACGCGCTTGACGCAGCCGATTCCGGTCAGCGGATAGGTGCACTGCGCGACGATCTTGCTCTCACCCTTCTTGGTGAGCAAGTCCATCATCACCCAGGTCTGCTTGGCGCCGATCGCCAGGTCCATCGCGCCGCCGACGGCGGGAATGGCGCCCTCTTCGCCGGTGCTCCAGTTGGCCAGGTCGCCGGTGGCCGAGACCTGGAAGGCGCCCAGCACGCAGATGTCCAGGTGGCCGCCGCGCATCATCGCGAAGCTGTCGGCATGGTGGAAGAAGGCACCGCCGGGCAGCAGCGTGACGGGCTGCTTGCCGGCGTTGATGAGGTCGTAGTCCTCCTGGCCCGCGGCCGGGGCCGGGCCCATGCCGAGGATGCCGTTCTCGCTGTGCAGGATGACCTCGCGGCCGGCCGGCAGGTGATTGGCCACCAGCGTGGGCTGGCCGATGCCCAGGTTGACGACGGCGCCGTCGAAGATGTCCTGGGCGACGCGGGCGGCGAGCTGGTCCTTGGTGCGGCGCTGGTAGGTAGCTGTCATTTCAGTTTTCCGTCCTGTTCAGTGGCAAGCGGCGACTGCCGCGGCAAGCGAAGCGAAGCCCGTTCGGGAGACGCCGCGGAACCGGCGTTGCCGGGCCGCTGGTGTCGCCCCCTGGAGGGGGGAGGCGGCTACACGAAGTGAGCAAGCGACGGGGGTGTTCATTTCTTGAAACCGCCCGCTTGCGTGGCGACGCGGTCGATCCTGACGATGTTCTTGACGAAGATGCCGGGCGTCACGATGGTTTCGGGGTCCATCTCGCCCAGCTCCACGATCTCGTGCACGGTGGCGATGGTGCGGCTGGACGCCATGGCCATCACCGGCCCGAAGTTGCGCGCCGCCTTGCGATAGGTCAGGTTGCCCCAGCGGTCGCCGCGCTCGGCCTTGATCAGCGCGACGTCGCCGTGGATCGGGTACTCCAGCACGTACTGCTTGCCGTCGATCTCGCGTGTTTCACGGTCCCCGGCGAGCTGGGTGCCGAAGCCGGTCGGGCAGAAGAAGGCGCCCACGCCCGCACCAGCCGCGCGGATACGCTCCGCCAGATTGCCCTGCGGCACCAGTTCCAGCTCCAGCTTGCCGCTGCGGTAGAGCTCGTCGAACACGTAGCTGTCAGCCTGGCGCGGGAAGCTGCAGATGATCTTGCGCACCCGGCCGGCCTTGAGCAGCGCGGCCAGGCCGGTGTCGCCGTTGCCGGCGTTGTTGTTGACGACCGTGAGGTCCTTGGCGCCCTGTTCGATCAGGCCGTCGATGAGCTCGTTGGGGATGCCGGCCGTGCCGAAGCCGCCGATGAGCACCGTGGCGCCATCCTGGATGCCGGCCATGGCATCGGCGACCGAGCGCGCGATCTTGTCGATCATGAAAACTTGTCTCCGGGGTGAAGGAAAAGCAGCCGAAGGCCTCGGCTTGAGGCTCGAACCACCATGTTCAAAATGTTCGTATATCGAACATGTGTTCGTATAATGAATTCTATGCAGGATCGAACGCCATGGCAACCCTGAAGAAAACCCAGTCCGACACACCCACCCCCGGCGACAGCTACGTGCAGTCCTTCGCGCGCGGGCTGCAGGTGATCCGCTCCTTCAGCGAGAAAACCCCTCGCCAGACCTTGAGCGACGTGGCGGCCGCCACCGGCCTCACGCGCGCCGGTGCGCGCCGCATCCTGCTGACGCTGCAGACTCTGGGCTACGTGGCCTTCGACGGCAAGCTGTTCATGCTGACGCCGCGCATCCTCGACCTGGGCTTCGCCTACCTGTCCTCGATGCCCATCTGGAACCGGGCCGAGCCGGTGATGGAAGCGCTGGTGCAGCAGGTGCAGGAGTCCTGCTCGGCGGCGGTCCTCGACGACACGGACATCGTCTACGTGCTGCGCGTGCCCACGCACAAGATCATGCGCATCAGCCTCGGGGTGGGCTCGCGGCTGCCGGCCTGGTGCACGTCGATGGGCCGCCTCCTGCTGTCGGAACTGGACGAGCCCGCATTGCGCGGGCGGCTGGCAGCGTCGGACATCGAGGCCCTGACCCGCCACACGATCACCGACATCGACGCATTGGTGGCCAAGGTGCAGCAGGCCCGGCGCCAGCGCTGGTGCGTGGTGAATCAGGAGCTGGAAGAGGGACTGATCTCGATCGCCGCGCCCATCGTGGACCGCAGCGGGCGCATGGTGGCGGCGCTCAACATCAGCGGGCAGGCCAACCGGACCAGCGCGAAGGTGATGCAGGAGACCATGCTGCCTTCTTTGTTGGCGGCGGCGGATGAGATCTCACGGCTGCTTTGAGCGCGCGTGGACGGTGCGCGCAGCTCGCGCACTCACGCAACCCACCCAGCTCACACACTACTGATTGGCCTGCAACATCGCCGCCATCTTCTGGTGAATCAGGTTGATCGCCTTCAGCGGCCGAATCATCACCTTGAAGTCGACGATCTTCCCCGCCTCGTCCCACCGGATCATGTCGACGCCGTTGACCGAAATGCCGTCGATCTCCACCTGGAACTCCAGCACCGCATCGCGCGGCCCCACCAGCTCCCGCACGTAGCGAAAGGAAGGATTGAAGAAGACGTGAAAGGCCGCCGACAGGTACTGCGTCGTCACCGCCTTGCCGGCCTGCGGCGTATGGACCACCGGCGAATGGAAGACGACCTGGTCCGCGAGCAGCGCATCCAGCCCGCGGGTGTCGCGGGTGCGCACCAGCGCGTGCCAGGTGGCGAGGACGTCTTGGTTCATGGCAGCTTCTCCGTCGTGCGGTGACGCCGGCATTGTGAGCGCCCGCGCCCCGCCCGCCAACCCCGCTGCAGCGGAGATGGAAAGAGTGAGTAAGATCGCCGCCCATCGCGAACCAGGGAGAGAAAAATGCACAAGGCGATGTTGTCGGCCCCGCGCGTCGCGGGCGCCCTCCTCGCGTTACTTGCCATCGGCCTCCTGCCGGCATTCCGGCGCCGGGCCGGACGCGGACACGAGACCTGCCGCATCCAGGCGCAAGAGCGCGCATGGCGCGACCTGGTCACCGTGTTCGAACACACCACCGACTACGTGGTCCAGACGGATGCCCGCGGGCGCATCCACTACATGAACCCGGCCCTGCGCCGGTCCCTCGGCATCGCCCCCCACGACACGGTGCAGGGCTTCGACGTCACCCGCTTCAACACGCCCGAGACCAACGACCTGTTCGTCGGCACCATCCTGCCCGCGGCCGAGGCCGACGGCGTCTGGATCGGCGAGACGACGGTGTACGCGGCGGACCGCCGCGTGGTTCCCGTCAACCAGATGGTCATCGCGCACAAGGGTGCCGATGGCCGCGTCCATCTCTACTCGTCCGTCATGCGCGACATCACCGACCAGCTGGCCTCGCGCCGCCGGCAGCAGCAGGAGAACGCGCGGCTCCTGCAATTGTCCCGTCGCGATCCCCTGACCGGACTGCTCAATCGCGCGGGCTTCGAGGCCTTTCTCGAGCAGCACCGCAGCACCGAAGCCCTGGCCCTGCTGTACATCGACCTCGATCGCTTCAAAGCGGTCAACGACACGCACGGACATGCCGTCGGCGACCAGCTCCTCCAGCAGTTCGCGCGGCGCCTCCAGGCCATCCTGCGCCAGGACGACGCAGCGGCGCGCCTGGGCGGCGACGAGTTCGCCATCGCCCTGACCGGCGCCGACGGCGGCACGCGTGCGCAAGCGATGGCCGACGAGGTCGTGGCGGCCGCACGGCTTCAATTCGAGGTCGCGGACCGGCGGCTGGAGATCGGCGCCAGCGTCGGCATCGCACTCGGCGCCGACGGCACGGTTGGCTGGCACACGCTGATCGACCGAGCCGACCGGATGCTCTACCAGGCCAAGAAGGCCGGGCGCGGACGGCACGCCGGCATCGCGCAGTAACATCGCCCGCACTCCGCGTGTCATGAAAGAGAGGTTGATGCAGAAGGCGCAACTGTCAGCTCCGCGCGTTGCGGGCCTTTTGGTGATCGTGCTCGCCGCCATCCTCGCCGTGCACTGGGTGATCGGCCTCGGCGCCATCGCGCGCCTGGTCCCGGGCTCGCTGTCCATCGGACTCGTCAATCCGCTGCTCTTTCTCGCGATCGGCGTCTGCTTCTTCGGCTGCACGCAGCCGCCGGGTGCCGCGGCGCACACGGCCTGGGTCTGGGCCCTGCGGGTCTGCATCGTGGCGCTGATCGGGCTGCCGCTTTCGCACCTCCTCGAAGGTGCCGCCGGGGTCTCGCTGGGCCTGGACTTCCCGCGCGCGGATGCGCGGCCTTCCCCGCTCAACCCCCATCCGGGCCGACTTTCACCGAACACCGGGCTGCTCAACCGCTCCGGCTTCGAGGCCTGGCTCGAACAGCAGGGCAGCACCCGTTCGCTGGCCCTGCTGTACATCGATCTCGACCGGTTCAAGCAGGTCAACGACACGCACGGGCATGCGGTCGGCGACCAGTTGCTGCAGCAGTTCGCGCGGCGCCTGCAGGCGCTGGTGCGTCCCACCGATGCGGTCGCCCGGCTCGGCGGCGACGAGTTCGCCGTCGCCCTCGCCGGCATGCGCGACGTCGCGCATGCCGATGCGGTCGCCGAGAAAGTGGTGGCGGCTGCACAGCCCCGCTTCGAGATCGCGGAGCTGCAGCTCGAAATCGGCGCCAGCGTCGGCGTGGCGCTGGGCACGGACGGCGCGGAGAGCTGGCGCGGATTGATCGCCCGCGCCGACCGGATGCTTTACCAGGCCAAGGAGGGCGGGCGCGGCCGGCACGCGAGCGGCGCGCAGCGCTCGCGGCGCTGAGCGCATCGCCCTTGGAATGCATACCAATCACCTAAGGGAGTGATGGGGCGTTACAACATGTCGGAGAAATCTGGCATCCGCGCAGCGGCATTCGTGCAAATCTGTCGGACCATCGCACCACGAACCGCCGCAAGAACAAATCCCTGTCGTCGATGAAGCCGCTTTCTCCACGCCCAGCCTGCCGCGACGACGCATCCGGCACCCCTGCTGCCCCGCTCCACCGCATCGCGGCCGCGTCGCCGCCCGGCCGCGGGTGAGCGAGGCCAGGCCGTCCGCGCCGACGGCCCATGCGGCCCGCTCGGCCGTGCACTGGGCCGCCTGGGCGCTCACCCTGGGCATGCTGCCCGTGCTGGTCGTGGTGCCGCTCACGCTGCACCAGCAGCTCACGCTGTCGGTCGCGATCTTCATCGCGGCGCTGGTCATCAACCGCTTCGCCGGCCGGCTTGCGACGCTCGCGCTGATGTTCCTCTCCGTCACGGTCTCGTCGCGCTACCTGTACTGGCGCCTCACCGACACGATGTACATGGAGAACGTGCTGGACCTCGTGCTCGCGTGGGGCCTGCTGCTGGCCGAGATCTACGCCTTCCTGGTGCTCCTGCTGGGCTACGTGCAGACCGCCTGGCCGCTCGGCCGCACGCCTGCGCCGCTGCCGGCGGACCGTGCGTCGTGGCCCACCGTCGACGTGCTCATCCCCACGTACAACGAGCCGCTGTCCGTGGTCCGCCCCACCGTGCTCGCGGCCCTGGCGATGGACTGGCCGCGCGACCGCCTGCGCGTCTTCGTCCTCGACGACGGCCGCCGCGAAACCTTCCGCGCCTTCTGCGACGAAGTCGGCGTGACCCACGTCACGCGCGACAACAACCGCCATGCGAAGGCCGGCAACATCAACGCCGCGCTCAGGAACACGGACGGCGAATTCATCGCCATCTTCGACTGCGACCATGCGCCCGTGCGCTCCTTCCTGCAGGTGACGATGGGCTGGTTCGGGCGCGCGCCCAGGCTCGCGATGGTGCAGACGCCGCACTACTTCTATTCCCCCGACCCCTTCGAGAAGAACCTCGGCACCTTCGGCACCGTCCCGAACGAGGGTGAGCTTTTCTACGGCCTGATCCAGGATGGCAACGACCTGTGGAATGCGGCCTTCTTCTGCGGCTCGTGCGCGGTGCTGCGGCGCAGCGCCTGCGAGCAGGTCGGCGGCATCGCGGTGGAGACGGTGACCGAGGACGCGCACACCGCCCTCAAGATGCACCGCGCCGGCCACGAGACCGCCTACCTGGCGATCCCGCAGGCCGCAGGCCTCGCGACCGAGAGCCTGTCCGGCCACGTGGGCCAGCGCATCCGCTGGGCCCGCGGCATGACGCAGATCTTCCGCACCGACAACCCGCTGCTGGGCCGCGGGCTGAGCTGGGCACAGCGGCTGTGCTACCTCAACGCGATGCTGCACTTCCTCTATGGACTGCCGCGGCTGATCTACCTCACCGCGCCGCTGGCCTACCTGGTGTTCGGCGCCAGCGTGATCCACGCCTCGGCCGCGATGATCTTCGCCTACGCGCTGCCCCACATCTTCCACGCCAACCTGACCAACAGCCGCGTGCAGGGGCGCTTTCGCTACCTGTTCTGGAACGAGGTGTACGAGGCGGTGCTGGCCTGGCACATCTTCCGGCCCACGCTGGTGGCGCTTTTCAATCCGAAGGCGGGCGCTTTCAACGTGACGGCCAAGGGCGGACTGATCGAGCGCCGCTACTTCGACACGCAGATCGCCAAGGCCAGCATCTTCCTGCTGGCGCTCAACTTCATCGGCATCGGCTTCGGCCTGTGGCGGCTGACGTGGGTGGACGCGGAGCGCATCGCCACCGTCTGGCTCAACCTGGCCTGGACTGGCTACAACCTGGTGATCCTCGGCGCCTGCGTCGCCGCGGCGAACGAATCGCGCCAGATGCGCACGGCCCATCGCGTGGCGCTGCAGATGCCGGCCTTGCTGCACCTGCCCGGCCGGGCGCCCATCGCCTGCCGGACCTTCGACTTCTCCACCACCGGGCTGGCCATCGACCTGCCGGGCGATCCGCACTGCGCGCACGGCGCGGCCGTGGGGGTGTCGTTGTTCGAGGGCGAGACCGAGCACCGCTTCCCGGCCACCGTGCGCTTCAGCCGCGGCGGGCGAATGGGCCTGCGCTTCGAAGGCCTGACGGTCGCGCAGGAGCAGGCGCTGGTGCGATGCACGATCTCGCGGCCCGACATCTGGGCCGAGCGCTGGGGCCGCCATCCACGCGTCGGCGCGCACCGCGTGCTGGCGCACATCGCGCGCATCAGCGCCGTCGGCTTCAGGGACATGTTCGCGCACTACCGGCAAGCCATCGTCCGCCGGCTGCAGTCACCGGCGGCCGCGGGGCGCGCACCGCAATCCGAGGAGTCGAGTTGATGCGCAACCGGAAGAAGCCGCCGGCGTTTGCGCTGGCGCTGGCACTGGCGTCGGTGGCCTGGTGCGTTGCACGCGCCCAGCCGTCCGGCGAGCCAACACCCGCGCCGGCGGCGGCACCCTCGGTGGCCGCCGCCGCGAATGCCACGCGGGACATGAACCTCACGCAGCTCGGCGTCGACTACGCGATCACGCTGCGCGGCACCCGGGCCTCGGTGGGCATTCCCTTCAGCGTGCGCGGCGACGAACTCGTGACGGCCGCATCGCTGCATCTGAACTACGCCTACTCGCCGGCCCTGCTGCCCGAGCTGTCGCACATCGCGGTGAGCGTCAACGACGTGGTGGTGGCGACGCTGCCTCTGCCGCGCGAGGGGGCAGGCCAGCCGCGCAGCGCGGACATTCCGATCGACCGCCGGTTGATGAGCGACTACAACCGCATCGACCTCGAACTGATCGGCCACTACACGCGCGCATGCGAGGACCCGGCCCACTCCAGCTTGTGGGCCAAGGTGGACGCCTCGAGCACGCTGCGGCTGACCGTCGAGCCCTTCCAGGCCCGTGCCGACCTGGGCACGCTGCCGGCGCCTTTCTTCGACCCACGCGACGCGCGGCGCCTGCGGCTGCCCTTCGTGCTGGGCGACGCGGGCTTCCCGACGCTGGAGGCGGCCGGCATCGTGTCCTCGTGGTTCGGTGCGCTGGCGGGCTATCGCGGCGCGCTGTTCCCGGTCTCCACCGGCATGCTGCCGAAGGGCTCGCACGCGGTGGTCTTCGCCATGCCCGGCGCCGCCATCGAGGGACTGCAACTGCCCGCCATCGCGGGGCCGGCGCTGGCGGTGGTCGATCGACCGGGCGATGCGTCGCACAAGCTGCTGCTCGTCATGGGCCGCAACCCCGCCGAACTGCGCACGGCGGCCGCGGCATTGGCGTTGAACAGCCGCGCGCTGACCGGCGGCGCGACGGTCGTCGAAGGCTTCGTGCCACCACCGGCGCGGCGGCCCCACGACGCACCTCGCTGGATCGCCAGCGACCGGCCGGTGCAGCTCGGCGAGCTGGCTGCTGCCAAGGACCTGAGCGTGTCGGGCTACACGCCGGACGTGGTGAAGGTCAACCTGCAGTTGCCGCCCGACCTCTTCACCTGGCGCGCGCGCGGCATCCCGCTCGATCTCGGGTACCGCTACACGCCGCGGGTCCGGCCCGACCAGTCGACGCTCAACGTCAACGTCGGGGAAAGCTTCATCGGCTCGTTGCCGCTGCGTGCCGCCAATCCGGCGGGCAATCCGTGGTGGAACCCCTTCGCCCGCACGCTGCTGCCCGACGGCACCACCGCCGAGCGCAAGACCATCCTGCTGCCGCCGCTCGCGCTGGGCGCTCGAAGCCAGTTGCGGCTGCACTACCACTTCCAGCCCGATGCGGGGCCCTGCCAGCCGCTGCTCGACAACGTGCGCGGCAGCATCGATGCCGATTCGACGATCGACATCTCGGGGCTGCCGCACTACATCGCGATGCCCGAACTCGCCGCTTTTGCCAACGGCGGCTTTCCCTTCACGCGCCTGGCCGACCTGGCGGATACGGCGGTGGTCCTGCCCGACGCGCCGACGCTGGCGGACCGGGAGATCTTCCTGGCGCTGATGGGGCAGTTCGGCAATGCGACGGGCTACCCGGCGCTGCGGGTCTCGGCCGGCGGAGCCTCCCAGGTCTCGCAATGGACGGACAAGGACCTGCTGGTCCTGGGCAGCCTCGAGAGCCAGCCGCTGTTCGCGCAATGGGCCGCGCGGATGCCGCTGGCGCGGGGCAACGGCGTCCAGGCGATGCGGCTGGGCAACTGGTTCGACGAGGCATTGGATTTCGTCACCGGCACGCGCCAGCGCGAGGACCTGCCCGCCGGCACGCAGATGGCCGTCGCGGCGGACGGCCGCGACGCCGCGCTGGCGGGCTTCGAATCGCCGCTCAAGCCGGGCCGCAGCGTGGTCGCAGTGGTCGCGGACGCGGGATCGCAGCCGGCCTTGCTGGACGCGCTGATGTCGCCCGGCATGCTTCGCCTCATCCAGGGGAGCACCTCGATCGTGCGGGGGACGGAGGTGCACAGCCTGCTGGCGGGGGAAAGCTATGACGTGGGACGACTGCCGCCGGTGACCTGGCTGCAATGGAAGCTGTCGCGCAATCCGCTGATGCTGGCAGGGCTCGTGCTGGTGCTGGCTTTCGTGGGTGCGGGGGCGGCGTATGTCAGCTTGCGGCGGCGTGCGAAGGTGCGGCTGGGGGCGGGGTCGTGAGGCGGCGTGCGAGGAAGCGGGAAGGGGCGGGTTCGTGAGGCGACGTGCGGCGGCGTGGGTCTTGCTCCCTCTTCGTCGGGGAGCGGGCGGGGGGGGTGCTGTCTTGCCCCGTCTCCCTGTGGGGGGTGAGGGCACTGGGCCTTTGCTTTGGCGTTGTTCTTGTTGTTGCTGGGGAGGCTGGGATTCGCCACGCGGGGCTTTGTTTTGGCCTTGCTGGTTGGGTGGCGCAGGAGCCGGGAGTTCGCCCCGGCGGGCGAGTTACTTTCTTTGTCTCGCCAAAGAAAGTAACCAAAGAAAGGCGACCCCACTGTGCGCGTCCCTCCGCTTCGCTACGGGCAAC
>NZ_BAABGJ010000012.1:0-165456 GCF_039541515.1 Variovorax defluvii
ACTCGCCCGCCGGGGCGAATTCCCGGCTCCTGCGCCAAACAACAGGCAAGGCCAAAACAAGGGCCCAAGAAGCGAATTCCCGGCTCCTGCGCCACACAACCAGCAAGGCCAAAACAAAGCCCCCCGTGGCAAGCCACACCAAGAGCAACCCCAAACCAAAGGCCGCCCAGAGCCCTCACCCCTACCCAGAGGAAGCCATCCCGAGCAAGCGCCTCTCATGCGACCGCCTTCCCCATAATCCCCCGAGGCCGAAACGCCAGCACCAGAATCAGGATCACGAAGGTAAACACCACGCTGTAAGTCGGCGCATAAGCCAAGCCGTAGGTCTCCGCCAACCCGAGGATGGCCGACCCGATCGCCGCCCCCGGCACGCTGCCCATCCCCCCCACGATCACCACGATCAGCGAGGCCAGCAGGAGCCGCGTGTCCTCCCCCGGCACCATCGACAGCTCCACGGCACCGATCACGCCCCCCAGCCCCGCCAGGCCCGCGCCGAGCATGAAGGTGATGGCAAACACCATGTTCACGTTCACGCCCGAAGCGGACAGCATCCCGCGATCGTCCACGCCCGCGCGAATCATCATCCCCACCCGCGTGCGCGTCAGCAGCCACCACAGCCCCAGCCCGATCACGACGCCGAAGCCGAGCAGGGAAAGCCGGTACGCCGAATAGGCGCGAATCAGCGGAAGGTCGCGAATCGGCCCCTGCAGCCATGCCGGGGCCTCCATCTGATGCACCTGCCCGGTAAAGGTCCACAGCAGCAGATCGGCAATGACGATCGACAGCGCGATCGTCACCAGTGTCTGCCGCAGTTCCTGCCCCTGCATGTGCCGCAGCACCAGCAGCTGGATCAGCAGCCCCCCCAGCGCCGCCACCGCGAAGCCGGCGGCCAGCGCGAGGATCCACCAGCCGGTGCGATCCGCGACCACGTAGGCGACGTAGCCCCCCAGCAGATAGAGCGAGCCGTGCGCGAGGTTGACGTTGCGCATCAGGCCGAACACCAGGGTGAAGCCGCTGGCCACGATGAAGTAGAGCGAAGCCAGGGTCAGGCCGTTGAGCAGGGTGATCACGTACAGGCGCGCGTTGTCCACCAGCGCCCAGATGGAAAACACCGCGATCGGCCCGCCGACCAGCAGCCACAGCAGCCATCGCCATTTCATGCGGCGTGCTCCCAGGCCCGCTGCGACGCGATCTCCGGCGCCTTGGCGAACTCGCCGTCCTTCATCACCGCGAGGATGCGCTTCGGGTCCCGCAGGATGGCGATGTTGGCCAGCGGATCTCCGTCGACCAGCAGCAGGTCGGCGAGATGGCCGTCCTGGATGGTGCCCAGCTCGTGGCCCCGCATCATGATCTGGCCACCGTAGAGCGTGGCACTGCGGATCGCCTCCATCGGCGTGAAGCCCAGGTACTTCACGAAGAACTCCAGGTCGCGCGCGTTCTGGCAATGCGGCGTGAAGGCGAAGCCGTAGTCGCCCCCGGGCAGGATGCGCACGCCGCGCCGGTGCATGGCCTGGAGCGATTCGAGGGCCGCGTCCCATTCGATCTGGTAGCCCATCGCCACCGCCTTCTCGTGGGTGATGCCGTAGGGCTCGGCCTCGTGCAGCATGGCGTAGAGGATCGCGATGCCCGGCGCGACGAAGATGCGGTCCTTCGCGGCCTCCAGCATGTCCAGCGTCTCCTCGTCGGTGAAGCTGGCGTGGTAGATGACGTCGATGCCGTGGCGCAGCGCCTGCCTGACGGAGGCCGCCGAGCGCGCATGCGCGGTGCCGCGCTTGCCGCGCACGCGCACCTCGCGCATGGCAGCGTCGACCTCTTCGTCGCTCATCCAGGTGGTCTCGGCCGGCGAGTCGGGCGTGAAGTTGTCGCCCGAGAGGTTGAGCTTGATCGAATCGACGCCGTACTTGAGGAACATGCGCACCACCTTGCGCATCTCGTCGGCGGAGTTCACGTTCACGCCGAAGCTGAACTCGGGGAAGGGCAGGTGCGGCAGGGTCTCGTCGCCCAAGCCGCCGGGCACGGTGATCTCCTGGCTCGCCGCGAGGTAGCGCGGGCCGGGGATCTGGCCGGCATTGATCGCGTTGCGGATCACCACGTCCAGCCGCGGCTTGGCGCAGGCCGCGCCCACGCAGGAGGTGAAGCCGGCCTGCAGGTAGCGCTTCGCCACCTTGGCGCACCACAGCACGTGCTCTTCCAGCGGCATGCGCTGGATGGCGGAGAGGGTGGCCGCGTCGTTCCACGAGAAGTGCGTGTGGGCCTCGCACATGCCGGGCATCAGCGTGGCGCCGGCGCCGTCGACCACCATCGCGCCGCCGGGTGCGATCGGCGCCGTGCTGCGGCCCACCTGGCGGATGCGGTTGCCGCGCACCAGCACGCTGCCGGCGTAGGGGTTCTGGCCCGTGCCGTCGAGGATGCGGACGTTGGTGAACACGACGTCACTCATGGGCTTCTCCTGTGGGACGCACAGTTCGGGGAACACCGCGGAACCGGCCCCCGGGGAGGGGGTTGGCGGACCACACGGAGTGGCGGAGCCCGGGGGTGAACATGTCAGGCTGCCCAGCGCGTGGTGTGCGACCGGCGCACCGGCGGCGCGCGATGGAACTCGCCGTCCTTCATCACGGCCAGGATGCGCGTCTTGTCCTGCAGCACGGTGATGTCGGCCAGCGGGTCGCCGTCGATCAGCAGCAGGTCGGCCAGGTACCCCTCGCGCACGTAGCCCAGCACCTTGCCCATGCGCATCATCGGCCCGCCCCAGGCGGTGGCCGAGAGCAGGGCCTCCATGGTGCTCATGCCGATGTACTTGACGAAGTACTCCAGGTCCTTCGCATTGGTGCCGTGCGGCGTCCAGGCGAAGCCGTAGTCGCCGCCGGGCAGGATGCGGATGCCGCGCCGGCGCATGGCGCGCATGCTCTCGATCGCGGCCTCCAGCTCGCGGTGGTAGCCCATGCGGCGCGTCACCTCCGGCGTCAGGCCCCATTCGCTCGCGTGGTGGCAGGTGTTGATCAGCCAGGCCAGCCCGGGCGCGACGAAGTGCTCGAACTTGTGCGCCTCGAGCATGTCGAGCGCCTCTTCGTCGGTGAAGCTGGCGTGGTAGATCACCTCGATGCCCTGCTTCACGCATTGCTTGATCGACCAGGTCGAGCGCGCATGCGCGGCCACCCGCTTGCCCCAGGCCTTGGCCTCCTGCACGCAGACGGCGATCTCCTCCTCGGTGAACTGGCTCATCTCGCTGGGCATGCCGGTGATGGATTCGCCCGAGAGGTTGATCTTCAGCGAGTCGACGCCGTACTTGGCGAACATGCGCACGCAGCGCCGCATCTCCTCCGCGCCGCTGACCACGGCGCCGAAGGCGAACTCGGGCTGCGGCAGGTGCGGCTGGGTGGTGTCGCCCAGGCCGCCGGGCACGGTGATCTCCTGGCTGGCCGCGAGGTAGCGCGGGCCGACGATGGTGCCGTCGTTGATGGCGTTGCGGATCACCACGTCCAGCCGCGGCTTGGCGGTGGCGGCGCCGACACAGCTGGTCCAGCCCATGTCGAGGTAGCGCCGGGCCACCTCGGCGCACCAGAGGATGTGCTCCTCGGGCGGCATGCGCTGGATGGCGTCGAGGCTGGGCTGGTCGTTCCACGAGAAATGCGTGTGCGCCTCCACCATGCCTGGCATCAGGAAGGCGCCGGCGCCGTCGATCAGCTGCGCGCCCATGACCGGCGCGGCGCGGCCGCCGTAGCCGGTCTTCACCACGCGGGCGATCTTGTTGCCCTCCACCAGCACGTCGCCGGTGAAGGGCGCCTCGCCCCCGCCGTCGAAGACACGCACGTTGGTGAAGAGCACATCCGCCATGTCATCTCCTCGCGGTCTCGGCCAGGAAGTCGCGCAGTTCGCGCTGGCATTCCTCCGGCCGTTCGATGGGCGTCCAGTGGCCGCAGCGCGGCAGCACCACCACCCGCTTGCTCGCGGCCTGGTGCAGCCGGTCGGCCATGGCGCGCACCGCCTGCGGCGGCGCCACGCCGTCCTCGTCCCCGCTGACCAGCAGCACCGGGGCCTCGATGCGCTCCACCGCTGCCGCGGGCGCGCCGGCCAGTGCCTCGCAGCTGCGCGCATAAGCCTCGCCATCCTGTCGCATCAGGCTCTCGCGCACGAAGGCCACGGCCAGCGGCAGGCGCTGGCGCGTATCGGCCGAGATGGCGGTCTGCAGCAGGCCCTGAACGATCTCCTGCATGCCGGCCGCACCTTCCCGTGCCTTGGCGGCGCGCGCTCGCATCGCCGCACGGGCCGCGTCCGGCGGCGCGATCAGCGGGCCGAAGAGGGCGAGGCTGGCCGTGCGCTTCGGATGGTCGGCCGCGATGTGCTGGCAGACGATGGTGCCCATCGAGTGGCCGATCCAGTGCGCGCGCTCCACGCCCAGGCGCTCGCAGACGCGCAGCAGCGTGTCCACGTAGCGTTCGATCGAAAGCGCCCCCTCCGCCCGCTGCGAGCGCCCGCTGCCGGGCAGGTCCACCCGGATCACCCGGTGCCGTGCCAGCGCGGGCATGAGCGGCGTGAAAGTGTTGGCGCTGCCGCCCAGGCCGTGCACGCAGACCACGGCGGGGCCCTCGCCTTCCTCTTCCACCGCGACGCGGTCGATCGTCTGGAATGCCATGGCCGCCTACTCGAAGGGGTTCTCGATCACGCCGATGCCATCGATCTCGATGCGCACCACGTCGCCCGGGCGCAGCCACTGCGGCGGGTCCATGCCCATGCCGACGCCGGCCGGCGTGCCGGTGGCGATCACGTCGCCGGGAAAAAGGGTGATGCCGCGCGAGCAGGTCTCGATCAGCGTGGGGATGTCGAAGATCATGTCCTTCGTCAGCCCGTCCTGGCGCAGCGCGCCGTTGACCCAGCCGCGCACGCGGGTGGCGCGGCCGTCCATCTCGTCGGCCGTCACGATCCACGGGCCCATCGGGCAGAAGCCGTCGAAGCTCTTGCCCAGCTCCCACTGCTGGTGGCGCATCTGCACGTCGCGGGCGGTCAGGTCGTTGACGATGGTGTAGCCGAACACGTGGTCCATCGCGCGCGAGCGCGGGATGTCGCGCCCGCCGCGGCCGATCACCACCGCCAGCTCCGATTCGTAGTCGATCTGCACCGTGGTGGCGGGCGAGGGCAGTCGCACCGCGTCGCGCGGCCCGACCACGCATTCGCCCAGCTTGCCGAAGACGATCGGCCAGGGGTCGCTCTGCGGCATGCTGTCGCGGAACACCGTGCCGGCCAGCTCGTTCGCGTGCGCGCGGTAGTTGCGGCCGACGCAGAACAGGCTGCGCAAGGGGCGCGGCAAGGGCGCACGCAGCGACAGCACTTCGACGGGAAGCCGCGCGCCGGAAGGGGAAGGAAGGGGGTCGCCCTGCGCCAGGGCCTGGATCAACGGCAGCACGCCGGCGGAAGCATCGCGCAGCGCGAGGGGCGTGGCCTCGCGCCCGTCGGCCGAGATCGTGCCGACGTGCTCGCGTCCACCCCAACTCCAGCTGGCCAAGCGCATCGCCTTTGTCTCCGTCTTGTCCTGCGGTCACGCGCCGCTCGTGCCGGCCGCCGCAGGATCGATCGAGGAACTGTCGTCATGCTTTGAGACTTGCGTCTCAAATCGGGATCGGTGCATCATACGTTCCGACCTTGTCCCACCACAAGAAGACCCAGGGCCTTCCGAACCCGTAGAAACCCCATGGCGCGACTGAAGCACAAGCTGAGCGAAGCGCCCGCGCCGCCCGAGCGCGGCGTCAAGGCGGCGACCTTCAAGCTGCTGCTCGACACCGCCATGGACATCATTCGCCAGAGCGGCCACATTCCCTCGGTGGCCGAGGCGGCGGCCCGTGCCAAGGTCTCGCGCGCGACCGCCTACCGCTACTTTCCCAGCCGCAGCGCGCTGATCACCGCCGTGGTCGACAGCTCGCTCGGCCCGGTGCGGCGGCTGGCGTCGGACAACCCGAACGGGCGCGAGCGCGTGCACGAGCTGTTCGTGCGGACTTTCCCGCGCTTCAAGGAGTTCGAGGCGCAGATGCGTGCGGCGGCGCAGCTGTCGCTGGAGCAATGGGGCCTGGAGCGCGCCGGTCTGCTGGAGGAGGAGCCCTACCGGCGCGGCCACCGCGTGCGCATCCTCGAACACGCGATCGAGCCGCTGGCGCCGCAGCTGAGCGCCACGGTGCGCAAGCGGCTGCACCATGCGCTGTCGGTGGTGTACGGCATCGAGCCCTACGTGATCCTCAAGGACATCTGGGGCCTGGGCGACCGCGAGGTGGAGCGCACCGCGCTGTGGATGGCCGATGCGCTGATCGACGCGGCCCTGCGGGAATCGGAGCAGAAGCAGTCGGCGCGCGGGCGGCCGAAGCCCAACGGCACGCGGGTCGCCGCAGCGGCGGCGGCGAAGCGGCGCTGAGGCCGGCCGAAGTTCCGCCGAAGCTGGACCTGCGAATGGCCGAAGCATCCCGTTCGCCTGCCTGGTACGACGCGCAATACAACAACCGCGCCCGCATTCCGGAGCATCCCGCCATCCTGGCGCATTGGGCGGAAGCGTCGGCACGCGCCTACGAGCGCCCGGGCTGGGTGCTCGACGTGGCCTACGGCGGAGGCGCGGGTGAGCAACTGGATCTTCTGCCGGCCGGCCGCGCCGGCGCGCCGGTGCTGGTCTACATCCACGGCGGCTACTGGCGCGCGCTCGGCAAGCGCGACCAGAGTTTCGTGGCGCCGCCCTTCGCGGACGCCGGTGCGCTGGTCGTGCTGCTGGACTATGCGCTGTGCCCGGCCGTGAGCATCGAGCACATCGTGCTGCAGACGGTGAGGGCGCTGGCCTGGGTGCATGCGAATGCCGCCGCGCACGGCGGCGATCCGGCGCGCATCGTGGTGGCCGGCCATTCCGCGGGCGGGCACCTGGCGACGATGCTGCTGGCCTGCGACTGGCCGGCGGTGGCGCCGGGCCTGCCGCCGGACCTGGTCAAGGGCGCGCTGTCGATCTCCGGCCTGTACGAGCTGGAGCCGCTGCGGCATGCGCCTTTCCTGGCGGCCGACATCGGCCTGAGCGCTGCGTCCGCGCTGCGCTTGAGCCCCGCGGCGATGCCCGTGCCGGAGCGTGGCGAACTGGCAGTCGTGGTCGGCGGCGAAGAGAGCGAGGAGTTTCTGCGCCAGGCTGAACTGATCGCGCAGGCATGGGCCCCGCGCATCATGGACACCGAGCGGGTACAGGGTTGCAACCATATGGATGTGCTGCACGAGCTGGCGGATCCGGGGTCCAGGACGCACCGGCTGGGCCTGGCGCTTTTGAGGTTGCCTGAGAGCTAGTTTGTCCAAAATGGACAAATTGGTATATTGCGCCCCATGCAACAGGTAACGTCCAGCTACGCCAAACAAAACTTTGGCGCACTGCTCGAATCCCTCGCTCAGGGTCCGGTGGTCATCGAACGGCACAAGAAGATCAGGGCCATCGTGTGTTCGCCAGAGATGTTCCGGGATCAGTCGTCAGCGGACCGCGTCCTGGCCGAACGACGTGCCGCACGGGCTGCGCAACTGCTGGTCGAGAAGGATCGCCTCATCAAGCATCAGAAGGTGGCGATCGACTTGCTGCTGATGCCCAAGGCGAAGCGTGTTGAACTCATTCGGCGCGCGCGTGCCGAGGTGGCGAGGTGGCGCCGCGACCGTCTCTGCAGTCCCGAATACGCGGATCGCTGGGACGATTTGCTTAGCCGCCCCGTCGAGGAATTGGCCAGGGCCATGGGTTCCGATTCGCTCGATTGGGGCCCCGCGCTGCGGCAGAACTCTCCATGGCATGTGGTGGTGCCATGAAGCGCGCGTACCTTTTCAAGTTGTTCGAGGAAGCCCGCCGGCTGACCGGCCACGAGAACTACGTCGTCATCGGCAGTCTCTCGATTCTCGGGACCCAGGACGAGGACGAACTGCCGACGGAAATGTCCATGTCGAACGACATCGACTGCTACACCAAGGCCGATCCGGCACGCATCAACGACGCGAAGAATGCGCTGGGCGAAGGCTCGGAGTTTCACCGAGCCAACGGCTACTTCCTGGATCCGGTCTCGCCCAGCCTCCCCAGCCTGCCCGACGGCTGGGAAGCCAGGATGACGTGCATCGAGCAGGACAAGGTCCGCGTCTGGTTCTTGGACCCGGACGATGCCGCCGTTTCGAAATATGCCCGAAGCCAACCCAACGATCTTCGCTGGATTCGCTCCGGCATCCTGTCAGGGCACATATCGCTGCCCAAGGTCAAGGCCAGGATCGCTTCCACTCTCTTCCTCGATGCCGAAGAAGAGGCACGGGTCAGGACGCAGGTCGACGCGGATGTGTCCTGGTTCGGGACCGTGAAGGGTCGCCGCAAGAAAACGGTAAAGCCCGAACGCTCTTGAGCTTGTGGTGTGCGGGCGCACAAAAAAAAAGCCGCCCTCTCGGGCGGCTTTCTTGTCCCTTGCGAATACTCAATCCTCGACGAAGGCTTCCTCCCGCTTCGACTTCACCGCCGGCAGCAGCACGATCCCCAGCAGCAGCACCGCGCCCACCAGCAGCCCGGCCGAGAGCGGCCGCGTGACGAACACGCTCCACGAGCCGCGCGACAGCAGCAGCGCGCGTCGCAGGTTCTCTTCCATCATCGGCCCCAGGATGAAGCCCAGCAGCAGCGGGGCCGGTTCGGCGCGCAGCTTGATGAAGAGGTAGCCGACGAAGCCGAAGATCGCCACCATCCACACGTCGAAGGTGTTGTTGTTGGTCGAGTACACGCCGATGGCGCAGAACAGCACGATCGCCGGGAACAGGAACTTGTAGGGCACCGTCAGCAGCTTGATCCACATGCCGATCAGCGGCAGGTTCAGGATGATCAGCATCGCATTGCCGATCCACATCGAGGCGATCAGGCCCCAGAACAGTTCCGGGTTGCTGGTCATCACCTGCGGGCCGGGCTGGATGTTGTGGATGGTCATCGCGCCCACCATCAGCGCCATCACGGCGTTGGGCGGGATGCCCAGCGTCAGCAGCGGGATGAAGGAGGTCTGGGCGCCGGCGTTGTTGGCCGACTCGGGGGAGGCCACGCCGCGGATGTTGCCCTTGCCGAAGGCGGTCTCGCCCGGGCGCATCTTGATCTTCTTCTCCAGCGCGTAGGCCGCAAAAGCCGCCAGCAGCGCGCCGCCGCCGGGCAGGATGCCCAGGGCCGAACCCAGCGTGGTGCCGCGCAGCACGGCGGGCGCCATGTTCCGGAAGTCTTCCTTCGTCGGCCACAGGCCCTTGACCTTGTTGGTGAAGACCTCGCGCTCGTCGTCCGGGTGCGAGAGGTTGCCGATGATTTCGCCGTAGCCGAACACGCCCATGGCGATCACCACGAAGCCGATGCCGTCGGTGAGTTCCGGGATGTCGAAGGAGAAGCGCGCCACGCCGGAGTTGACGTCGGTGCCGACGATGCCCAGCAGCAGGCCCAGCACGATCATCGCCACCGCCTTCAGCAGCGAGCCGGAGGCCAGCACCACGGCGCCGATCAGGCCCAGCACCATCAGCGAGAAGTACTCGGCCGGGCCGAACTTGAAGGCCAGCTCGGTCAGGGGCGGCGCGAAGGCGGCCAGGATCAGCGTGCCCACGCAGCCGGCGAAGAAGGAGCCCAGGCCGGCGGCCGCCAGGGCGGGACCTGCCCGTCCCTGCCTGGCCATCTGGTAGCCGTCGATACAGGTCACGACCGAGGACGATTCGCCCGGCAGGTTGACCAGGATGGCGGTGGTGGAGCCGCCGTACTGGGCCCCGTAGTAGATGCCCGCGAGCATGATCAGGGCCGACACCGGCGGCAGCGCGTAGGTGGCCGGCAGCAGCATCGCGATGGTCGCGACCGGGCCGATGCCCGGCAGCACGCCGATCAGCGTGCCCAGGATGCAGCCGATCAGGCAGTACAGCAGGTTGGTGAAGGTGAAGGCGACGCCGAAGCCGGTCGCCAGGTTGTGAAACAGTTCCATGATGTCCTGGCCTTCTTTCAGCCCGAGATGAAGGTCGGCCAGACCTGGATCTGCAGCTTGAGCGCCCAGATGAAGGCCACGTAGCTGCCCACCGCGAGGATGGTGGCGAGGATCAGCACGTCACGCAGGTTGAAGTGCTCGCCCGCCATGCTGGAGATGATGGTCAGCGCGTAGATCGCGATGATCATGCCCATGGCCGGCAGCCCGATCGAGGGCAGGCCCCCCAGCAGCACGCCGAAGGCCAGGTTGGCCCCCAGCACGAAGGCCAGCGGCTTCCAGGCCCACTTGCCGATCTTCTCGCCGTCGACCGTCTCGACCACCAGGCCCTGGAACATGATGAACACGCCCAGAAGGGCCAGCAGAATGCCCAGCATGAGGGGGAAGTAGCCGGGACCCATGCGGGCCCCATCGCCAATGTTGTAGTTGGTGGCGCCGATGGCGAACACGCCCCCCACCACCGTGAACATGACTCCCGAATAGAAGTCGGCCTGACTCTTGATACGCATCGTCTCGATCCTCGTTGTGAACATCCGAGGGTCGTTTCCGGCGCCTGACCGCTGGCTGACCAGGGCTGTACGGACTACCACGTAAATGCGGTGCGAGCTCCTGGTTTTCCCTGATGAAAAGGGGGGTGGAGGTGCCGGGCGAAGCTCAGTTCCTGGTCGGCCGCCTCGCGATGCCCATCGTCTTGGCCAGGATGCCCAGCATCACCTCGTCGGCCCCGCCGCCGATCGAGGCCAGGCGGCCGTCGCGGTAGAGGCGCGACACCCGGTTGTCCCAGGTGAAGCCCATGCCGCCCCAGAACTGCAGGCAGGTGTCGGCCACCTCGCGCGTGAGGCGCCCGCACTTGAGCTTGGCCATCGACGCCAGGGTGGTCACGTCCTGCCCCTGGACGTAGAGCTCGCAGGCGCGGTAGGCGAGGGCGCGCAGGGCCTCCACCTCGGTCTGCAGCTCGGCCAGCTTGAACTGCACCCATTGCTGGTCGGCCAGGGTGCCGCCGAAGAGCTGCCGCTGCTGCGCCCACTCGATGGTGTCGCGGATGCAGGCTTCCATCGGCTCCAGCGAGCTGGCGGCGCACCACAGGCGCTCCTCCTGGAACTGCTGCATCTGGTAGATGAAGCCCTGGCCCTCCTCGCCGATGCGAAAGCGCTGCGGCACGCGCACCTCGTCGAAGTGGATCAGGCCGGTGTCGCTGGAATGCATGCCGATCTTGCGGATCTTCTTCGCCTTCTCGACGCCGGGGCTGTCCATGGGCACGATGACCAGCGACTTGTTGCGGTGCGCGGGACCGTCGCCGGTGTTCACCAGCATGCACATCCAGTCGGCCTGCAGGCTGTTGGTGATCCACATCTTCTGGCCGCTGATGAGGTAGTCGCCGCCGTCCTTGCGCGCACGGCTCTTGAGGCCGGCCACGTCGCTGCCGGCGCCCGGTTCGCTCACGCCGATGCAGCCCACCGCCTCGCCGGCGATCGCGGGCGCGAGGAACTCGCGGCACAGTTCGTCGCTGCCGAAGCGGGCCAGCGCCGGCGTGCACATGTCGGTCTGCACGCCGATGGCCATGGGCACGCCCCCGCATCGCACGTGGCCCAGGGCCTCGGCCATCGCCATCGAATAGGAGTAGTCCAGCCCGCCGCCGCCATAGGCCTCGGGCTTGTTCAGGCCCAGCAGGCCCAGGGCACCCAGCTTCGGGAAGATGGCGTGGGCGGGGAAGGCCTCCGCGGTCTCCCATTCGTCCACGCGCGGGTTGATTTCCTCGTCGATGAAGCGCCGCAGGGTCTTCTGGATCTCGAGGTGTTCGTGCGTGTATTCCATGCGTTGCTAGGACGCCAGCAGGCGCTCCTGCGCGATGACCAGCAGGCCGTCCATGATCAGCCCGTCCACCAGCTCGAAGTTGCCGTTCATGCTCGGCGCCATCTTCCAGGCCGCGCCGCCGGTCATGTAGCAGGCGGGCTCGGCGCCTTCGTGGGCGCGGACGTGCTGCACCATGCGCTCGATGGCGCCGGCGATGGCGTAGGTGCCGCCGCTGGTGAGGGCGTCGCTGGTGTTGGTGGGGAACTCGCGCACCTCGCCGGTCGGCACGTGCAGGCCGGCGGTGCCCGACTCCAGGGCGCGCAGCATGATGCCGTGGCCCGGAAGGATCAGCCCGCCGAGGAAGCGGCCGTGCACGTCCACCGCCTCCACCGTGACCGCGGTGCCGATCATCACCACCACCATCGGCCGCGCAGGGCCTTGGGACAGCATGCGGTGGCGCGCACCGATCATCGCGACCCAGCGGTCGGCGCCCAGGCGGGTGGGGTGGTCGTAGCCGTTGACGATGCCGGCCTCCGCGGCGCTGGAAACCACCCAGCGCGGCGAGCAGTCGAAGCGCTCGGTCACCTGCTCCTCGGCGCGGCGCCGCACGGCGTCGCCGGCCACCACGCAGCCGAGCATGGAGCTGGGCGCCGGCAGTTCCGCCCAGGGGCCGTCGGCCAGCCGCTCGATGTGGTCGAGGAACTCGGCGCCGTGGGCCAGCAACTGCGCGCCGGGACGGGCCGCGTCGAAGAGAGACCACTTGAGCCGCGTGTTGCCGATGTCGATCGCGAGGAATGCCATGCGCGGCATTATTGCCAGTTGCGTTCGCCGGTGCTCGCCATGGCGCGTGGGTGCCGGTTGTAATCGCGATGGGCGCCTACGCGGGGCCCGGCGTGCGCCCGTTAAATTCGCGCTTCCATCCACCGCACAAGGAGAAAACCATGGGTTTGCTGAGTTTCATCAAGGAAGCGGGAGAAAAGCTGTTCGGCGGCTCTTCGGCCCAGGCCGCCGAGCCGGACGCGAACAAGGTGGCGGGCGACGCCATCAAGACGTACATCGAAACGCAGAACCTGGGCCTGACCAACCTGGAGGTGAGCTACACCGCCGCGGACGGGCTGGTCACGCTGAAGGGCAACGCGCCGTCGCAGGAGGCCAGCGAAAAGGCCTTGCTCGCCGCCGGCAACGTGGCCAACGTGACCAAGGTGGACAACCAGCTGGTCGCGCCCGCGGCCGATCCCGCCCAGTACCACGACGTGGTCAAGGGCGACACGCTGTCGGCGATCTCGAAGAAGTACTACGGCGACCCGAACAAGTACAACGCGATCTTCGAGGCCAACAAGCCGATGCTGACGCATCCGGACAAGATCTATCCCGGTCAGAAGCTTCGTATCCCGAAGATTTAGCTCTCCCCCAGGCTCCCCCACTTCGTGTGGTCCGCCAACCCCCTTCCGGGGGCGACACCAGCGGCCCGGCAAAGCCGGTTCCGCGGTGTCTCCCGAACAGTCGGCCCGCCTTTGGCGGGCCTTCTATTTTTGTGGGTTAGTTTTGTTTCCAAGGGAGGCCGCGCAGGCGCCAGCCGCCTTTGCGGCCGCGGTGGCCTTCCGCGTCGGCGTCGCCCTCGAAGCCCTCAAGGATGTTGTAGGCCTCCACGCCCAGCGCCGCGGCGCGGCGGGCGGCGGCGATCGAGCGCACGCCGCTGCGGCACAGCAGCACCGCCTTCTTGCCGGCCGGCACCGCCTGGCGCAGGCCCTCGTCGAAGTCGGGATTGAGCGCCATGCCGGGCCATTGCTTCCAGGCCAGGCCGACGGCGCCGGGCACGTAGCCCACCCATTCGCGCTCGGCGTCGCTGCGCACGTCGATCAGCACCGCCTCGCCGTTCGTCATCCAGGCATGGGCCAACTCGGGTAGCACGTCGCCTGCGTAACCCTCGGCGGGGCGCACGCCCTCCGGCTGCTGGCCACCACCCGGCGCATGGGGTGCCACCGTCGGGCTCGAATCCACTTTGCTCATCGCTCGATCTTTCAATTCAGGGTAAATGCGGAGGGATTGCGGTCATTCGCTTCAATGATTTTTCACCAGTTCGTGAAAACCCTCTTTGTGACGTTTGTTCACGTGTCAAAGATCGGAAGTCTGGACTTTCCAGAGTCAGCTTAACGATGGAGACACACGCAATGACCGAGAACAAACCGAACCGCCGCCGCAGCCTGCTCAAAGGTGCCGCCGTGGCGGCCGGTGCCATGTCCGCACCCATGGTCAGCATGGCGCAGACCACGACGCTTCGCTTCCAGAGCACCTGGCCTGCGAAGGACATCTTCCACGAATATGCGCAGGACTTTGCCAAGAAGGTGAACGACATGGCCGGCGGCCGCCTCAAGATCGACGTGCTGGCCGCCGGGTCCGTGGTGCCGGCCTTCCAGCTGCTGGACGCAGTCGCCAAGGGCACGCTCGACGGCGGCCACGGCGTGGTGGCCTACTGGTACGGCAAGAACTCCGCACTGGCGCTGTGGGGCTCGGGCCCGGGCTACGGCATGGACGCCAACATGGTGCTGGCCTGGCACAACTACGGCGGCGGCAAGGCGCTGCTGGATGAGATCTACAAGGGGCTGAACCTCGACGTGGCCTCCTACCTCTACGGCCCGATGCCGACGCAGCCGCTGGGCTGGTTCAAGAAGCCGGTGGCGAAGGTCGAGGACATGAAGGGCCTCAAGTTCCGCACCGTCGGCCTGGCGGTGGACGTGTTCACCGACATGGGCACGGCCGTCAACCCGCTGCCCGGCGGCGAGATCGTGCCGGCGCTGGACCGCGGGCTGATCGACGCGGCCGAGTTCAACAACGCCTCCAGCGACCGCGTGCTGGGCTTCCCGGACGTGGCGAAGAACTGCATGCTGCAGAGCTTCCACCAGTCGGGCGAGCAGTTCGAGATCCTGTTCAACCGCGGCAAGCTCAATGCACTGCCGGCCGAGTTGAAGGCGATCATCGAGTATGGCGTGCAGGCGGCCAGCGCCGACATGAGCTGGAAGGCCATCGAGCGCAATTCCGCGGACTACATCGAGCTGAAGAAAGCCGGCGTCAAGTTCTACAAGACCCCTGATGCCATCCTGCGCGCGCAGTTGGCTTCGTGGGACAAGACGGTGGCCAAGAAGTCGACCGAGAACCCGATGTTCAAGAAGGTGCTCGATTCGCAGCGTGCCTTCGCCGAGCGGGCCGGCCAGTGGCAGAACGACTACAGCGTCGATTTCAAGATGGCCTACAACCACTACTTCGGACGGCAGGCCAAGAAGTCCTGACCATTCCAGCAGGGAGGGGCACCACGGTGCCCCTTCTTTTTTCTCATGCCCTGCACGGCAGGATTCCCGATGCAATCTCTTCTTCTGGCGGTCGACCGTTTCTCGACCTGGGTCGGCAAGACCTTCGCCTGGTGCGCGGTGCTGCTGACGCTCCTCATCAGCTGGGAGGTGTTCTCCCGCTACGCGCTCAACCGGCCGCATGCCTGGGTGCTCGACATGCAGATCATGCTGTACGGCACGCTTTTCATGACCGCCGGCGCCTACACGCTGGCCAAGAACGGCCATGTGCGCGGCGACGTGCTCTACGGTTTCTTCCGTCCGCGCACGCAGGCCAGCTTCGACCTGCTGCTCTACATCCTCTTCTTCCTGCCCGGCATCGTGGCGCTGACCTGGGCCGGCTGGGTCTATGCGGGCGAGTCGCTGGCGATTCGCGAGCAGACCTTCTCGGCCGAGCCGCTGCCGCTCTATCCCTTCAAGTACGTCATTCCTCTGGCCGGCGTCACGCTGATGCTGCAAGGACTGGTGGAGATCGTGCGCTGCGTGCAATGCATCCGCGACGGCGCCTGGCCCTCGCGCGAGGAAGACGTGGAGGAAGTCGACGTCGAGAAGCTCAAGGAGATGGTGCACGTGGACGACGCCGACATCCAGGCGCTGGACGCCGTGGTGGTCTCGAAGGAGCACAAGGCATGATCCGGCGCGAACTGTGGTTCGGCCTGAGCTTCATGGCGCTGATCGTGATCGCGGCCACCGTGATGCTGCTGCGCGTGGAAACGATCACCAACGGCCACCTCGGCCTGCTCATGCTGACACTGGTGGTGGTCGCGATCATGCTGGGCTTTCCCACGGCGTTCACGCTGATGGGCATGGGCATGATCTTCACCTGGTTCGCCTACGACCGGAACACCACGCACACGCTCGACCTGATGGTGCAGGCCGCCTACAAGACCATGGCGAACGACGTGCTGATCGCGGTACCGCTGTTCGTCTTCATGGGCTACCTGGTCGAGCGTGCCAACCTGATCGAGACGCTGTTCAAGAGCCTTCACCTGGCGCTGGCACGGCTGCCGGGCGCGCTGGCGGTGGCCACGCTGGTCACCTGCACGGTGTTCGCCACCGCCACCGGCATCGTCGGCGCGGTGGTCACGCTGATGGGCCTGCTGGCACTGCCGGCCATGCTGCGCGCGGGCTACAGCATTCCGCTCGCGGCGGGCTCGATCACGGCCGGCGGTTGCCTGGGCATCCTGATCCCGCCCTCGGTGCTGCTGATCGTCTACGGTGCCACGGCGGGGGTGTCGGTGGTGCAGCTCTATGCGGGCGCCTTCTTTCCCGGCGTGATGCTGGCCTCGCTCTACGTGGCGTACGTGATCCTGGTGGCGAAGCTCAAGCCGGACTGGGCGCCGCCGCTGTCGGCGGCGGACCGCGCGGTGAAGCTGCCTGCGCAGACGCAACGGCTGACCGCCGACGCCGGGCGCCACGCCTTCGCCGGGTTGATCGGTGCGCTCAAGGGCCGGCGCAATGCCGACGTGTCGACCGGCTTCCTGCTGCGGCAGCTGTTCATCGTGCTGCTGCCGGGCGTGCTGTTCGCCCTGCTGGCGTACACCAGCTATCGGGCCGTGACCACGGTGGCGGCGGTGGAGCAGTACGAGATCCAGGAGATCGGCAGTGCCCGCGGCGGCGCGGGCGAGGCCGCCAGCAGCGGTGTGCAGGAGCCGCCGGCGGAAAGCGAGGGTGGGCTCCAGGAGCCTGCGTCGCAAGGCCAGGGCGGCCTGGCCGAGCCGCCCGGCGCGGGCGCGGTGCAGGAGCCGCCGGGCGCTGAAACCAAGGCCGCGCCAGCGGGGGGCGCTGTCAAGTCCGAGGCCGCGGCGGCACCCGAGGAGGCAACGACCCGCCCGGCGCCCACCTGGTGGTGGGTCTGCTTCGCCGTGTTCGGCGCCATCGTCGCGCTGTTCTATCTGTTCCTGAGCTTCGCCAGGCTCGAGATCTTCAAGATGCTGCTGGCGTCCTTCTTCCCGCTGATGATCCTGATCCTCGCCGTGCTGGGGTCCATCGTGCTGGGGCTGGCGACGCCGACGGAGGCGGCGGCCATGGGCGCCCTGGGCGGCTTCCTGCTGGCGGCGGCCTACCGGCGGCTGACGCTCGGGGTGCTGAAGGAATCGGTGTTCCTCACCGCGAAAACGTCGGCCATGGTGTGCTGGCTGTTCGTCGGCTCGGCCATCTTCTCGGCCGCCTTCGCGCTGCTCGGCGGGCAGCAACTGGTCGAGGAGTGGGTCCTCGGCATGAACCTCACGAAGATCCAGTTCCTGGTGCTGAGCCAGGTGATCATCTTCATCCTGGGCTGGCCGCTGGAGTGGACCGAGATCATCGTGATCTTCATGCCCATCTTCATTCCGCTGCTGGACAACTTCGGCGTCGACCCGCTGTTCTTCGGGCTGCTGGTCGCACTGAACCTGCAGACGGCCTTCCTCTCGCCGCCGGTGGCGATGGCGGCCTTCTACCTCAAGGGCGTGAGTCCGCCGCACGTGACGCTGAACCAGATCTTCCTGGGCATGCTGCCCTTCATGGGGATCCAGGTGCTGGCGATCCTGTTGCTGTACATGTGGCCGCAAATCGGGCTGTGGCTGCCGCAGCTGCTCTACAAATAGGGTCGGGCCACCGGGAGGGCTTGTAGCGCGGGGAAGGGCGCAGAGGGGCGACGTGTCGCGGCGGCCGCCGACAATCGGCCGTTTCCGCCGACCCGAGCCCCGCCGCGATGCCCCCGATCGATCTGCTGTCCCGCCTGACACGCGCCCTGCGGCGCGTCGGCTTGCTGAAGCCCGCCACGGGGCGGTGGACGGCCGGCCGCTTCGAGCACCGGCACCGGCCCATCGACTACAGGCTCTTCGTGCCCGCGCGCAGCGTGCGCGGCCGGCGGCCGCTGCTGCTGATGCTGCACGGATGCACGCAGGACCCGGAAGATTTCGCGGCCGGCACGCGCATGAACATGCTCGCGGCCGAGCATGGCGTGCTCGTCCTCTACCCGACCCAGACGGAGACGGAGAACGCGGCACGGTGCTGGAACTGGTTCCTGCCCCAGAACCAGCGGCGCGAGCGCGGTGAGGCCGCCCTGTTGGCGGCGCTCGCACAGGCGATGGTGGACGAACACGACGCCGATCCGGCGCGTGTCTATGTCGCTGGCCTCTCGGCCGGCGGCGCGATGGCGGACATCCTGGGGCGCACGCACCCCGAGCTCTTCGCCGCCGTGGGCGTGCATTCCGGCGTGCCCCATGGCGCGGCGCGCGACCTGTTTTCAGGCATCGCGGTGATGAAGAGCGGTCCCGGTGCCCACCATGCGCCGGCGGGGCCGATGCCGCCCGTCATCGTCTTCCACGGCGACGCCGACGAGATCGTGCATCCGCGCAACGGCGAGCAACTGGTGGCCGATGCGCTGGCCGGCGGCGGCCTGCGGCCGGCCGGCGAGACGCGAGGGCTTTCGAAGGGCGGCCGGGCGTTCACGCGCCGCAGCTACGCCGATGCCCATGGCCGCCCGAGGGTCGAGCACTGGGTGGTGCATGGCGGCGGGCATGCCTGGGCGGGCGGCAGTGCGGAAGGGTCTTTTGCCGATCCGGCGGGGCCGGATGCGAGCGCCGAGATGCTGCGCTTCTTCCTCGCGCATCCGGGGCAGCCCTGAGTCCCTGGCTTACACATGGTTGCGCCGCTGGCGCGATAGTTCCAGAACTTTGCAATGCAGAAGCCGACGTGCGCCAGGGCTGGCGCGTTGGAAGGGGAGTTTGCCCCGAGGACCGATCATGACCCGACCCCACCTGCATCCCGCCGCTGCGCGCCGCGCCGGCGGCTGGCTGACGCGCCTGCTGATGCTGTCGATGCTGCTGCTGGCCGGCGCCGCCGCCCGGGCCCAGGAAGACCCGCCGGGCCGCGTGGCCCGCCTCAACGAGCAGCAGGGCGCCGTCAGCTTCTCGCCCGCCGGCGACGACGGCTGGTACGACGCGGTACCCAACCGCCCGATCACCACCGGCGACCGGCTCTGGACCGACCGCAACGCGCGCGCCGAATTGCAGGTGGACGCCGCCGCGCTGCGGATGGACGAGCAGACCCAGCTCGCGGTGTCCGAGCTCGACGACGAAGCCGCCCGCTTCACCCTGAGCCAGGGCCGCGTTCAACTGAGCGTGCCCGAGCTGCCCGACGGGCAGCGCCTGGAGATCGGCACCGCCAACGCGGCGGTCGTCGTCGAGACGCCGGGCGACCTGCGCATCGAGACCGATCCGGCCGCCGGCACCACCCGCGTGGCGGTGGCGGAGGGCAGCGTCACGCTCTATGGCGAGAACGGCGAATCGGTGGCGCTGGGCGCTCATCAGCAGCTGACCGTCTCGGGGCGTCAGCTCGCCGCGGTGAGCGGCGCACCGGTGCGCGCCGGCGACGCCGCCTTCGATCGCTGGGTGGCGGAGCGCGAGCGGCTGGCGGAGCAGTCCGTCGCGGCGCGCTACGTCCCGCGCGAAGTGCCGGGCTACCAGCAGCTCGATCGCTACGGCGACTGGCAGAACGATTCGACCTACGGTGCCGTCTGGTATCCGCGCAGCGTCGATCCCGACTGGGCGCCCTACCGGGACGGCCAGTGGGCCGAGATCGCGCCCTGGGGCTGGACCTGGATCGATGCGGCACCCTGGGGCTTCGCCACCTCCCACTACGGGCGCTGGGCGCGCGTCGGGCCGCGCTGGGGCTGGGTGCCGGGGCGCATCGGCCGGCGACCGGTCTATGCGCCGGCGCTGGTCGGCTTCGTCGGGGGTGGCGGCGCGCATGGCGACGTGGTGGCCGGCGGCCGCCCCGGCGTGGGCTGGTTTCCGCTCGCGCCCGGCGAGGCCTGGCGGCCCGGCTACCGCGCCAGCCAGCGCTACGTCGACGAGGTCAATCGGGCCATCGCCTACCAGCGTCAGCTCGCGCGCGCGGACTACCTGCACCGCAACACGCCGGGCGCGCTCTCGCTGGTGCCGGTGGACATCTTCGGCCGTGGTCCGATCGCGCGACGCGACTTCCTGCGCGTGCCGGAAGACCGGGTCGCCCAGATGCAGATCGCGCCGGCGGTGCCGGTGCCGTTGCGCGGTGACCGGCACTTCGGCGGCTTCGGCCGCTCGGCCTCGGCGCTGCCGCCGGCGGACCTGCGGCCGCGGCAGATCCAGGACCTGGAAGCGCGGCGGATGCAGCAGGGGCAACTGGCCCAGCAGCAGCTCCAGTTCCAGCAGCGGGCGGTGCAGGCCCAGCCGCAGATGCAATGGCAGCAGGCGCAGCGCCTCCGGGAGGCCCAGCAGATGCAACAAATGCAGCAGATGCAGCAGATGCAGCAACGGGATGCATGGCGCCAGCAGCAGGAAATGCAGCAGCGTGCCGCTCAGGCACAGGCCGAGCAGCAGATGCGCATGCAGCAACAGATGCAGATGCAGCAACAGCAGCAGCAACAACAGCAGCAGGCCCTGCGCGCCCAGCAGGAGATGCAGCAGCGCGCGGCCCAGGCCCGGCAACTCCAGATGCAGCAACTGCAACTGCAGCAGGCACAACAGGCACAGCAGGCACAACAGGCACAGCAGATGCAGCAAGTCCAGCAGATGCAGCGCTTGCAGCAGATGCAGGCCCAGCAACAGCAGGCCCAGCAACAGCAAATGCAGCAGCACAACGCACTGCGCCAGTCGCAGGAGATCCAGCAGCGCACCATGCAGCAGATGCAGCAGCGCGCCGCTGACGCGCGGGCGCAGCAGATGCAGCGCGCCATGCGGGATCCGCAGGGCGGCGACAGGCCCTGAAGGCCCGCGCCAGCAGTCCGTCCTTCGGCCGGCTAAAGTCGGCCGCAAGGAGCGGACACCCATGCGCACATTCGACTTCGACCTTTTCGTGATCGGCGGCGGCAGCGGCGGCGTGCGCGCCGCGCGCATGGCGGCCCAGCGCGGCGCCCGCGTGGCGCTGGCGGAATGCGCCGAACTCGGCGGCACCTGCGTCAATGTCGGCTGCATTCCCAAGAAGCTCTACAGCTACGCGGCCGGCTATGCCGAGTCCTTCGAGGAGGCCGCGGGCTTCGGCTGGCAGCTCGCGGGCGCGCCGCGCTTCGACTGGAATGTGCTCAAGGCCAACCGGGCGAGGGAGATCACGCGCCTGAACGGCATCTACAAGAGCCTGCTCGAAGGCGCGGGTGTGACCCTCATCCAGGGCTGGGCCCAGCTGGCCGACGCGAACACGGTGCAGATCGGCGAGCAGCGCCGCACGGCCCGGCACATCCTGGTCGCCACCGGCGGCATGCCCTTCCTGCCCGAGTTGGCGGGGCGCGAGCACGTGGTGGTGTCGGACGCGATGTTCGACCTCGACCCCTTTCCGAAGCGCCTGCTGGTGGTGGGCGGCGGCTACATCGCCTGCGAGTTCGCTTCCATCTTCAACGGCCTGGGCGCCCAGGTCACGCAACTGCACCGCAGCGCGCACCTGCTCAACGGCTTCGACGAGGACCTGCGCCAGTTCCTGGCCAAGGAGATGACGCGTTCGGGCGTCGACATCCGCTTCAACAGCGAGATCGGGATGATCACCCGCCAGGACAGCGGCCTGTGCGCGCTGCTCTCGCGCGGCCAGCGGGTCGAAGCGGACACCATCCTCTACGCCACCGGCCGCATCCCCAACACCCAGGGGCTCGGGCTGGAGGCGGCCGGCGTCGCGCTGGACGAGCGCGGCGGCGTGGTGGTCGATGCGCACTACCGCAGCTCGGTGCCTTCCATCTTTGCCGTGGGCGATGTCTCGACCCGCCAGCAGCTCACGCCGGTGGCGCTGGCCGAGGCCATGGCGGTGGTCGACGCCCTGTTCGGCGCCGGCCCGCGCGAACTGGACTACGAATTCACGCCGACAGCGGTCTTCACCCATCCCAACATCGGCACCTGCGGCTACACCGAGGCCGAGGCGCGTTCGAAGTTCGGCAAGCTCGACATCTACAACAGCGAGTTCAAGGCCCTGCGCCACACGCTCTCGGGCAGCGGCGAGCGCACCTTCATGAAGGTCATCGTCGAACGCAAGACCGATCGCGTGATCGGCCTGCACATGGTGGGGCCGGACGCAGGCGAGGTGGTGCAGGGCTTTGCAGTGGCGATGCGCGCCGGGGCCACCAAGAAGGTGTTCGACAGAACCATCGGCATCCATCCGACCGTCGCGGAAGAGTTCGTGACGATGCGTCAGCCGATGCCGGGCTGAGCGAGTCGGCCGCCAGCGGAATCAGCCGGTGCGAAGGTGGTCGTTGGGCGCGTTGCCTGAAAAACAGCAACTGTCGAATTGACAGCAACGAACTACCAAGGGTCGTGCCGGCGCCCGCGAGTGCTTCATCCTTCCGCCCCGCGCGACCGGTGCCCCTCCGCCAGCACCCAGTCCCGGAAGGCCGCGAAGCCCGGCATCTCCAGCCGGTCCGGCCGGTAGCAGAGGTAGTGGCCCTGGTCCACGCTGACGGGCGTGCCGCAGGGGCTGGCCAGCGCCCCGTCGGCGAACTCCGCCTGCACCAGCAGGCGCGGCACCAGGCCGATGCCCAGGCCGTTGAGCGCGGCCTGGATGAGGGCCGAGTACTGTGCGAAGCGTGGCCCGGCCACGGTGTGCACTTCCGGCACGCCGTGCTGCGCGGCCCATTGGCGCCAGGCCGTGGGCGCGCCCTCGTGGTGCAGCAGCGTGTGGCCCACGATGTCGGCCGGCCGGCCAATGCGGTGTGGGCCGGCCAGCAGCGCGGGTGAGGCGATCAGCACGAACTCTCGCCCGGCGATGTACTCGGAGACCACGCCCGGCCAGCCGTCCGGCCCATAGCGGATCGCGGCATCCACGCCGGCCGGAATGCCGTCGGTGGGCTCCAGGTGGCGGCTGAAGCTCAGCGTCACGTGGCGGCTCTTGCGGCTGAAGTCCGGCAGGCGCGGGATCAGCCACTTGGTCAGGAAGGTGGGCACGCTCGCCAGCGTGAGCAGGCCCGCGCCGGCATCGCCCGAGCGGGCCTCGAAGGTGGCGGTCTCGATGGCCCGCAAGCCGCCCGCGATCTTCTGCCAGTAGACCCGGCCCTGGGGCGTGAGCTGCACGCCGCGGCCGTTCTTCTGCAGCAGCTCGCGGCCGAGGAAGGACTCGAGCCCGGCGATCTGCTTGCTGACCGCGCTGACAGTGATGCACAGGGCCCCGGCGGCCAGCGTGATGCTCTGGTGGCGCGCCACCGCGTCGAAGGCCAGCAGTTCCTGGATGGTGGGGCAGTCACGCTTCATGCAGGGCCTCCGATCATGAAAGCTCGATGAAAAACAGTTTCCAAATGCTCAAGCGATCTCATCCAACTTTCACCCATCCGTGCGAAGCCGCTTTCTAGAATCCAGCCCGGAAGGCGGCACACGGCCGCCAAGACGCCAGAGACACTGGCGCATCCGGAAAGTATGCCGGGTGATCACGATGCTTCGGAGACATTCCACTTGATCCGCGCCCTCGCGCTCGTCTACGGCCTGTACCTGCTGCTGCCCATCGCCCTGCTGGCGATCGGCAGCGTGGGCGGCAGCTGGACCAACACGTTGCTGCCCAGCGGCGTCACCGGCCAGTGGTACCTCGACCTCTGGCAGGACACCTCCTTCCGAAAGGCCTTCGCCAGCAGCCTCGTGGTGGCGCTGTCGGCGTGCGCGATCAACACCGTGCTGGCGCTGCCGCTGGCCTATGCGCTCTACCACGGCGCGCGGCGCGGCAGCGGGCTGGCTTCGCGCATCGTCAGCGCGATGCCGATCGCGGTGCCCACGATCACGCTGGGCTTCGGCTACATGATCGTGTTCAACACCGACTGGATGCCCTGGCTGGGCTCGATGCCGCTGCTGATCGCCGCGCACGCGATCCATACCCTGCCTTACCTGACCAACACGCTGCTGACCGATCTGCGCCACCTCGGGCTGGAGCGCCTGGAGCAGGCGGCTTCCACGCTCGGCGCCTCGGGGTGGCAGCAGTTCACCGGCATCGTGCTGCCCAGCCTGCGCCAGAGCCTGGTCAGCGGGCTGGTGATGGTGGCGGCGATCTCGGTCGGCGAGTTCGGCCTGTCCAACCTGCTGACCAGCTTCCAGAACCGCACCTACCCGGTGGTGCTGCTGCAGGCCTTCTACGGCGCCACCGGCTTCGCCTGCGCGGCGACGGTGATCCTGCTGGTGCTGGCGAGCGCCTCGGCCCTTCTGTCTTCCTCTCTCGTCAGGCAACGCTCATGAGTCTCGTCCTGGACAACGTCAGCTACAGCTACCCCGGCAGCACGCAGGGGCTGCACGAGGTCTCGCTGGACGTGCGGACCGGCGAACTGGTGGCGGTGATCGGTCCGAGCGGCTCGGGCAAATCGACGCTGCTCAAGCTGGTCTCGGGCCTGGAAACCGGGCACGCCGGCCGCATCGCCCTCGATGGCGAGGACCTCTCGCACACGCCGGTGCACCGCCGCCACATCGGCATGGTGTTCCAGAGCTACGCGCTGTTCCCGCACCTGGACGTGCTGGACAACGTGGCTTACGGCCTCAAGCTGCGCAAGGTGCCGGCCGAGGCGCGGCGCCGGCGTGCGCGCGAACTGCTGGAGCTGGTCGGCCTGGGCGAATTCGCCGCACGCGCGGTGGCTCGCCTGTCGGGCGGGCAGCAGCAGCGGGTGGCGTTGGCGCGCGCCCTGGCCATCGATCCGCGCGCCTTGCTGCTCGACGAGCCGCTGTCGGCGCTGGACGCCAGCGTGCGCGGCCACCTGCGCGACCAGATCCGCGCCATCCAGCAGCGCTTCAACGCGACCACGCTGCTGGTCACCCACGACCAGGAAGAGGCGCTCACCATGGCCGACCGCGTGGCGGTGCTCAAGGACGGCCGGCTGCTGCAGATCGCCGCGCCGCGCGAGATCTACGAGCGCCCGGCCAGCCGCGCGGTGGCCGAGTTCGTCGGCCTCTCGACCCTGCTGCCGGCCAAGGTGGCGGCGCCCGGCCGGCTGGACCTCGGCTTCGCGGAACTGGCCGCGCCCACCGGGCAGCGCGCCGCCGGCGCGGCGGTGCACCTGTTGGTGCGGCCCGAGCACATCCGGCCCGACCCGCCGCCGGGCAGCCCCAACCGCCTGCCGGGCCGCGCCGGCGCGCAGCGCTACCTGGGCGCGCTCACGCGCTACGACTTCGAGGTGGCGGGCGCGCCCCGGCCCTTCCTGGCCGAGTCGGCGGCGCCGGCCGCCGAGACCATCGGCATCCCGCCGGAACACATCCGCCTGCTCGACGACTGAGCAGCTGATTCATTCACAGCTTTCGCGCGTCCTTCAACCATCCACCCGAGGAGCCCACCATGCAACGCAGACAACTGATCCAGGCCGCCGGCGTCCTGCCGCTGGCCACGCTGAGCACGCTCGCGGCACGCACCGCCTTCGCCTTCGACGGCCCCGAACTCTATGCCGGCGAGAAGGCGCTCTACGCCGAGGCGCAGAAGGAGGGTCTGTGCGTGTCCTTCGACACCGGGCCCGAGTGGGCCAACTGGAAGTCGCTGTTCCGTGACTTCAAGAAGCGCTATCCGGAGATCGAACTCACCTACAACGACATCGGCTCGGCCGCCACCGTGGTCGCCCTGGAGAAGACGCGGCGCCGCCCCCAGGCCGACACGGCCTATTACTTCGCGGCCTCGGCCGTCGATGCCGCGAAGAAGGACGTGGTCGCGCCCTTCAAGCCGGTGAACTTCGACAAGCTGCCGGAGGTCTTCCGCGAGGCCGAGGGCCGCTGGTTCACCATCCATACCCTCAACATCGCCTTCCTGGTCAACAGGAAGCTGGTCAAGAACGTGCCGGCGGGGTGGGCCGACCTGCTCAAGCCCGAATACAAGAGCACGGTGGTCTACCTCGATCCGCGCTCCACCGGCATCGGCCAGGTGCTGACCTTCGCGGCGGCCTATGCCAACGGCGGCGGCGTGGACAACGTGAAGCCGGGCACCGATTACCTCGGCAAGCTGCATGCGGCCGGCAACATGCTGCGGGTGGAGGGCACCACGCCCTACGCGAAGTTTCTCAAGGGTGAGATCCCGATCTGGATCAGCTACGAGAACGACGGCCTCAAGGCCCGGCACGTGGACGGCATGGGCGACGCCGTCGAGGTGGTGATCCCCAAGGAGGCCAGCGTGGCCGCGCCCTATGCGATCAGCCTGGTCAAGAACGGGCCCAACCCGAACGCCGGCAAGCTGTGGCTCAACTTCATCATGAGCGAAGCGGGCCAGTCGCTGTTCGCGCAGGGCTTCGTGCGGCCGGCCGTGCCCGGCACGCCGCTGGCCGCCGACGTGGCCGCGAAGATGCCGGCGGCGCCGCAGATCCGCCCGCTCGACGTGGTCAAGGCCTCGGAGCGCAAGGCCGAGGTCGACCGGCTCTGGGCGCAGGCCGCGCTCGGCAAGTAAGGCAGGCCCGGCATGCGACGCTTCGGTGCCTGGCCCGCATGGGTCTTCATGGCTCTGTTCTTCGTCGCGCCCCTGGCCGCGCTGCTGCCTGAGGCCTTCGGTGCGGGCGGACAGGCCTTCGCGCGCCTGGCGGGCAATCCGCTCTTCGGCGCGGCGCTGCGCAATACCCTCGTGCTCGGCCTGTCGGCGGGCGCGCTGTCGGCGCTGGTGGGCACCTGCATCGCGATCGAGCTGGCCCGCCAGCCCGCCTCGCGGCGGCAGTGGATGATGACCTTGCTGGGCTTGCCGCTGGCCTTCTCCGGCCTGGTGATCGCCTACGGCTTCATCCTGGCTTTCGGCCGCGCCGGCTTCGTGACGCAGTTGCTGGCGGGCCTGGGCGCGGACCCGGCGGCCATCGGCAGCTGGATCTACAGCGTTTCGGGGCTGGGCTTCGCCTATGCCTACTACCTGATCCCGCGGGTGGCGCTCTCGCTCTACCCCGTGTTCGCCAACCTGGACTTGCGCCCGCTGCTGGCCGCGCGCACGCTGGGTGCCTCGCGTGCGCGGGCCTTCTGGGACACGGTGGTGCCGGAAGTCGCGCCCTCGGTCTTCGCCAGCGCCTGCCTGGTCGCGGCGATCGCCATGGGCACCTACGGCACGGCGCTGGCGCTGGTGGGCACGCAGCTCAACATCCTGCCGCTGATGCTGCTGGCGCAGGTGAGCGACGGAGGCTCGGATTTCGCCGTGGCAGCGGCGCTGTCGCTGGTGCTGATGGTGCTCTGCGTGATCGTGATGGGAGTAGGCGATGTCGTTACGCGCAAGCGCGAACGCGGCGCTGTCGGCGCCGGTCATTGAGGCGCTGCAGCGCCTCGCGCAGCGGCAGCAGGGGCCGCGGCGGCACCGGCAGCCGGTGGGCATCATCGGGCCGGGCGACGGCGGGCCGCTCGAATGCGAGGCCGCGTACGCAGTCGCCGCCGCGCTGGCCGGCGCCGGCATGGCCGTCATCTGCGGCGGCCGCGGCGGCGTGATGGCCGCCGCCTCGCGCGGCGCCACCGAGGCCGGCGGCGTGGCCGTGGGCATCCTGCCCGAGGAGGACGACCGCAACGCCAACGAATGGCTCACCGTGGCGGTGCCCACCGGCATGGGCGAGATGCGCAACGCCATCATCGCCCGCAGCGCGGTGTGCCTGGTCGCCATCGGCGGCAACATGGGCACGCTCTCGGAGATGGCGCTCGGGCTCAAGTGGGGCAAGCCGGTGTTCGTGATGCACGGCGACGTGGCGCTGCCCGGCGCGGTGCAGGTCGGCGGCGTGGACGAGATGCTGGCGCGGGTGCTGGCGGTGCTTCTCGCATAGCACAATGTCGGACATGCCCTACATGCCCACCTTCGTCGCCCCGGCCCGCTTCAACGATCCCGTCGCCGCTCTCGAACAGGTGCGGCTGATCTACGACGGCGGCCTGACGCACCTGCGCGACGCCATGGCGCGCTTCGTCGCCGGGGAAAGCCTGCCGGGCCGGGTGCGGGCCTGCTACCCCTTCGTGCGGGTGCACACGCACACCGTCTCGCGCCGCACGCCGGCGGCCAACGCCTGGTTGAGCTACGGCTTCGTGGCCGGCCCCGGCCGCTACGAGACCACGCTGACGCGGCCGGACCTCTTCGAGCGCTACTTCCGGGACCAATTCCGGCTGCTGCTGGAGAACCACGACGTCGAGCTGGAGATCGGCACCAGCACCCAGCCGATCCCGATCCACTTCTCCTTCGCCGAGAACGATCACATCGAGGGCGACCTGAGCCCCGAGCGGCGCGCTTTGATGCGGGACGTGTTCGACCTGCCCGACCTGGCCGCCATGGACGACGGCATCGCCAATGGGACCTTCGAAGCCCGGCCGGGCGAGGCGCAGCCGCTGGCGCTCTTCACCGCGGCCCGCGTGGACTACTCGCTGCACCGCCTGCGCCACTACACCGGCACCGCGCCGGAGTGGTTCCAGAACTTCGTGCTGTTCACCAACTACCAGTTCTACATCGACGAGTTCGTGCGGCTGGGCCGTGAGGCCATGGCCGACGAGAAGAGCGAGTACATCGCCTTCATCGAGCCGGGCAACGTGGTCACGCGCCGGCGCGGGCTGGCCGCGGGTTCGAGCGCCGTTTACGGCTCG
Source organism: Variovorax defluvii (assembly GCF_039541515.1). NCBI lineage: Bacteria > Pseudomonadati > Pseudomonadota > Betaproteobacteria > Burkholderiales > Comamonadaceae > Variovorax > Variovorax defluvii. The sequence continues at coordinate 28,549 of NZ_BAABGJ010000012.1, forward strand.
CTGCTCGACGGCTCGCAGGGCACGCCCCCCGGCCGCCTGCCGCAGATGCCGGCCTACCACCTGGTGCGCGAGGACTGCAGCGGCATCACGATGGTCAACATCGGCGTCGGCCCGGCCAACGCCAAGACCATCACCGACCACGTGGCGGTGCTGCGCCCGCATGCCTGGATGATGCTGGGCCACTGCGCCGGCCTGCGCCAGGGGCAGCAGCTGGGCGATTACGTGCTGGCGCACGCCTATGTGCGCGAGGACCACGTTCTGGACGAGGAGCTGCCCCTGTGGGTGCCGATCCCGGCGCTGTCGGAGATCCAGCTCGCGCTGGAGAAGGCCGTGGCCGACGTCACCGGCATGGAAGGCCCGGCGCTCAAGAAGATCATGCGCACCGGCACCGTCGCCAGCACCGACAACCGCAACTGGGAGTTGCTGCCGGGCAACCAGCCGCAGCGCCGCTTCAGCCAGAGCCGCGCGGTGGCGCTGGACATGGAGAGCGCCACCATCGCGGCCAACGGCTTCCGCTTCCGCGTGCCCTACGGCACCCTGCTGTGCGTCAGCGACAAGCCGCTGCATGGCGAGATCAAGCTGCCGGGCATGGCCAACCACTTCTACCGCGAGCGGGTCGAGCAGCACCTGCGCATCGGCATGGCGGCCATCGATGTGCTGCGCAGCGAGGGCAGCACGCGGCTGCACAGCCGGAAGCTGCGCAGCTTCGCGGAGGTGGCGTTTCAGTAGGCGCTTTCGCCGCGTTTCGTGAATTCCTGGGGCCGGCCTGACATTTCTTCGCCCCGGGCCTCACCCCATCTCCGGGCGCCCTGGCTACGATCGATGCCGGTCGGCAAGCATTGGAGATACCTCATGGTTCAAACGACGCGGCGCACCTTCACCTCGTGGCTTGCCGCCATGGCTGCCGGCGCCCTGCCGGCCTCGGGCCGGGCCCAGGCGACGCGTTCGGCGCCCGCCATCCCGAAGCTGCGCATCGTCATCCCCGCCAACGAGGGCGGCGGCTGGGACCAGACCGGCCGCGCCCTCGGTGCCGCCATGACGGCCGCAGGCGCGGTGGGTCAGGTCGAGTACGAGAACATCGGCGGCAAGGGCGGCACCATCGGCCTGGCGCGCTACGTCGAGAAGTACGACGCAGACCCCGACACCGTGCTGATCAGCGGCATGGTGATGGTCGGCGCAGTCGCGCTGCAGAGGCCGGCGGTCGACATGAGCCGCATCGCGCCGCTGGCGCGCCTGACCAGCGACTACGAGATGGTGGTGGTCAAGGCCGACTCCCCGATCGTCACGGCCAGGGACCTGATCGCGAAGCTGCGCAGCGACGCGGCCGGCACGGCCATCGCCGGCGGCTCTGCGGGCGGCGTCGACCATATGTTCGCCGGCATGCTGGCGCGCGCGGCCGGCAACGCCGCGGGCCTGGTCTACCAGCCCTTCGCTGGCGGTGCGCAGGTCGTGTCGGCGGTGGAGTCGGGCAAGGCGCTGGCCGGCGTGTCGGGCTACAGCGAATTCAGCGAGCACATCGCCAGCGGCAATCTGCGCGCCATCGGCGTGTCGTCGAAGAACCCCTTCCTCGGCGTGCCCTCGGTGCGGCAGCAAGGCGTGGATGCGGACCTGGCGAACTGGCGCGGCGTCTTCACCGGCAAGGCCGTGCCGGCGCAGCGCCAGGCCGTGCTGCTCGACGCCGCTCGGCGTGCGGTGGCGACGGAGGTCTGGCAGAAGACCGTCAAGCGCAGCAACTGGGACAACTACTGGATGGAGGGCAAAGACTTCCAGTCCTTCCTCGAGTTGAACCAGGCGATGGCGGGCGCGCTGACCTACATCCTCAAGCTGAAGGCTTGATCCGGGCGTTCACACTTTCTCGGGCCAGCCCGAAGCGCTCCCGATCACGGCGTCGCGCCCGCCTCGGGACAGCACACCAGGAAGGGCGAGAGGCTCGCTCGACCGAAGCGCAGCGGTAGCGCGTTCGGCGCCATCCGGGCCGCGACAACCTGCATGCGCAGCAGCCGTTCGGCACCGTCGAAGGACGCGAGTTCCGGACCGTCCCACAGCACCTGCGCCTTCACTGCGACCTGGAGCAGGTCGCCGCGGTCGAAGTCCACGAACAGCAGTCCGGCCACCGGGTTCACCGCGATGTTGCCCAGCGTGTTGAAGAAGAAGTTGCCGATGAACTCCGGTGCCGTCAGCGTGCCGTCACCGTCCAGGCGCACGAAGCCCGGCCGGCCGCCGCGGTGCGAGACGTCGACGCCCTGGGCTGGCTCGCCGGCCTCGCCAGCGGACGGGTGCGCGGTGGCGATGAAGAAGGTGTCGGCGGCTCGGACCATGGCCTGTGCCCGCGCGTCCAGCCTGTCCGCGAGCGGCCCGAAATGCGCGGCCTCCCCACCGCCCACGAACACTGGCTCGCGCGCCTGGATGTACTTGGGGCAGTTGCCGAAGCTCTGGCCGACCTCGACCGAGAAGCCGCGGCCGTCGAGCGCATCGACCGTGCCGTTCATGCGATTGCGCCGGCGCGTGTGCGGCTCGATGCCCAGCAGGGCGACCGGGGCGCCCGGGGCCAGCGCGCCGGCCAGCGGATCGCCCGGCATCGGCAGGGCGTCGATGCGCAGGTGGCGCGGATCGGGCGAATGCGCGAAGCCGGGCGGGGCCGCCAGCATGCTGGCCCAGGGCTGGCGCTCGTCGTCGAGGCTGCCCGTGACCAGGAAGGGCAGTTGCGCGAAGAAGCTGCGATGCTGGTCCGGCATGAAGTCGCGCAGCACGCGCGGCCCGATCTCGGCCATGCGCCCGGCGACGCCGGCGCGTGCCTGCAGCTGCCGCTCGCCTTCGTGCCAGGCTTGCGCGGTGCTCATGCTGCCAACCCGATCGGTGAACGCACCATGGGCACGAAGCCGGGCAGCGCCTCGACGCGCGCCAGCCATTCGCGCACCTTCGGATAAGGGGCGAGCGACACGTTGCCCTCGGGGACGTGGGCGACGTAGCTGTAGTTGGCGATGTCCGCCAGCGTCACGCTGTCGCCGGCAAGGAAAGGCCGGTCGGCGAGTTCCCGCTCCATCACCGTCAACAGGCTGTGGGAGCGCGCGATCACGTCCGACGGGTCGGTGGCCAGGCCCAAGAGCACGATGATGCGGGCCATCGACGGCCCCTGCGCGAGCGGACCTGCGGCCACCGACAGCCAGCGCTGCACGCGGGCCGCGCCCAGCGGGTCGCGCGGCAGCCAGCGCGCCGGGTCGGGGGCGTAACGTTCGTTGAGGTAGAGCAGGATCGCGTTCGAATCCGCGAGCGTCACCTCGCCGTCCTGGATCACCGGGACCTGGCCGAAGGCGTTGAGCGCAAGGAACCGGGGGCTGCGCTGTTCTCCGGCGCGCAGGTCCACCTCGACGGTCTCGAAGGGCAGGTCCAGCAGCGAGAGGAACAGGCGCACGCGGTGGCAATGGCCCGAAATGGTCGAGTTGTAAACAGTGATCGGGTGCGCGGGGTGTGCAGCGGACATCGGCTTTCTCCGGTGGGATGTGGAACGGATTGCAGTGAGGGCTATTGTTCTTTGTTGCCTGCGTTGGAGTAATGGGGTGGATCGAACTTCACTCCTGCGATTTCCGGTTTAATCGCGCCATGGACCGCCTCAAAGCCATGCACACCTTCGTGCAGATCGCCGACCACGGCAGCCTGACCCGCGCGGCCGATGCCATGGACAGCTCCCTGCCCGCCGTGGTGCGCTCGCTGGCGGCGCTCGAGGCGCACCTGGGCGTGCGGCTGTTCCACCGCACCACGCGCCGCATCACCTTGACCGAAGAGGGGCGCCAGTACCTGGCGAGTGCGCGGGAGATCCTGTCCGCGGCCGATGCGGCCGACCGCGCGCTCTCGGTGGAGGCGGCCGAACCGGCCGGGCAGCTCACCATCACCGCGCCCGTGCTGTTCGGCCACATGTACGTGGCGCCGGCGATCGTGCGTTTCCTGAAGCGCTACGACAAGATGCGCTGCAGCGTGCTGCTGCACGACCGCACGGTGAACCTGCTGGAGGAGGGCATCGACGTGGGCATCCGCATCAGCCCGCTGGAAGATTCGTCACTGGTCGCGCAGCAGCTGGGCAGCATTCGCCGCGTGGTGGTGGCGAGCCCGCAGTACCTTCGCGCGCACGGCGTGCCGCGCCATCCGCGCGAGCTGCTCGATGCCAACTGCGTGCGCGTGATGCCCGGCGCGCCCGTGTCGTTCCGCGAGAACGGCCGCAGCTTCACGGTCGCGGCGCGCGGCAACCTGGAGTTCAACCACATCGCGCCGGCGGTGGAGTCCTGCGCGGCGGGCGTGGGCTTCGGCATCTTTTTCTCCTACCAGGTGTTGCCGCTGGTGCGGGAGGGGCGGCTTCGCATCGTGCTGGAAGACTTCGAGCCGGCCCCGCGGCCGGTGAGCGTGATCTACCCGCACGCCCGCCTGCTGCCGGCGCGCACGCGCGCTTTCATCGACTGGATGAAGGACGAATTCCAGGGCTTGAAGCTGTGAGGCGCCCGCCGTCGGCCTTGAGCCACAATGCCCAGGTGCCTTCATCTGCCACGCCCTCTCCACTCTTCCAGGCCAGCCACCTCTTCAAGCGCTATGGCGACGCCACGGTCGTCAACGATCTTTCCTTCGCCATCGCGCCGGGCGAATGCCTGGGCGTGATCGGCCCCAACGGCGCGGGCAAGACCACCACCATCCGCATGTGCCTCGGACTCACCGCGCCGGACAGCGGCAGCATCGAGGCGCTGGGCGGGCTTTCGATGCCGCGCGACGGGCGCGCGATCAAGGCGCAACTGGGTGTGGTGAGCCAGTTCGACACGCTGGACCCGGACTTCAGCTGCGCCGAGAACCTGATGGTGTACGCGCGCTACTTCGGCATGAGCCGGCGCGAGATCACGCCGCGCATCCCTCAACTGCTGGATTTCGCGGCCCTGTCGCACAAGGCCGATGCGAAGCCGGGCGAGCTGTCGGGCGGGATGCGCCGCCGGTTGTCGCTGGCGCGGGCACTGGTCAACGACCCCAAGCTCCTGATGCTCGACGAGCCGACGACCGGGCTCGATCCGCAGGCACGGCACCTGATGTGGGAGCGCTTGCAGCTGTTGCTGCAGCAGGGCAAGTCGATCCTGCTGACCACGCACTTCATGGACGAGGCCGAGCGCCTGTGTTCGCGGCTGATCGTGATCGACCACGGCCGCAAGATCGCCGAAGGCCGGCCGCGCGACCTGATCGCCGAGCACCTGGAGCCCGATGTGGTCGAGGTGTATGGCAACGGTGCGCTGTCGCTGGCGGAGTCGCCGCTCAAGGCCTTTGCCGCGCGCGTGGAGGTGAGCGGCGAGACGGTCTTCTTCTACACGCAGGATGCGCGCGGCCTGCTGAATGCGCTCGATGCGCACAAGGGCCTGCGCACCTTCCACCGGCCGGCCAACCTGGAGGACTTGTTCCTCAAGTTGACGGGCCGCCAGATCCGGGAGGACGGCTGAATGAGCACGATGGTCCATGACACACCACCGCCCGCGCCCTCGGTGTGGCGTCCGCCCGAGCTGTCGATGCGCTGGTGGCCGGTTTTCCTGCGCAACCTGCTGGTGTGGCGCAAGCTCGCCATTCCCAGCCTGATCGGCAACATCGCCGAGCCGCTGATCTGGCTGGTGGCTTTCGGCTACGGCATGGGTGCGCTGGTCGGGCAGGTGGAGGTGGCGGGCACCGCCGTGCCCTACATCCTGTTCCTCGCCAGCGGCTCGATCTGCATGAGTTCGATGAACGCGGCCTCTTTCGAGGCGCTGTATTCGGCCTTCTCGCGCATGCATGTGCAGAAGACCTGGGACGGCATCATGAACGCGCCGGTGGGGCTGGACGACGTCGTCATGGCCGAGATGCTCTGGGCCGCCTTCAAGGCGATCTTCACCACCACCGCGATTCTCTTCGTGATGCTGGGGCTGGGCATCAGCCACAGCCCCAAGCTGCTGGTGGCCTGGCTGGTGCTGGCGGGCGTGGGCGTGACCTTCTCATGCATCGCGCTGATCTTCAACGCGCTGGCCAAGGGCTACGACTTCTTCACCTACTACTTCACGCTCTTCATGACGCCGATGATGTTCCTGTCGGGCGTGTTCTTTCCGCTGGAGCAGCTGCCCGAGGTGATCCACCGGATCGCGAACTGGCTGCCGCTGGCCAACGCCGTGGCGTTGGTGCGGCCCCTGTTCATGGACCAGTGGCCGGCCGATTGGTGGCTGCATGCGGCCGTGCTGGCGGGCTACACGGTGGCGGCGTACTGGGTGGCGCTCGCGCTGACGCGGCGGCGCTTCCGGAGCTGATGAGACGCTGTGCACGAACCTGCCGCGGTCGAAGCTTCAGCTCTGATGCGCCAGGGCGCTGATCGCTGCGTTCACGATGAGGCTCGTGGAAATGCCGGCGGGCGCGCCCTCCACGCCGCCGGCCAGCGCGTCGGTGACCATGGCGTCCAGGTCCGGAGTGCCGAGCCGGGATGGGCGCAGGGCCGGCGCTGCTGCCGCTGCCGCTGCCGCTGCCTCTTTCATGTGCCCGAGGGCCTCGCCGGCGATTCGGGCCGCTTCGGCGGGCGGGAGCCTGTGGGTGCTGCTGCGCGTTTCGAGGGGTTGATCGCGCGACAGAGGCTGGCCTCGCCAGGTGTCGCCCGAGGATGCCGGAGCACTCTCTTTCGAGGTGGACGAAAAAGCGTTGTGCGGGCGTGAGGGGGGTGTCAGTCGGTTCATGGGGCTCGTGGATCGGTCACATCGTCGAGCGCAGCCGCTCGATGGCCTGCGTTGCGTGGTCCTGCAACTGGCGGTAGTGTTCTTCGCCCCGTGCCAGGTCGAAGGCCGAATCGAAGAATCGGAGGGCTGTTTCGGCCTGGCCGAGCCCGGCCAGGCATTCGCCCAGCCGGTACAGCGTGGTCGGCGTTCGTTGCTGCTGCAGACTCAGGCAGTACAGCATGGCCGCCACATTGAAGATGGCCAGCCGCTGGAAGGCGAGGCCCGCCGTGAAGGCATAGCGGCTGTCCTTCGGATGATGAACCGCGAGCTGCAGCGCGAGAGGTGCAGCCTGCAGGAAGCGCCCTTCGTCGTTCAGCTGCTGGACGATCTGGAAGAGTGCGTCCTGTTGCACGTCGGAGAGCACGCACGACTCCTGCGGCACGAAGCCGGCTTCGAGCGCCCTGTGGAGTTGCGGCAGGCTGGTCGCAGCGGAGCGGGCCAGCGCGTCGATCATCGGGTCGGGGTGGTGTTTCAACGTCAAGCTCCCTGGTGAGCGCCCGTGTCGGGCCTGGATCGGTAACGGGGGTCTCGCCAAAGTTCCAAAATGTTCTGGCCATTCGACAAATGGCGGAGATCAGCCCAGCGCCTGCGTGACGGCGTGGATCGCGAGCCCGACCAGGCCGCCCACCAGCGTGCCGTTGATCCGGATGAACTGCAGGTCGCGGCCGATGTGCTTCTCCAGCTCGATGCTCATCTCTTGCGCATTCCACTGGCCGACCCGCTCCACGATGTAGCGGCGGATGTCCTCTCGGTAACGTTCGATGGCGCGGGGTGCAGCGTCGATCAGTTGTTCGTTGATCCAGCGCCGCATCGCCTCGTCGGCCGACAGCCGGTCACCCAGCCCTCCGGCCAGCTCGACGATGCGCTGACGGATGCCCGATTCGCTGCTGGCCAGGTCTTTGTTCAGCCAGGCCAGCACTTCGCTCCACAGCCCGTGCAGGTAGTCGGCGATGGCCGGGTGGGCCTGCAGCTCGGCGCGGATGGCCTCGCCACGGCGCTGGAACTCGGGGTCGGTCTTGAGCCGGTCGACGAACTCGCGCACGAAGGCGTCGAAGCGCAGCCGCATCGGGTGGGCGGGGTCGCCCGCCATTTCGGCGACCGTGCGCGCCGCCGCCGCCACCACCTTGCGCGTCGCCAGCCGGGCCGTGACCTGGTCCAGGCCCACGTAGCGCAGGGCGCGGATCTCGCGGGCGATGGCCTCGGTGATCTGCTCCTGCACTTCCTCGCCCTCGACCGCGGCGGCGACCTGGGCCAGCACGTCGTCCAGCAGCGCCTGGTGGCGCCCGTGCGCGGTCAGCGCGTCCAGCGCCTGGCCGGCCAGCCGCGCGATGTCGAGCCGCGCCAGGCCGGCCGTCGCCATGCGACCGAGGAAGTCGCGCACCCGCGCGTCGTCGAAGGCCGCCAGGCCATAGCGCGCCGCCGCCACCAGGTGCTCGCCGACGCGAGCCGCATGGGCGGGCTGCGAGAGCCAATGGGCCAGCCGCGCGGCCGGGTCGAACTGCTCGAGCTTGGCCAGCACCTGCGGCGTCGCCAGGAAGTTGTTGCAGATGAAGCCGGCCAGCCGCGCGCCGATGCGGTCCTTGTTGGAAGGGATGATGGCGGTGTGCGGGATCGGAAGCCCCAGCGGATGCCGGAACAGCGCGACCACCGCGAACCAGTCGGCGATCGCGCCCACCATCGCCGCCTCGGCGAAGGCGGCCACGTAGCCCCAGGCCGGGTGCCGGGCCGCGAGCGCCGTCGCCGCCGCGTAGAGCAGGGCGGCGGCGCCGAGCAGGCCGAGGGCGACGCGCTTCAGCGGATCTCCCGGGTGGCGGCCAGCCCCAGCAGGAATTGCTCGCAGCGCGCGAGCTGGGCCAGTGTGACGTACTCGTCGGGCTGGTGCGCCTGTGTGATGCTGCCGGGGCCGCACACCACCGTCGGGATGCCGGCCTGCTTGAAGAGCCCGGCCTCGGTGCCGAAGGCGACCAGCGCGGTGCCCGCCTCGCCGGACAGGCGCTGCGCCAGCCGCGTGACGGGGTCGTCGGCGCGGGTCAGGAAGCTGGGGATCTCACAGATGGTCTCGAAGCTGAAGCCGGCCTCCGGCGCGATCTTCTTCATGCCGGCCTCGAGACGGTTGGCGTGCAGGCGCATCTCCTTCTGCATGCGCTGCGCGTCGGCCGTGGGCAGGTCGCGGAATTCGTAGCGGAACTCGGCGTCGCGCGGCACCACGTTGTCGGCGATGCCACCGTGGAACTGGCCGACGCTGGCGGTGCTGTAGGGCACGTCGAAGCCGGCGTAGCGCGGCTCTTCGCGCTCGAAACCGTCGGCCATGTCGCGCAGCTTGCCGATCAGGCGCGCCGCCATTTCGATGGCGTTGACCGATCGCGGGGTCAGCGAGGAATGTGCCTCCTTGCCGCGCACGCAGCAGCGGTAGCGGTACACACCCTTGTGGGCGATGGCGGGGACCATCATGGTCGGCTCGCCCACGATGCAGGCCAGGGGCCGGATGTCCTGCTCCTTCATGTCCGCGATCAGCTCGCGCACGCCGAAGCAGCCGACCTCCTCGTCGTAGCTGAAGGCGAAGTGCACCGCGAACGGGGAACTGCTTTCGAGGAAGTGCTCTGCGTTGGCCAGGGCAATGGCGATGAAGCTCTTCATGTCGGCCGAGCCGCGGCCGTAGAGCCGGGGCTCGACCTGCATGGCCTGGCCGTCGTGCTCGTCCTGCGGCCAGTCCTGCACGATGGCCGAGAGCGGGTCCACGCTCCAGGCCTGGCCATCCCAGGGCACGGTGTCGGTGTGGCCCGAGACGATCACCCCCGCCGGTTTGCCCGCCCCCAGAGTGGCGAACAGGTTGGCCTTGGTCTTGTCGGCGTTGTAGGTCAGGCGGCTGCGAACCCCGAGGCCGGCCAGGTGATCGCGAGCGAAGGCGATCAGTTCCAGGTTGCTGCGGTGGCTGACGGTGTTCATGCGCACCAGCGTCTGCGCGAAATCGAGGCTGCGGGTGGAAAGCGGTGGGGGCATTCGATGATTGTGAGGGATGTTGTTCTCCGCATCCTTCCGTTCGAAGAGCATTTTCTTCCGGGTGCGCCTAGACTCGCCTTCATGAAACTCATCGACTCCCTGGTCACCCAAGCGGCCGGCATCGCGGCCGTCCGGCGTGACCTTCATGCCCATCCGGAACTCTGTTTCCAGGAAGTGCGCACCGCCGACGTGGTGGCGGCCAAGCTGACCGAGTGGGGCATCCCCGTTCACCGCGGCCTGGGCACCACCGGCGTCGTCGGCATCGTCAGGAACGGCACCAGCACCCGCGCAGTCGGACTGCGCGCCGACATCGACGCCTTGCCCGTCACCGAGCTGAACACCTTCGCGCATGCGAGCAAGCACCCCGGCAGGATGCACGCCTGCGGTCACGACGGCCACACGGCCATGCTGCTTGCGGCGGCGCAGCATCTGGCCAGGCACCGCAACTTCGACGGCACGGTCTACCTGATCTTCCAGCCCGCGGAGGAGGGCGGCGGCGGCGCGCGCGAGATGATCAAGGAAGGACTGTTCGAGCAGTTCCCGATGGAAGCCGTGTTCGGCATGCACAACTGGCCGGGCATGAAGGTCGGCCAGTTCGCGGTCAGCCCCGGGCCGGCGATGGCCTCGAGCAACGAGTTCACCATCACCATCCGCGGCAAGGGCGGCCATGCGGCGCTGCCGCACACCGGCATCGACCCGGTGCCGGTCGCCTGCGAGATGGTGCAGGCCTTCCAGACCATCCTCACCCGCAACAAGAAGCCCAGCGACGCCGGCGTGATCTCGGTCACCATGGTCCATGCGGGCGAGGCCAGCAACGTGATCCCCGACACCTGCGAGCTCAAGGGCACGGTGCGCACCTTCACGCTGGAAGTGCTGGACCTGATCGAGGCGCGCATGCGGAAGATCGCCGAGCACGTGAGCGCTGCCCACGACGCGCAGTGCGACTTCCACTTCCACCGCAACTACCCGCCCACCATCAACACGGCGGACGAGGCGAACTTCGCCCGCCGGGTGATGGCCGACATCGTCGGCGAGGACAACGTGCTGGTGCAGGAGCCCGCCATGACTGCCGAGGACTTCGCCTTCATGCTGCAGGCCAGGCCGGGCGCCTATGCCTTCATCGGCAACGGCGACGGCAGCCACCGCGACCTGCACCATGGCGGCGGCCCGTGCATGCTGCACAACGCGAGCTACGACTTCAACGACGATCTGATTCCGCTGGGCGCGACCTGCTGGGTGCGGCTGGCCGAGGAATTCCTGCGCAGCAGCCCCGGCACGGCCGAGGGGCGCTCCGCATGATCGGGGTCGGCGAGGCCTTCGCACCTCGCTACGCCGAAGCCCGACGCAGGTTCCTCGAAGGCTGCGCGGCGGCAGGGCTGGCCGTGCAGTCCCACGTGCATCCGCTGCACGGGCGCGACGGCGAGGAGTTGGCGCTGGACGTGGCGCTCGACGGTGCGCCGGATGCGCAAGCCCTGCTGATCGTCAGCAGCGGCTGCCATGGCATCGAGGGCCATTGCGGCAGCGGCGTGCAGGTGTTCGCCCTGCACGACGCCGAGTGGCGCGAGCTGGCGCGGGACCGGGGCGTCGCGGTGCTGTACCTCCATGCACTCAACCCGCACGGCTTCTCGCACGGCCGGCGGGTCACGCAGGAGAACGTGGACCTGAACCGCAACTTCCTCGATTTCTCGAAGCCTTTGCCGGTCAACGCGGCCTACGCCAGCCTGCATGCCCTGCTGCTGCCCGAGACCTGGCCGCCGACCGTGGTCAACCAGGCCGAGATCGACGCCCTGATCGCGCGCGAGGGTCTGGACTTCTATCAGGCGGCCGTCAGCCGCGGGCAATACCAGTACGCCGACGGGCTGTTCTACGGCGGTGCCGCACCGACCTGGAGCAACCGGACCGTGCGCGAGGTGCTGCGCACCCACGCCGGCCGCGCACGCTGCGTCGGCTGGATCGACATCCACACGGGACTGGGGCCGAACGGCATCGGCGAGCGCATCTTCGCCTGCCGCGACGATGCCGCGGCCTATGCGCGCGCCAATGCCTGGTGGGGTGCGCCGGGCGCGCCGGTGACCTCGATGTACGACGGGTCCTCCACCTCGGCCTTCCTGACCGGCCTGATGGCCTTCGCGCTGGAAGAAGAATGCCCGCAGGCGGAGTACACCGCGATCGCGCTGGAATACGGCACCGAGCCGATGCTGGAGGTGATGTCGGCGTTGCGCGGGGACCATTGGCTGCACCGGCATCCCGGGGCGCCGGCCGAGCTGGCGCAGGCGATCCGGGCGCGGATGATGGCCGCCTTCTACAGCGACACCGACGCCTGGCGCGGCCAGGTGATCAGCCAGGCGCGGCAGGCGATGTTCCAGGCGGCGGATGGACTCTCTCCCTCTTTCTCCGGGAGAGGGCAGGGGTGAGGGCATCGGGCGATCGGTCGAGCGCAGCGCGTCATCGAAGCTTGCGTGCCCTCACCCCGACCCTGTGACAAGCTCTTCAGCGCATCGTCGGCGCAGAACTTAGACTTGGCCGGATTCCTGCTCCCCAGCCAACCCATGAATTCGCCCTCTCAGGTGCTCGGCGCCTGCCCTCACGACTGCCCCGACACCTGTTCCTTCGTGACCACCGTCGAGGACGGGCGGGCCGTGAAGCTGCAGGGCAATCCGGACCATCCGCATACCGCCGGCGCGCTGTGCACCAAGGTCTCCCGCTACATCGAGCGCAACGCGCACCCCGAGCGCCTGGTGCAGCCACTGAGGCGGATCGGGCCCAAGGGCAGCGGACGCTTCGAACCTGTCAGTTGGAACGCTGCCCTCGATGACATTGCCCGCCGCCTGAGTGTGTTCAAAAGTAACGATCCGGAGGGCATTCTGCCCTACAGCTACGCCGGCACCATGGGCTTGGTGCAGGGCGAATCGATGGATCGTCGTTTCTTTCACAAGCTCGGCGCGTCGCTGCTGGACCGCACCATCTGCTCGACCGCGGGCAGTGAGGCCTTGGGCTTCACTTTGGGCGGCAAGGTCGGCATGCGGGTCCAATTCTTCGCCGAGGCGAAGCTGATCCTGATCTGGGGCAGCAACTCGATCGCGAGCAACCTGCATTTCTGGCGCCATGCCCAGGCCGCCAAGCGGGCCGGCGCCCGGCTGGTGTGCATCGATCCGCGCCGCACCGAGACGGCCGACAAGTGCGACGAGCACGTTGCGCTGCTGCCGGGCACCGATGCCGCCCTGGCCCTCGCGCTGATGCACGAGCTGATCGTGCACGACTGGCTGGACCAAGACTACATAGAGCGTCGCACCCTTGGCTGGGAGGCGCTGCGCGAGCGCGCCCTGCAATGGCCGCCTTCGCGCGCCGCCGCGGTGTGCGGCGTGCCGGAGGCGCAGATCGTCGCGCTGGCGCAGGCATACGGGACGACACGGCCGGCCGCCATTCGCCTCAACTACGGCATGCAGCGGGTGCACGGCGGCGGCAACGCGGCGCGCGCCATCGCCTGCCTGCCGGCGCTGGTCGGCGCCTGGCGCGAGCGCGCGGGAGGTCTGCTGCTGAGCAGCTCGAGCCTGTTCCCGGTGGACCGCGCCGCGCTGCAGCGGCCGGACCTGCTGGCGGGGCGGCGGCCGCGCACCATCAACATGAGCACCATCGGCGATGCGCTGCTCGACAAGGCCCGGCCCGTCCAGGCCCTGATCGTCTACAACAGCAACCCGGTCGCGGTCGCGCCGGAGTCGGGCAAGGTGGTGGCGGGCTTCGCGCGCGAGGACCTGTTCACCGTGGTGCTGGAGCAGTTCCAGACCGACACCGCCGACTATGCCGACTACCTGCTGCCGGCCACCACCCAGCTCGAGCACTGGGACATCCACACCAGTTACGGCCACACCGACGTCCTGCTGAACCGGCCCGCCCTGCCGCCGCGCGGCGAAGCGCGCAGCAACGCCTGGGTGTTCCGCGAGCTCGCGCGCCGCATGGGCTTCGACGAGCCCTGCTTCTCGGACGAGGACGAGGCGCTGTGCCGCCAGGCCTTCGCGCCCGGCGTGATCGACTTCGAGCAACTGCAGGCACAGGGCTTCACCAGCCTGAAGCTGCCCGATGCGCCCTATGCCGAGGGCAACTTCCCCACGCCCTCGGGCCGCTGCGAGTTCTTCAGCGCGCGCCTGGCGGCGCTGGGGCAGGACGGCCTGCCCGACCATGTGCCCAACCACGAGCCGGCCGGCAGCTCGGCCGAGTTTCCGCTCGCGATGATCTCGCCGCCGGCACGCAACTTCCTCAACTCCACGTTCGTCAACGTGAAGAGCCTGCGCGCCATCGAGGGCGAGCCGCTGCTCGAGATCCACGAGAGCGACGCCGCCGCGCGCGGCATCGTCGACGGCGCCATGGTGCGCGTCTTCAACCGCCGCGGCGAGCACCGCTGCCGTGCCCAGGTCTCGCGCCGCGCGCGGCCGGGCGTGGTGCACGGCCTGGGTATCTGGTGGCGCAAGCTGGGCGTGGACGGCACCAACGTCAACCAGCTCACCAGCCAGCGCTTGACCGACATCGGCCGCGGGCCCACCTTCTACGACTGCCTGGTCGAGGTGGCGCCGGCATGAAGCCCAGCCGGGTCCGCCGCCTGTCGCGCGTGGGCCTGACCCTGGCCGGATCGGCCGCACTTGCCTTGCTGGCCGGCTGCGCCGACCTGCGTTACTACTGGCAGTCGGCCAGCGGCCACCTGGGCCTGATGCGCGCGGCGCGCCCGGTGCCGGAATGGCTGCACGACTCCGGCACATCCGAGGCGCTCAAGGCCAAGCTGGAACTGGCCCAGCGCATCCGCCGCTTCGCGGTGACCGAGCTCGGCCTGCCCGACAACCCCAGTTACACGGCCTATGCGGACCTGCACCGCAGCGCCGCCATCTGGAACGTGGTGGCGGCGCCGCCGTATTCGCTCACCCTCAAGACCTGGTGCTTCCCGGTTGCCGGCTGCGTGGGCTATCGCGGCTACTACGACGAGGCCGCGGCGCGGGCGGAGGCGGGTGCCCTGCGTGAGCAGGGGCTGGAGGCGGCGGCCTATCCGGTCCCTGCCTATTCCACCCTGGGCTGGATGAACTGGGCCGGCGGCGATCCGCTGCTGTCCACCTTCATCGGCTACCCGGAGGGCGAACTGGCCCGCATCGTGTTCCACGAACTGGCCCACCAGGTTGTCTACGTGGCCGGCGACACCATGTTCAACGAGTCCTTCGCCACCGCCGTGGAGCGCCTTGGCGGCGCGCGCTGGCTGCGGACGCAGGCCGGCGCGGCGGCGCGCGAGGAGTACGCGCAGTTCGACGCCCGGCGCCAGCAGTTTCGCGCCCTGACCGCACGCACGCGGCGGGTCCTCACGGACGTCTACGCCTCCAAGGCGGCGCAGGAGCAGGACTGGGCGACGGTCGACGCGCAGAAGAACGCGGCAATGGACGACTTCAGGCGCCGCTATGCCGAACTGCGTGCCGGCTGGAGCGGGCCGCGCCAGGGCGCCTACGACGGCTGGGTGGCGCGGGCCAACAACGCGCTCTTCGGCGCTCAGGCCGCCTACGACCATCTGGTGCCCGGCTTCGAGGCCCTGTTCGAACGCGAGGGCCGGGACTGGCCGCGCTTCTACGCCGCGGTGAAACGCCTGGCCGCGCTGCCGCAGGACCAGCGCCTGCAGGCGCTGCGCGCGGACGAGGCGCCACCGGCCGCGGCCGGCCTGCCCGCCGCCGCGCCCCCACATCCACAGCAGCAACAACAAGGAGGGCCCGGTGCCTGACATCCAGATCGAACGCCGCCATGAACTGGGCCTGAAGGCCGCGCGTGACATCGCGCGCCGATGGGTCCGGCAGGTCGAAGAGGACTACGGGCTCAGCTGCAGCTACCAGGAGGGGGAGACGCAGGATCTCGGCCTCTTCAGCCGTGCCGGCGTCGAGGGCCGCGTCGAGGTCAGTGCGGACCGTTTCCGCCTGCACGCCACCCTGGGCGGCCTGTTCGGCGGCTTCAGCGAGCAGCTCGAGCAGCGCCTGCGCAAGAAGCTCGACGAACTTCTGGGCGGGGCCGGGGACGAGGAAGACGACGCCTACAACGACAAGGACTGGTTGTAGGGCGTAGCCCGGCCTGCTTCAGCGCAGGGATTCGATCAGGTCGATGTATTTCTGCTTGGCCTCGTCGGAGCCCAGGCCCTTCTGGGCCGTCCAGGCGTCCCACTTGGCCCGCGCGACGATGTCGCTGAAGCTGGGCTTCTTCTCGGTGTTGTCGCCCACGGTCGCCTGCTTGAACAGGCCGTAGATCTTCAGCAGGGTCGGATTGTCGGGGCGCTCGGGGAGCAGGCGCGAATTGGCTTGGGCGGCTTCGAACTGGGCGTTCAGGTCTGACATGGCAGGCGTTGTATTGCGAAGCGCCGCATCTTAAGTCTCGCGGGTCAGTCCGAGAGACCGGCCCGCGCGAGTTCGACGTCCAGGCGCTCGCGGGCATCGACCGGATCGATGCTGGCCGCGCGTTCGTACAGGCGGGTGGCATCGGCCGTGCGTGCCTCGCCTTCCAGCATCAGCAGCCCGCGTGCGTATTCCATCAGGGCGCTGGCCGAACGGGGGTGCAGCGACAGGCCGCGCTCGAAGAGCTCGATCGCGGTCTCGGCCCGCACGC
Source organism: Variovorax defluvii (assembly GCF_039541515.1). Taxonomy (NCBI): domain Bacteria; kingdom Pseudomonadati; phylum Pseudomonadota; class Betaproteobacteria; order Burkholderiales; family Comamonadaceae; genus Variovorax; species Variovorax defluvii. Next base: position 44,910 of record NZ_BAABGJ010000012.1, read on the forward strand.
CATAGGTCATGCGCCCCACCAGCGCGCCCACCTTGTCGATCACCTCGGCATGGAAGGCGGCGAGCGCCACGTGGGCGGCGGCGTGCTGCGGCTGCAGCTCGATCACGTGCTCCAGCGCGCCCTTGAGCTTGCTGCCCAGGCCTTGCGCCAGCGCCCGGGCAACGCTGATGCCCTGGCTGTAGCGGCCCAGCGCGTAGGCTTGCCAGAAGAGGGCCTGGCAGTCGTCCGGCTCCTCGTCGATCTGCGCGCCGGCACGCTCGGCCACCTGCTTGAAGAGGGCTTGCCGGGTGGCTTCCCGCGGTTCCAGGTAGGTGGCGTAGATGGCGGTGGCCTGGTTGGCCAGCACCAGCCCCTCGCGGCCGAGGCGAAGGCCCAGGTTCGCGGCCCGCTCGAATTCGCCGCTGTGGTAGTGCGCCCAGCCGTCCGCCAGCGGGCCGGGCGCAGGCGGCGGCATGCCTTGGCCCACGTGCAGCCTGTCCCATTGCCTGATCACCTTGGCGGCGTCGTAATGCGGGGCGTCCCGATAGGGCATCTGGGTCCAGGGCACCGAGGCGGACACCGTGCCGCCGGCCATCAGCGAAAGGGGGTGAAGGTCGGGAGGGGCCATGTGAACTGGTGTTCTTGTCTTCGGCACTGTCTTTCAGACTGTTGCAGTCTGGTCTTCGCCGGCGTAGGCACTGCTGAGCGTCAGCAAATGCCGCCGCTGCTCGGGTGCCAGGTAGGGCGCGAGCAGGTGCAGCGTGTGATGCGCCCCGCGCAGCAGCGCGCCCTGCGCATGGCCGGGCTCGAGGGCTTCGCGCGGGTTGCGCACGTACTCGTAGTTCAGCCAGTAGGTCAGCACCACCACCATGCTGCGGGCCAGCGGGTCCAGCTCGCGCTCGTCGATGCTCAGGTGCCCGGCGCGGCTCATCCCGGTGAGCAGGGCGCGGATGGCCCTGGCCTTGTTGTGCAGCACCAGCTGGAACTGCGTCTCGAGGTGGCGGTTCTTCGAGAGCAGGTCGTTGAGGTCGCGGTAGAGGAAGCGGTAGCGCCAGATCAGCTCGAACAGGCTGTGCATGAAGAACCAGGCGTCCTCCACGTCGCGCACGCCCTCGCTCGCATGCAGCAGCTCGTTGAGCTCGACCTCGTAGCTCTCGTAGAGCTTGTTGATCAGCTCGTCCTTGGCGGGGTAGTGGTAGTAGAGGTTGCCGGGGCTGATGTTGAGTTCGCCCGCCACGAGTGTGGTCGACACATTGGGTTCCCCGAACCGGTTGAACAGGTCCAGAGCGGCTTCGAGGATGCGTTGAGCAGTGCGGCGTGGCGCTTTCTTGGCCATGAACTCGTGGCCTCCGGTTTGTCTCTGGAGGCCACTCTAACGCAAGTCCCGTGCCGTGGGGCGATTGCTGCGCTGCGGCGATGCGTCGATCCGGGCTGATGCGGCGATGCGGCCGCGCGCCGGTCAGGTGCAGGTCAGGTGGCGGCCGGCGGCTTGCGCCGGCGCGAAGGTTTGGCTGCGGCCTCGCCCGGATGGCGCGCGGCCGTCTTGCGTGGGGCGCGGGCGGATCGCACCGCACCATCCTTGCGCTTGAGCTGCGCCTCGAGCGCCTCTACACGGGCCTGCAGCGCCGCGACCTCGTGGGCGGAGGGCATGCCGAGCTTTTCGAGCGCGCGGGCCACGCGCTCCTCGAAGATCGACTCCAGCTTGCCCCAGCCGCCCGCGGCCCGGCTGCCGAACTCGCTCGCGAAGCCGGCCATGCGGGCCTGGGCCTGGGACAGCGTCTCTTCGGCGGCCTGCTGGGTCTTCTTCTGGACACCGAGGCCGTCCTTCACCAGCGCCTCGAAGGCCTTGCTGCCTTCCTGCTGCATCTTGGCGAAGGCGCCGAGGCCGGCGAGCCAGATCTGCTGGGCGGAGTCCTTGATGCGGTCGGTCTTGTCGTCGTCGGGCATGGGAGTGAGTCCTTGGGGGCTATCGATCGGAAGCACTCTAGCGGGGCCCGGGCCGATCCGTTAGGCGCGGGTCTCTAGCCGCAGACGCAGGATGGGATAATCAGGCCGCGACCGCCTCGAGGCGGTTTTTTTCCATTGCAGAGAAGACCCCCATGATCCTCGTTACCGGCGGCGCCGGCTTCATCGGCGCCAATTTCGTTCTGGATTGGCTGGCTCAGGTCGACGAGGCCGTGGTCAATATCGACAAGCTGACTTACGCCGGCAACCTCGAAACCCTGGCCTCGCTCAAGGGCAATCCCCAACACATCTTCGTGCAAGGCGACATCGGCGACAGCGCTCTGGTCGACCGCCTGCTCGCCGAGCACCAGCCGCGCGCGGTGCTCAACTTCGCGGCCGAATCGCATGTGGACCGGTCGATCCATGGCCCCGAGGACTTCATCCAGACCAACGTGCTCGGCACCTTCCGCCTGCTGGAGTCCGTGCGGGGCTACTGGAATGGCTTGCCGGCCGACCGGAAAGCGGCTTTTCGTTTCCTCCATGTTTCGACCGACGAGGTCTACGGCTCCCTGGCGCCCACCGATCCGGCCTTCACCGAAGAGAACAAGTACGAGCCCAACAGCCCGTACTCCGCCAGCAAGGCCGCCAGCGACCACCTGGTGCGGGCCTGGCACCACACCTACGGCTTGCCGGTGCTGACCACCAACTGCTCGAACAACTACGGTCCCTTCCATTTCCCGGAGAAGCTGATCCCGCTGATGATCGTCAATGCGCTGGCCGGCAAGCCCCTGCCCGTATACGGCGACGGCATGCAGGTGCGCGACTGGCTTTATGTGAAGGACCATTGCAGCGCCATCCGCCGCGTGCTCGAGGCCGGCAAGCTGGGCGAGACCTACAACGTGGGCGGCTGGAACGAGAAGCCCAACATCGAGATCGTCAACACCGTGTGTGCGCTGCTCGACGAACTGCGCCCGCGTGCCGACGGCCGCAGCTACCGCGAGCAGATCAGCTACGTGACCGACCGCCCCGGCCACGATCGCCGCTACGCCATCGACGCGCGCAAGCTGGAGCGCGAGCTCGGCTGGAAGCCGGCCGAGACCTTCGACAGCGGCATACGCAAGACGGTCGAGTGGTACCTCGACCATGCCGAATGGGTGCGCAACGTGCAAAGCGGCGCATACCGCGACTGGGTCAGGAAGCAGTACGAGGCCGGCGCATGAAGCTGCTTCTGCTGGGCAAGGGTGGCCAGGTGGGCTGGGAGCTGCAGCGCAGCCTGGCGCCCCTGGGCGAGCTGGTGGCGCTCGACTTCGACAGCACCGATTTCCATGCGGACTTCAGCCAGCCCGAGCGGCTGGCGGACACCGTGCTTCAGGTCAAGCCCGACGTCATCGTCAATGCAGCCGCCCACACGGCGGTGGACAAGGCCGAGAGCGAACCCGAGCTGGCGCGCAAGCTGAACGCGAGCTCGCCCGGCGTGGTGGCGAAAGCGGCGCAGCAGATCGGCGCGCTCATGGTCCACTACTCGACCGACTATGTGTTCGACGGCAGCGGCAGCCAGCCCCGGCGGGAAGACGATCCCACCGGCCCGCTCAGCGTCTATGGCCAGACCAAGCTCGAGGGCGAGCAACTGGTGGCTTCGAATTGCAGGCGCCACCTGATCTTTCGCACGAGCTGGGTCTATGCGGCCCGTGGCGGCAATTTCGCCAAGACCATGCTGCGCCTGGCCAGGGAGCGCGATCGCCTGACGGTGATCGATGACCAGTTCGGTGCGCCGACGGGGGCCGAGCTCCTGGCCGACGTGACGGCGCATGCGATCCGCGAGACGGTGCGCGACCCGTCGAAGGCCGGTCTGTACCATGTGGTGGCCGGCGGCGAAACCACCTGGCACGGCTATGCACGCTTCGTGCTGGAGCAGGCCCTGGCAGCCGGCGTCGCACTGAAGGCGCAACCGGCAGCCGTGGAGGCGGTGCCGACCAGTGCCTTCCCGACGCCGGCACGCCGCCCCCACAACTCACGCCTGGACACCGGCAAGCTGCGTACCGCGTTCGGGCTGGTACTGCCCGACTGGCGGATCGGCGTCGCCCGCATGCTCCAAGAGACGCTCTGACTCGACAAGGGACGACATGACACAACGAAAAGGCATCATCCTCGCCGGTGGCTCGGGCACCCGCCTGCACCCGGCCACGCTGGCGATCAGCAAGCAGTTGCTGCCGGTGTACGACAAGCCGATGATTTACTACCCGCTGAGCACGCTCATGCTGGGCGGCATGCGCGACATCCTGGTCATCAGCACGCCGCAGGACACGCCGCGCTTCCAGCAGTTGCTGGGAGATGGCAGCCAGTGGGGCATCCACCTGCAGTACGCGGTGCAGCCCAGTCCCGACGGGCTGGCGCAAGCCTTCATCATCGGCGACAAGTTCATCGGGAATGCGCCGAGTGCGCTGGTGCTGGGGGACAACATTTTTTATGGGCATGACTTCGAGCCTTTGCTCATGAAGGCGGACGCCAGGCAGAAGGGTGCGACCGTTTTTGCCTACCATGTGCATGATCCGGAGCGCTATGGCGTGGTGGCCTTCGACGCCGAGGGCAAGGCCAGCAGCATCGAGGAAAAGCCCGCCAAGCCCAAGAGCAGCTACGCGGTCACCGGCCTCTACTTCTATGACAGCCAGGTGGTCGACATTGCGAAGGCAGTGAAGCCCAGTGCCCGCGGTGAACTGGAGATCACGGCGGTCAACCAGGCCTATCTGGAGCGCGGCGAACTCAGCGTGCAAATCATGCAGCGCGGCTATGCATGGCTGGACACTGGCACGCATGAGAGCCTTCTGGAGGCCGGGCAATTCATCGCGACGCTCGAACATCGGCAGGGGCTGAAGATTGCCTGCCCGGAAGAAGTGGCGTGGCGCAACGGCTTCATCGATCGCGAGCAGCTGGCCCGGCTGGCTGCACCTCTCGAGAAGAGCGGCTACGGCAAGTACCTGAATCATCTGCTGGCGGACGAGGTGCGCCGATGAAGGTCACGCCGACCGAAATTGCCGACGTGCTGCTGATCGAGCCGAAGGTGTTCGGCGATGCGCGCGGGTTCTTCATGGAGAGCTTCAATGCCAAGGCCTTCGACGAGGCCGTCGGGCGCAGCGTGAACTTCGTGCAGGACAACCATTCCCGGTCGGCGAAGGGGGTCCTGCGCGGCTTGCACTACCAGATACAGCAGGCGCAGGGCAAGCTGGTGCGTTGCGTGCGTGGTTCGGTCTTCGATGTGGTGGTCGACATTCGCAGATCGTCCGCCACTTTCGGTCGCTGGGTCGGCGTCGAGTTGACCGAGGACAACCACAGGCAGCTCTGGGTTCCGGAGGGCATGGCGCACGGGTTCCTGGTGCTGAGCGAGTCTGCCGACTTCCTCTACAAGACGACCGACTACTACGCGCCGGCCCATGAGCGCGCCATCCGCTGGAACGATCCGAGCCTGGGCATCCGATGGCCCGACACCGGCGTCGCCCCGCAGTTGTCGGCAAAGGACCAGCAGGCTTCGACGATGGATCGAGCTGCGTTCTTCGCATGATGCCGGGCATCGATTTCGAGAAAGCGCTGGCGGGTCGCAAGGTGTTCGTCACGGGCCACACCGGCTTCACCGGGGGATGGGCGTGCCTGTGGCTGCGAACGATCGGTGCGACCGTCGCCGGCTTTGCCCTGCCTCCGGACACCAGGCCATCGCTCTTCTTGGCGGCGGGCGTCGAAGCGGACCTGCACGCGAGCACCCTGGGGGACCTCTGCGACTACGACGCGCTGCTCGGCGCGATGGGCGCATTCGAGCCCGACCTGGTACTGCACCTGGCGGCACAACCGCTGGTGCGGCGCTCGTATCGCGAGCCTCTGCGCACCTTTGCCGTCAACGCACAGGGCACGGCCCATGTGCTGGAAGCGGCCCGCACCACCGGCAGCGTCCGGGGCGTCGTCTGCGTCACGACGGACAAGGTCTATCGCAACAACGAGTGGCCTTGGCCGTACCGTGAGAACGATCCGCTGGGTGGCAAGGACCCCTACAGCGCGTCCAAAGCTGCGGCGGAAATGGTGATCCAGAGCTATGCGGCCTCCTTCCCCTACGCCGAGCAGAAAGGACCGGCCATCGCGACGGCGCGCGGGGGCAACATCGTCGGCGGCGGCGACTGGTCCGAGGACCGGCTCATCCCGGATTTCGTGCGCAGCGTCGTCGACGGCAGCCGCCTGACCTTGCGCTATCCTGAGGCGACGCGGCCCTGGCAGCATGTGCTTGCCCTTGTGCACGGGTACCTGATGCTCATGGCGAAGCTCATCGGGCCGCAGGCCGGGGAGTTTGCAAGGGCCTGGAACCTCGGTCCCCAGGATCTGAAGCACTATGCGGTGCGGGACGTTCTGGAGCTCATGAGCGCGGCGTGGCAGCGCCCGGAACTCGAATACATGGACGAGCCGCTGCCCGAGGCCGGTGCGCTCTCGCTCGACAGCTCGATCGCGCGCAACCTGCTGGGATGGCAGCCCGCATGGGACACGGAGCGCGTCATCCGCGAGACCGCTGCCTGGTACCGCAACTACTACGCATCGCCCGAGTCCTGCCGTGCCTTCACGAAAGGCCAGATCGAGGCATGGCGCAAGGACCTCGCCGCATGATGATCCTGATCGGGGGGCGCGGCCGGCTGGGCCGGGCGCTTCGCGCGGCGCGTCCGCACGGCGAGGTCGTGGCGCTGGATCGCCGGGTCTACGAGAACTGGTGGCGGGACGACGCCGGTCCGGACATCGATCGCTGCCTCGAGGCTGCGCCGCCCGGCTCGGTCATGCTGGTCGCCGCCGGCGTGCTCGACCCGGCTTTGCCGCAATCCGATCATCAGCGCGTGAATTTCGAGCTTCCGGTGCGGGTGATGGAGCGCGCCGCCGCGGCGGGTTTGCGCGTCGTTACCTTCGGTACGGTCATGGAGCGTCTCGTCGATCATCCCAATCCCTACGTCGCCTCCAAGGCCAGGTTGGGGCGCCACGTGGCGCAACGCGCTGCGGCGGGCGACGCGGTCACGCATCTGCAGATCCACACCCTCTACGGCGGCGGTGAGCCGGCTTCCTTCATGTTCCTGGGCCAGATGTGCAGCGCTCTGCGCGCTGGTCGTCCTTTCGAGATGTCGCCCGGCAGGCAACTGCGCGAGTACCACCACGTCGACGACGACGTGGCTGCGATCCATGCCGTGCTCGCGACGGGCGTCGACGGCGTGCTGGCCCTGAGCCATGGGGCACCCACGACCCTGCGCGAGCTGGCGCTCCACGTTTTCGGCGGGCTCGGCCGCGAGGAACTGCTGCGCTTGGGCGCGCGGCCGGAGCCACCGGACGACAACTACGCGACCGTGCTGCAGCGGCCGGCAGTGCTCGAGGGCGTGTTCTTCCGCTCCGCACGGGACGGCGTGCTCGACCACGTTCGATCCGTGCTGGGCGCAGCGCGGGAGCCTCGGGCATGAACGCTGCCTCGCCTGCCGCATCGATGCGCAAACCCCTGGTGTCGATCGCAATTCCGGTGCTCAATGAGGCTGGCAACATCGACGCGCTCTACGCACGCCTCGTCGCGCTCGGCGACCGCATGGCCGACAGATGCGATCTCGAATTCGTGTTCACCGACAACCATTCCAGCGACGACACCTGGTCCATGCTCACCCGGCTGGCAGCTGTCGACCCGCGCGTTCGCGGGATGCGCTTTTCACGTAACTTCGGATTTCAGGGTTCGATCCTGGCGAACTACCTGCACACGCGGGGCGATGCCGTCATGCAGATCGATGCGGACCTGCAGGACCCCCCCGAGCTGCTGGAGCAGTTCTTCGAGCTCTGGCAGCAGGGCGCACATGTCGTTTACGGAGTCCGCCGCAAGCGCCCCGAAAGCTGGCTCTTGCGCACGTTTCGCCGCCTGGGCTACTGGGCCATCGACAAGGTCAGCGAGCATCCGATTCCACGGGACGTCGGAGACTTCAGGCTCGTCGATCGCGCGGTCATCCGTGCCATCTCGAAATTTCGCAGCGCCAACCCATACCTGCGGGGAATGATCGCCGGCCTCGGGTTCAACCAGGTGGGTGTGCCCTATGACCGGGACGCACGCACCGCCGGCGAGAGCAAGTTCAATGTGACACGGCTCCTGCGCCTCGGGTTGACCGCGGTGTTCAATCACTCGACCGTGCCGCTGCGGATGGCCTCATTCCTGGGCGTCGTGATGCTGATCGGCAGCATGCTCGGCGCTTCTTATTACCTCTACGTGCGCTGGACCCAGCCAGATCTCCCGCGTGGCTTCATCAGCATCCAGCTGATGGTCCTTTTTGCCATCGGGCTCAACGCCTTTCTGCTCGGCATCATCGGGGAGTACATCCTGCGCATCTATCGCATGCTGCGCTCGGACCCCATCGCCATCGTCGAGAGCAGCTTGAACATGACGCCGGAAGAGCTCACGCTCTGATCAAGGAGGAAACATCTATGAAGGCTGTGATCCTGGCCGGAGGCCTCGGCACCCGCATTGCCGAAGAATCCGATACCAAGCCGAAGCCGATGGTCGAAGTGGGCGGACGTCCACTGCTGTGGCACATCATGAAGATCTACGCCTGCCATGGCGTGAAGGACTTCATCGTCTGCCTGGGCTACAAGGGCTACGTCATCAAGGAGTTCTTCTTCAACTACTACCGGCACATGTCGGACATGCGCATCGACCTGCGCACCGGCGATGCGCAGATCCTCGACAGCCACGCCGAGGACTGGCGCGTCACGCTGGTCGACACCGGCCCCGAGACGATGACGGGCGGTCGGCTCAAGCGCGTCGCGAAATACCTGGACAACGAGACCTTCTGCCTGACCTATGGCGATGGTCTGTCCGATGTCGACATTGCCGCGGAAATCAACTTTCATCGCCGGCACGGCAAGCTGGCCACGGTGCTGGCCGTGCAGCCGCCGGGGCGCTTCGGCGTGCTGAATCTCGATCCCGAACAACAGGTGACGTCCTTCGAGGAGAAGCCCAGCGACGAGATCGGCTGGATCAACGGCGGGTTTTTCGTGCTCGAACCCAAGGCTATCGACTATGTCGCCGATGACGCGACGTCCTGGGAACGGGCTCCGCTCATGAACCTCGCGCGCGACGGTCAGCTCAAGGCCTGGCGGCACCACGGCTTCTGGCAGCCCTGTGACACGCTGCGCGACAAGCGCGCGCTCGAGCAGCTCTGGAACACCGGACGGGCGCCCTGGCATGTCTGGTGATCGAGGCGCGGCGGAGGCGAGCCGCGGGACTGCCGGCGGAGCGGCTGCGGATACGCAGCCCGGGGACAAGGTGGACTTCGACGACTACTCGGCCAACTATGACGAACTTCTCCGGGAGAGTACGAAGCTCTACGCGGACGATTCCGAGTACTTCGCCAGGTACAAGGTCGACCTGATCCGCAAGGCCGCTGCCGGCTCGGGCGCGTCCGTGCGGCGCGTGCTGGAGTACGGATGCGGCACTGGCCGCAACATCAGTTATCTGCGTGCCGCCTTTCCAGGCGCCGAGGTAGTCGGCACCGACGTCTCGGCCGAGAGCCTTCGCGTCGCACGTGCCGGCAACCCGCAGCAGCGCTTCGAGGTCGAGCAGGAAGGCCTGGAACTCGGCCGCTTCGACCTGATCTTCGTGGCCAGCGTGTTCCATCACATTCCCCCGGCCGTGCGTGCGACCGTGATGGGCACGCTTTCGCGGCGGCTCGAACCGAACGGCTCGATCGACGTGTTCGAGCACAACCCCTACAACCCGGTGACGCGCCGCATCGTCGACAACTGCCCGTTCGACGCCGACGCCATCCTGCTGAAGCCGCCCGAGTTGCGCGACCTGTTCGCCGGCGCGGGCCTGAAGCTGCAGCGGCAGACCTATTGTCTTTTCGTGCCTCCCCGCCTCAAGTGGTTTCTCCCGCTCGAGCGATTTCTGGGATGGCTGCCTCTGGGCGGTCAGTACTGGATGAGCGCTGGCCGCGAAGCATGATGGAACTGATCCGCTATGCGTTCGTCGGTGTCCTGAACACCGGGCTGGGCTACGCCGTCATCTTCCTGTGCATGGGGGTCCTCGACTGGAGCCCCGTTGCCAGCAACATCGCCGGGTATGCAGTGGGCTTCGTCGTGTCGTTCACGCTCAACCGCAGCTTCACCTTCCGCAGCAAAGGCCCTGCGCGCAGGGAGCTCAGACGCTTTCTCCTGATCTTTGCGCTGGCCTACCTGGCCAATCTCGCCGTGCTCGTGTTGTGCGTCCATGCGATGGGCCTGGACGGCGGATGGGCGCAGGTGATTGCAGGCTTCGGATATTTCGGACTGTCCTTCGCGCTCAGCAAGTATTACGTTTTCGCGGAGGGTGCCGGGCATCGGGATGCCGGCAGCACGGGCCATGTCTAGCCCCGCCGTCCGTGCCGTCGCAGGCAGCCTCGGTTCTGCCCGGCGCATGCTGCTTCCGTCCGTCGCGGTCGTGGTTTTGCTCTGGATGCCGTTCGGGTTCGCGATGACGGGCTTGATCGAGGAATGGGATCTTCTGGGTCTGTTCGCCGAACATGGCACCTTCTTCTACACGCACCTGGACGGACCGCTGGCGGCGCATGCGCTGCGGCCGCTGATGCCGTTCAGCTTCGCCTTGGCGCACACCCTGTCGCCGGACTCGTTTGTCGGCTGGCATGTCGTCACGATGGTAGCCCTGGTGATCAAGGGCGCCGCCATGAGCTGGTTGGGATGGCGTGCGACGGGGTCGCTCGCGGCCGGCATGCTGGCCGGCGTGCTCACGCTTCTGTATCCGGCCGACACGATGCAGCTGTCGTTCCGCAGTATCCACATCAATGTGGCGGGCGCGCTGGCCCTCACCGGGGCCCTGTTCGCGGTGAAGGCATTCGATGCGCGCCGACCGGCGCTTTCGATGGCCTTTGCCTCGGCCGGCAGCCTGCTCTTTCTCTGGGCGGGTCTGATCTACGAAGTCGCGTTGACCCTCGTGGCCTTGCCGCCGGCCGTGCTGTTCGCCCGGCATGGCCTTCCGCGTCCCTGGACGGTCCAGCGCGCGGTGGCTGCGCTGCTGTGGCTCGGGGCACCGGTGGCTTACGTTGCGTATGCGATCTGGATCAGCCGCCACATCTCGAGTTACCAGGGCGCCGTGACCGGGCAAGGGTCGGCCCTTCGCCATGCCTTGTCGGTCTGGCCGGATCTCTTCGACGTCGGCGCTGCACGGGCACTTTTCGGCGGGTGGGTCGATGCGGTGAGGATGACCGCCCGCACCTTCCAGAGCTACACCTACCTTGCCTCGGCATCCGTCGCGCTCGCCGCGGTCTGCCTGCTTGCCATCGCTGGAGGCTCACGCGGCAGGAGGGCAGGCGTGGTGCCGGATGCGCAGGCCATCGGGTCGCCGACGCGGCTGGTGGTCGCGGGCCTCGCACTCATGCTGGTGGGTTATCTGCCCTACATGACATCCGGCGCGCACATGGTGATCAGCCAGCGAACCTACCTGTGGGCGACGCCCGGTGCCGTGTTGGCGTGGGTGGGCATGCTCCTTCTCCTGGGGCGCGCGGCGCGGCCCGTCGCCGCGGGGGCCGCGATGGTGCTGATGGTGCTGGGGTTGGGCGCGCAGCTGTTTCAATTCCACCACTACGTGGACCTGTCGGAGCGGCAGCGCACGCTGCTGCGGGCGGTGGTGGAGAATTTCGACGGCAACGCGCCCCGCGAAAGCCTGCTGGTGCTCGACGGCACGTCCCAGATCGGGCACACGTGGATGTTCCACCAGGATGGGCTTCGCTACACGCTGACCTACCTGTATGGGCGCCCGACAGGTCCCATAGAGGTGTGCCGCGTTCCCAGCATGGAGTGGCAGCGCTGGGATGCCTTCGGCCGGCCGGGCCGGTGCAGCGAAGACCGGCTCGGTTGGACGCTGTCATACCCTGCGGCGGCGGTCGGCCCGGGCGACATGCGGTCTTCGCCCAAGCCGCCGCAGCACATCGATGCGCGGCAGCTGGTGCTGGCGCCCATCGCAGCCGACGGGACCGCCATCCGCCTGACGTCGTCGAATGCCTGGCGACAGCAGCTGCGAGAGAGCGACACCATCGCCGGGCGCCGCTACCGCGCGTTGCTCGAGGAGCGGCGGCATGGTTTCGTGGCGCCGATGTTCAAGGATCAGTTCCCCTCCGCGCGTTTGCGCTACGACTTCGGTGACTGGTGGAGCCTTGAAGTCGTGCCCTCCGGGGCCGGCTGGCTCGAAGCCGAATGGGCGGCCAAGGGGCGCGGGCATGTGTCCATGTCCTGGAAGACAAGCAGAGAGGCAACCTTGTACGTGCCGCTGCGGCCTGCCGGCGGACCCTACATGCTCACGGGCCGGTTCGTCCACTTCGCCAACGACGGCGTTCGGACCGGCATGCAGGTCAGGATCAATGGACAGGAGGTCCCGCTGACGTGGGCAGAGGGATACTTTGCAGCGCCGGTGCCGGCCGGACTGCTGTTCGACGGCCGCAACGAGCTGCTCTTCGAGTCGGCCGTCGACCTGCACTACTACGGCCGCTCGGCCATGATCGACTGGGTCGCGCTCGACCCTGCCCGATGAGCCGGCCTTTGCCCGAGGGAAGACGAATTGAAGAAGATCGCCATCGTTCAGTCCAACTACATCCCCTGGAAGGGCTATTTCGACCTCATCGCCTGCGTCGACGAGTTCATCCTGTTCGACGACATGCAGTACACGCGCAGGGACTGGCGCAACCGGAATCAGATCAAGACGCCGCAGGGCCTCCAATGGCTCACGGTGCCGGTGCGGGTCAAGGGAAAGTATTTCCAGACGATCCGCGATACCGAGCTCGACGGCCAGGAATGGGCATCGGCGCACTGGAAAGCCTTGGTCCAGAACTACAGGCGGGCACCTCATTTCGAGGCCGTCGCAGAATGGCTGGAGCCCTTGTACCTCGGGCCGCAGGAGACACTGCTGTCGCGGCTCAACCGCCGCCTGATAGAGTCCATCTGCCGCTACCTGGGTATCGACACGCCCGTGCGCAATTCCTGGGACTACCGACTGCACGAGGGCAAGACGGAGCGTCTGGCACATCTGTGCCGCCAGGCCGGTGGACAGGAGTACGTGTCGGGTCCGGCCGCCAGAGAGTACATCGATGAACAGGTGTTCAAGGACATGGACATCCGTGTGAGCTGGTTCGACTATGCGGGCTACCCGGAGTATCCGCAGCTGTGGGGTGCCTTCGCGCACAACGTCAGCATCCTCGACCTGCTGTTCAATTGCGGGCCCGAAGCGCATCGTTACATGAGATACGTCCAGCCATGAAGCTGTCAGTTGTTGCCACGCTCTATTGCTCCGCCCCGTACCTGGACGAGTTCCACGCACGTGTTACGCAGGCTGCGCGGCAATTGGCCGGTGACGACTACGAGATCGTGCTGGTGAACGACGGGTCGCCCGATGACAGCCTCGAGCGGGCCATCGGTCTGACCCGCATCGACCGGCACGTCGCGGTCGTGGACCTGTCGAGGAACTTCGGCCACCACAAGGCCATGATGACGGGGCTGGCCTCATCCAGGGGGGAACTGGTGTTCCTGATCGACAGCGATCTCGAGGAAGAGCCCGAATGGATGGGCGACTTCGCCTTGCAGATGGAGGCGCAGTCCTGCGACGTGGTCTATGGTGTCCAGGCCAACCGTCGAGGAGGATGGTTCGAGCAGTTCAGCGGCGCGCTGTTCTACCGCGCCTTCCGCCTGTTGACGGGCGTCGGTCAGCCCGACAACATCGTCACCGCGCGGTTGATGTCCCGGCGGTACGTCGATGCACTGTTGCTGCACGAGGAGCGTGAACTCAACATCGGCGGCCTGTGGGTGGTAACGGGTTTCAAGCAGGTGCAGCGCATCGTCAAGAAGCACGCGACCAGCCCGACCACCTACTCCTTGTCGCGAAAGATCAGTCATCTTGTCAACGCTGTCACTTCATTCAGCAGCCTGCCGCTGGTATTCACCTTCTATTCGGGCCTCGTGATCTCGTTGTCCGCACTCGTGTATATCGTCTATCTCTCCATCAGGTACGCATTTATCGCCGCGCCGCCCAGCGGCTACACGTCGATCATCGCGTCGGTCTGGCTGTTCTCGGGTCTGATCATCTTCTTTCTCGGGATACAGGGAATCTACATTTCCAAGGTGTTCTCCGAGGTGAAACGCCGTCCGTACACGATCGTGCGCCAGATCTACGGCCATCACGATGGCGAGGGCCCGCGTCCATGACAGACCGGCAACATATCCCGACGCAGTCCTACGGTGTACTCCACCGCAGGGAAGCGCAGACACCAGAGGCCGAAGCCGTCGAACAGATTCTCGACCTCGGATACGCCGTCCTGAGTGCAGGCTTCTCATCCGAAGAAATCGGCCATGTCCGGCAGGAGTTCGATCGCGTGCGTTCCGCTTATGTCGGAAGACATGGCGAGGCTTTCCTCAAGAAGCTGGGCGAATTCGATACGATCCGCGCCCTGCTGACCCAGGGCAGCAAGGTCTTTCTCGATCTCGCACTCAATGCCTCGCTTATGTCCTTGCTCAAACGCCTCATCGACGGCAAGTTCATCCTCAACCAGCAAAACGGCATCGTGAATCCGCCGCGGCAAGATTACAGCCAGAGCGCATGGCACCGCGATCTGCCGTACCAGCATTTCGTTTCCACGACGCCACTGGCCATCAATGCGCTCTACTGCGTCGACGACTTCACCGTCGACAACGGTGCCACCTTCGTGCTCCCTGCCTCGCACAGATCCCCGGCGCTCGGTTCTCGTGCCTATGTCGAGCGCAACGCTGTCCAATTAATAGCGCCCGCGGGTTCGTTCATCGTGCTGGACTGCATGGTCTTCCACGCGGGCGGGTTCAACGGCACCGGCGAGGCGAGGCGCGCAGTCAATCACATGTTCAACATCCCCTATTTCAAGCAGCAGATACAGCTTCCGAGGAACCTCGATCCGGAAAGCCTTTCGCCGGAGGCGCGGGATGTGCTGGGTTTCAACTACACCGAGCCGGACTCCGTCGAGGACTACCTGAGCCGGCGCGCGGCGAGGACATGATGGAGCCCGACAAGACCGAGGCGATGCTCGCGGAAGTGGCGGGCTACTACGATGGCAAGCTGGCATTGCACGGCGAAAGCGCACGGGGTGTCGATTGGAACGGCGAGGCCGGACAGGTCTTGCGCTTCGAGCAGCTGTGCAAGGTCATCGGCCTCGAACGGGACTTCTCTGTCAACGACCTGGGATGCGGTTACGGCGCACTGTGCGACTTCCTGCGGGCCGGCCGAGAGGATTTCCGCTATACCGGAATCGACGTTTCCGAGGCCATGATTGGCGCTGCCCGGCGTCGTTACGCCGGCGAGGCGCATGTGCGATTCGTGGTCGGGGGCCAGCCTGACACCGTCGGGACCTACGGCATTGCCAGTGGAATCTTCAATGTCCGGCTGGGGCGCTCGGATGCCGAATGGCGCCGCTACATCGAGTCGACGCTCGAGGTGTTGGACCGCACCAGCGAGCGCGGCTTCGCGTTCAACTGTCTGACCAGCTATTCCGACAAGGACAAGATGCGCGGCGACCTCTACTACGCAGATCCGTGCGAGCTGTTCGACCTGTGCAAGCGTCGTTTCGCGCGGAACGTGGCGCTCCTGCACGACTACGACCTCTACGAGTTCACGATTCTTGTGCGGAAGGCCCTATGAAGCCCCAACTCGTCATCTTCGGCTGCGGCGACATCGGGCAACTCGCGCATTTCTACTTCAGCGCGGAATCCGAGTACGAGGTGGTGGCCTTCACCGTGGACGCGGCGTTCATGCCCGGCCCCGATTTCTGCGGCCTTCCCGTGATCCCATTCGAAGAGCTGGCTTCGCGCTTGCCCCCCGATCAGGTCCATCTGTTCGTGGCGCTCAGCTATTCGAAGCTCAACGCGGTGCGGAAGGAGAAGTTTCTTGCAGCCAAGGCGAAGGGCTATCGGCTCGCCAGCTTCGTCAGCACGCGGGCGAGCGTGCTCAACGATGGCCGCATCGGCGAGAACTGCTTCATCTTCGAAGACAACACGATCCAGCCCTTCGTTTCGATAGGCGACAACGTGACTTTGTGGAGTGGCAACCACATCGGCCATCACTCCGTCATCGGCAACCATTGCTTCATCGCGTCGCACGCGGTGGTCTCGGGAGGCGTCGAGATCGGGGAGCAATGCTTCATCGGCGTCAATGCCACGCTGCGCGACCACATCAAGATCGGCCCTCGATGCGTCATCGGTGCCGGCGCATTGCTGCTGTCGGACGCCGATCCCGATGGCGTCTACCTGGGCGCAGCGACCGAGCGGTCGAAAGTGCCGAGCAACCGCTTGCGTGGCATATGACAGCCATGGATGCGGCCGCGACGGCCGGCCGGTTCGGTTCATTCAAGCAGTTGATCCGCTACGGCCTCGTCGGTCTGGCTGTGAACCTGATCGGCTATGCGCTCTACCTGCTTGTCACTTTCCTCGGGGTGCCGCCCCGGCTTGCGATGACCGTGCTTTATGCCTTGGGTGCGGCCGCTGGCTTCTGGGGCAACAAGCGCCTGACCTTTCGGCATCGAGGAGGCGTCGCATCGAGCGCGGCCCGCTACGTGCTGGCGCACGGCG
This sequence comes from Variovorax defluvii, assembly GCF_039541515.1. Classification (NCBI taxonomy): domain Bacteria; kingdom Pseudomonadati; phylum Pseudomonadota; class Betaproteobacteria; order Burkholderiales; family Comamonadaceae; genus Variovorax; species Variovorax defluvii. The sequence goes on from NZ_BAABGJ010000012.1 coordinate 61,443, forward strand.
TGGGCTATTTGATCAACCTTGCGGTGTTCGGCATCGTCATCGACAAGCTGGGGTATCCCCACCAATGGGCGCAGGCGATCGGGGTCTTCGTCGTGGCGGGGTACCTGTTTCTCGCTTTCAAGTTCTTCGTGTTCAGGCAGGACGCTTTCACTCGAGGTGAAGGCAGATGAGACGATGTCTTGCTTGTGGTGCGACGCATCCGTCGACAGAGCGGCTGACGTGCCCGGCCTGCGGCGCGGAGCCTTTGCGGGTCGACGGCTTCGTGTCCTTCGCGCCAGCATTGGCACACGGCGGGGGTGGATTCGATGCTGCCTATTTTTCTGAACTGGCCGATCTGGAAGGCGCGAACTTCTGGTTTCGGGCGCGCAACGAGATCGTGCTCTGGGCGCTCGAGCACTACGGCAAGGGCTTTCGCAACCTGCTGGAGATCGGTTGCGGAACGGGCTTCGTCCTTCGGGGCATTGCCGATCGCTTTTCCCGCTCGAAGCTGCATGGAAGCGAGATCTTCACAGCGGGTCTGGGGTTCGCTGCGCGCCGTCTGCCCCATGTCGACTTCATGCAGATGGATGCGCGGGACATCCCGTATCGGGACGAGTTCGATGTCATCGGCGCATTCGATGTGGTCGAGCATATCGAGCAGGATGTGCAGGTGCTGGCGCAGGTCCGTGACGCATTGAAGCCGGGGGGGATTTTCCTGCTCACGGTGCCGCAGCATGCATGGCTGTGGAGCGCAGCCGATGACTATGCACACCACGTCCGCCGCTACGCACGCGCCGACCTGCACGCCAAGATCGAGAGCGCCGGGCTTCGTGTGATCAGAAGCACATCCTTCGTGTCTTTCCTTCTGCCGGCCATGCTCGTGGCACGCCTTGCCCGGCGAAAAACCCGCCTGGAGGAGTTCGATGCCGGCAAGGAATTGAAGATCTCTCCCTGGATGAACCGGACATTCTTCCAGCTGATGATGGCCGAGCTGGCGTTGATCAGGCGCGGGGTCGACCTTCCCGCGGGCGGGTCGAGGCTCGTGGTCGCCCGGAGAGCAGCATAGCCGCTCAAGCGCCTGCCTCGTCCGGGTCGCGCAGGACCGCGATGCCGAACCCGGTCTTGCCGTAACCGTTGCCGTTGTAGAGCATGTAGCGCTCTCCCGCGTGATCGAACACGAAGGGATATTCGATCATGTCGGCGTCCCAGCCCTCGGGCGACACGTCGATCCCGACCTCGTCCAGCCGCAACTGCCAGTGGTCGGCATCGGGACTGGTCGCATATCCGATGCGATAGCTGCTGCGCCCATCGCCGCGATAGGAGAACCACATCTCGTAGCCGCTCTCCGGGTTTCCCTGAACGTTGGGTCGCGAGAAGGCCTGGGCTCGTCCGAGCTCGTAGGGCACGCCAAGACCGCGGCGAACCCATCGATGCCCGTCTTCGGAGTCCGCCGTGTGCAGCACAGCCAGCATCTCTCCATTGCCGGCCGACCATGTGACAGTAGATGGATACCACATCTTGAACCGCCCAGGCGACAGTTCCATCACCCAGGGATAAGAGAGGCTGATCGGATCGACCGGATCGGAACCGAGAAGAGGCGCCGCCGTGTCGAGCGCCAGGGACAGGTCGGGGCGGACCGTCAGCCGCCCGATGTCGCCACGCCAATGGCCACCCGCCGGGTTCTGCCATCCCATGAAAAGCATGTAGCAGGTATCGTCCACCACGTAGCAGTTGCCGATGCTGACGCCGTCCGCATAGAAGCTCCCCTTGGGGCCGTGTTCGAAGAAAGGATGCGCGTGTTCATGCACGATCTGCCTCGATACGATGTCGACGTCGACTGCGCCGATCGAGGATCGGTTGAAGGCATCCCTCGCGCTGAAGAAGATTCGATAGATGTCGCCCGACAGATGCACTGGCAGCGGGTTTGCCGCGTGCGTCAGCAGCTTCGGATGCAGACCGCCTTCGGGCAAGGCGTACAGCAGCCCCTGCTTGACCCAGGCTTTCATCACGTTTGCGGCGAACGGGGTTGCGCGTCGGCAAGCTGCGCGCCGATGACCTGTTCGAGAAGGTCATGCATCGAGATACCACGCGCTTGCGCAGCATCGAGCAGCTTGCGCTTCGTCTCGACGCTGACGCCCTCCAGCCGCCCGTAATACCGTGTCCGGGCGGAGCCCCCCCTGGCGCCGACGTGAGGAACATCCAGGTTCACCTTCGGGAATCCCTCGCCCGGCGTGAACGTGATCAGGTAGAAGCAGTTGCCCAGCAAGTACTCGAGCGTGACGGCATCGGCGTTGGAAGGCAACTCACGCATCGGCGCTTCGAGCGCCCACAGCGGATTGTTGTGGATGAGAACGTCGGCATATTCCGTTCCCCTCAGGTGAGGCGCGATGCCTTCGTCGCCGAACACGACCCGGCCGCCGATCTTGCACACCCGCTCCAGTTCTGAGATGGCCTGCTTCAGATCGCCGAACAGATTGATACCGCCGAAATGAAAAACTACGTCGAAATACCTCGACTTGTAAGGCAGCTTCAATGCATTGGAAACTGAAAAGCAGACGTTCGGTGCATGAATCGAGGCGCGTGCTGCCTTTACCATGGACTTGCTGATGTCCTGCGCGTGCACCTGGCCGGTGGCGCCGATGTCGTTCTGGATGAGCGCAACGTCTTCTCCGAGGCCGCACCCCACCACCAGGACTTTCATTCCGTCCGTGATGGCGAGCCGGGAGAGCAAGTCGGCCCTGAACCAGTCCTCGTCGACTTCGAAGGTCTTGAACAGCCACCGCAGGAAGTTGCGATACTTTTCCGTCGAGCTTTCGTCGTTGTACATCTTCAGGTTGGCCTCGTCGGCCGCGGAGGCCGGCGAGGGCGCCATGAAATCGACCACCCCCGGATCGCCGTCCATGAACTCGAAAGCCGTCGAACTTCCATTGGCCAGGCCTTCCCGGACCGGTTGCAGGTCAACATGCGTGACGGGATCGCGAAACGCCTCGTAAAGAGAGGCGTGGGGAGAGTTGGCGCTCATGGTGTGGATCTGGCTGTTTCGAGGCATTTTGCCCTTGTCTCCATGCCTGCTCCGGCATCGCGCGCGCCCGATGTCGTCTGGTGGCCTAGGCTTGTTAAGCTCGCTGCTTCTCCAAGAGCCTCTTGTCTTGATCTCATGACCGAACGTATTCCCTTCAACTGGCCGCACATGACCGGCAAGGAGCTCTACTACATCGCGGAGTCCCACTTCAACGGCCGCCTGGCAGGCGATGGCCCGTTCACCCGCCGCTGCCACCAATGGATCGAGGCGCGCGCGGGCTGCAGCAAGGCGCTTCTGACGCACTCGTGCACGGCCGCCCTGGAAATGGCCGCGCTGCTGATGGACATCCAGCCCGGCGATGAAATCATCATGCCTTCGTACACCTTCGTTTCGACCGCCAACGCGTTCGTGCTGAGAGGCGGCGTGCCGGTGTTCGTCGACATCCGGGCCGATACCCTGAACCTGGACGAATCGTTGATCGAAGCCGCGATCACGCCGCGCACGCGTGGCATCGCGGTGGTCCACTACGCAGGCGTCGCCTGCGAGATGGACGCGGTCATGGACATTGCCAAGCGGCATGGCTTGGTGGTGGTCGAGGATGCCGCGCAGGGCGTGATGGCGAGCTACAAGGGCCGTGCCCTGGGCAGCCTGGGCCACCTGGGGACCTACAGCTTCCACGAGACGAAGAACGTGATTTCGGGAGAGGGGGGAGCGCTGCTTGTCAACGATCCGGCCCTGGCCGAGCGCGCGGAAGTCATCCGGGAGAAGGGCACGAACCGCAGCCGCTTTTTCAGGGGCGAGGTCGACAAGTACACGTGGCAGGAGGTCGGTTCATCCTTCCTTCCGGGCGAGCTGGTCGCCGCGTTTCTGTGGGCCCAGCTCGAGGAGGCCGAACGCATCACGCAGATGCGCCTGGATGCCTGGAACCGCTACCACGGCCTGCTCGAGCCCCTGGAGTCGTCCCGGCAACTGCGACGGCCCACGGTGCCCGCCGGCTGCCGGCACAACGCCCACATGTACTACGTCCTCATCCAGCCGGAAATCGATCGCCAGAAGGTGTTGGACGCGCTGAAACTGGCTGGTATCTCGGCCGTCTTCCACTACGTCCCCTTGCATTCCTCGCCCGCGGGCCGGCGGTATGGCAGGACACACGGGGCGCTGGACGTCACCGACCGCCAGTCCGAATGCCTGGTCCGGCTGCCGCTCTGGGTCGGGCTGAGCCCCGAAAAGCAGGAACTCGTCGTCCAGGTGCTCGCAGACGCCATCTCGGCCCAGTCCTGAGGGTCGGGGACGGGGATTGCGCTAAAGTGCGCGGTTGGCTGCCGTCATGCCAGAGAAGAGACATCCATACGGCCTCGGCGTGGGAAGCTATCGCCCCGCCGGCCTGGTCCACCATTCCACTATCGGGCCTCGAGCCCTCAGTTTCAAATGCAAACGCCGTTCAGCAACAAGACCCTATTGATCACGGGCGGGACCGGATCCTTTGGAAACGCCGTCATCAAGCGCTTCCTCCAGACGGACATCGGCGAGATCCGGGTTTTCAGCCGCGACGAGAAGAAGCAGGACGACATGCGCAAGCGTTACAACAACGCGAAGCTCAAGTTCTACATCGGCGACGTTCGCGATGCGCACGGCCTGGCCGCTGCCATGCGGGGCGTCGATTACGTGTTCCATGCAGCCGCCCTCAAGCAGGTGCCATCGTGCGAATTCCATCCCATGCAGGCGGTTCGCACCAACGTGCTGGGCGGTGAGAACGTTCTCGAGGCGGCGGTGGCGGCAGGCGTCAAGCGGGTGGTGTGCCTGAGCACCGACAAGGCTGTCTATCCGATCAACGCCATGGGCATCAGCAAGGCCATGATGGAGAAAGTCATGGTGGCCGCGAGCCGAAACCTCGAAGGCACCGGCACCGTGATCTGCGGCACGCGCTACGGCAACGTCATGGCGTCGCGCGGTTCGGTCATTCCGCTGTTCGTGCAGCAGGTCCTCGACGGCCAGGACATCACCATCACCGACCCGACCATGACGCGGTTCATGATGACGCTGGCGGACGCGGTCGACCTGGTTCTCTACGCGTTCACGCACGGGCAGAACGGCGACATCTTCGTTCAAAAGTCGCCTGCCGCGACCATGGAGGTGCTCAGCCAGGCCATCCTGGATCTGATGGGAAAGAAGGACCACCCGATCGCCATCATCGGCTCCCGCCACGGCGAAAAGCTCTACGAGTCGCTTCTCAGCAAGGAAGAGCGCGCCTGTGCGGAAGACCTCGGCGACTACTTCCGTGTGCCGCCTGACGGTCGCGACCTGAACTACGCGAAGTTCGTCGAAGAAGGCGAAAGCCGCATCACGCGGGCCCTGCATGGGGAAGAGTACAACTCGCACAACACCACGCGGCTGGATGTCGAAGGCATGAAGAAGCTGCTGCTGCGGCTCGAGTTCATGCAGAAGGTGGCTCGAGGCGAGCCTGCCGTTCTCGAAGGGTGAACCGGTGAAGGTCCTGATCACCGGCGCCGGCGGCTTCGTCGGCAGGAATCTCCGCCTGGCGCTGTCCGAGCGGAAGGATGTCGAGGTGGTCGCGTACGACTCCGGCCACGACGTCTCGCAACTGCCGGGCATGCTGCGCGGCGTGGACTTCGTCTTTCATCTCGCGGGCGTGAATCGACCGCAAGATCCGAAGGAGTTCGCCAGCGGCAACTTCGAACTCACGCGATCGCTGTGCGACGCCGTCGTGGCGGAAATGGAGGTGAGCGGCAGGAAGATCCCCGTCGTCCTGACCTCCTCCATCCAGGCAGAGCGGGACAATCCCTACGGGCAGAGCAAGCGCGCAGCCGAGCAGGCGGTGTTCGCCGCCGCCGAGCAGCACGGCTTCGCGGCGCACGTCTTTCGTCTTCCCAACGTGTTCGGCAAATGGTGCCGGCCGAACTACAACTCCGCGGTGGCGACTTTCTGCCACAACATCGCGCGGGGCCTGCCGATCGAAGTCCGCGATGCGGCCGCGCCGCTGACGCTGGTGTATATCGACGATCTTGTGGCGCGCTTCATCGAACTCCTGGACGGGGCCGATGCATCGGTGGATGCCTCCGGCTTCGAGACGGTGACGCCTTGCTATTCGACGACCGTGGGCGAGGTGGCGGACTTGATTGCCCGCTTCAAGGAAAGCCGCAAGACGCTGTTGACCGAGCGAGTCGGTACCGGGCTCGTGCGGGCCTTGTATTCCACCTACGTGAGCTACCTCCCGGTGGAGGAATTCAAGTACACCGTGCCGCAGCACGCAGACCCCCGCGGGGTGTTCGTGGAGATGCTGCGCACCCCCGACAGCGGTCAGTTCTCCTACTTCACCGCCCATCCCGGCATCACCCGAGGCGGGCACTACCACCACAGCAAGACCGAGAAGTTCCTGGTCATCAAGGGGCAGGCGCGCTTCAAGTTTCGCCACATGCAGACCGGTGAAACCTACGAATTGATCACGAACGGCGACCAGGCCGAGATCGTGGAAACCGTGCCCGGCTGGACGCACGACATCACCAACATCGGGCAGGACGAAATGGTCGTCATGCTGTGGGCCAACGAGATTTTCGACCGCGCCAAACCGGACACCTTCGCCAGTCCGCTCTGAATCATGAAGAAGCTGAAAGTCATGTCGGTGGTCGGAACCCGGCCCGAGATCATTCGCCTGTCCCGCGTGTTCGCGGCGCTCGATGCGCACTGCGAGCACGTGCTGGTCCATACGGGGCAGAACTACGACTACGAACTGAATCAGGTTTTCTTCGACGACCTGAAGATCCGCAAGCCCGATCATTTCCTGAACAGCGCGGCCAACAGCACCGGCGCCGCACATACCATCGGCAACCTCATCATCGAGGTCGACCGCGTTCTTGGCGAAGTGCAGCCCGAGGCCATGCTGGTGCTGGGTGACACCAACAGCTGCCTGGCCGTGATCCCCGCCAAGCGGCGCAAGATCCCTATCTTTCACATGGAGGCCGGCAACCGCTGCTTCGACCTGCGCGTGCCGGAAGAGATCAACCGCCGCATCGTGGACCACACGGCCGACATCAATCTCACCTACAGCAGCATCGCGCGCGATTACCTGCTGCGCGAGGGCCTGCCTCCGGATCAGGTCATCAAGACCGGGAGCCCGATGTACGAGGTGCTGCACCACTACATGCCGCAGATCGAGGCGTCCGACGTGCTGAAGCGGCTCGACCTGACGGAGGGCCGCTACTTCGTGGTCAGTGCGCACCGCGAGGAAAACATCGAGTCCGAGGCTTCTTTCGGAAAACTGGTCTCGACCCTGAATGCAATCGCCGGCGACCACGACGTGCCCGTGATCGTGTCCACGCACCCGCGCACGCAGAAGCGCATCCAGGCGACCGCCACCAGTTTCCATCCGCAGGTACGCCTGCTGAAGCCGCTGGGCTTCCACGACTACGTGCGGCTGCAGAAGTCGGCCAAGGCGGTGCTGTCGGACAGCGGCACCATCAACGAAGAGTCCTCGATCCTCAACTTTCCGGCGCTCAACCTGCGCGAGGCGCACGAGCGGCCCGAAGGCATGGAGGAGGCTGCGGTGATGATGGTGGGCCTGGGCGTCGAGCGAGTCCGCCAGGGGCTGGCCATCCTCGACTCGCAGCCCCGCGGCGCCGACCGCGGCCTGCGCCTGGTCGCGGACTACAGCATGCCCAATGTGTCGGACAAGGTGCTGCGGATCGTCCACAGCTATGTCGACTATGTGAATCGGGTCGTGTGGAAGAAGTACTGAAGACATGAGCAAGCTCAAGGCGTTGCTGCGCCCTCTGCTTTTTCGCTCGGACGGCCCCGGCTCCTTGTGGACGCAGGCCGATCACGCTCTTGCAAACGGCGATCATTCGCGGGCCACGGAGATCTATCGTCAGTTGGCGGGCGCGAAGCTGTCGAGTCCTGAAAGTTATCTCTATGCAGGTCTTGCGCAGCAGCGGCTGCACCGGCCAAGCGAGGCGATTGCCGCGCTGGAGTCAGGGCTTGCGCAATACCCGAACTTGCCGCTCCTCATGGAGCACTACCTTCGCGTCTGTGCCGAGCTCGACCAGGTCGACCGGGCGATCAGGCGTCTTGCCATGGGCCATGCAGACGAACGGCAGGTGTGCGAGGAACTGTTCGTCCGATATCCTGATCCTCACGTTCAATCGAACCTCATTGGCCACGCACTGCGCACCGGATGGACGGATCTGGCCGAGGCCAAGATTGAAGCGCTGCTACAGCACTCCGACGACAACGTGCTGCTGTGGCGACTTGCTGATGTCCTGCTGCAATACCAGCGCGATGAACAAGCCAGGGTAATCTACCGGCGCCTGGCCGTGCGAACACCCGAGAATCCTCTCGGTGTTCTGCATTCGGCGCTCGCGGAGCATCGCCTGGGGAACTCGGAGCGTGCCGCCGATATCTTCGAGGCAGGCATACGGAGCTTTCCCCAGGCTGCCGAACTGATCGAACACTTTGCGCTCATCTGCGCTCAGCTTCGGCAAATGCGTCGCGTCATTCGCGTGGCCGTGCCCGATGCGCATTCGGAACAGCAGGCTTGCGAGGCGCTTTTCGCTCGGTTCCCTGATCCGCAGATCCAGGTTGGACTGATCGATCACTGCCTGGACGCCGGGCTCGATCAACTGGCCGAGCAGAAGATCCGCGCGATACGCGAAATGTCGGACGACGCCCTGGCGCTGTGGCAAGTGTCGGAGTTGCTCCTTTCCAGGGAGCGCACGGAAGAGGCCAATGCCCTTCATCGCAAGCTGGCTGGCCGCGAGCCGAAGGACGTCGAGGACTATCACCTGTCGAGCCTGGCCTTTGTTTGTCTGTCTGAACTGGACGAGTGCCTGGAGTGCCTTGAACGCGGGCTTCTTCACTATCCGGCGGCAGGCAAGCTGCTTGCGCTCTACATGAAGATCTGCGCCAAGCGATTCGAATACGACCGCTATCGCGATTTCCTCGGTTCGCTGGAGGCGGCGGATTTGCCGCCACCTGTTTCCATGCTGGATTTCTACCGGGCCAGCATGAGCGCGCCGGTTGATTTCGTCATCAATCTGCAGGACATCGAACTGCGGATCGAGCCCGGCGACGTGTCTGTCCTGAGGCAGGATTTCCACGTCTATCTGCGCAAGAATCCCCAGCCGATCAAGATCGCCAGGGTGCTGGTCTTCTTTTGCCGCTATCTGCACCTGCCCGGCGACTTCGCCGCGGGTGTTTGCGCTGCGTTGCAACTCGCCTTCGAGGGTGAAGACAAGGCGAGCCGCTCGCTTCGAATCCTGGATGAGATGACGCCGCCCATGATCCCGCGCCATGCGATCCAACCCGCGGACGACGTTCGCAGGTTCATCGAGGCTGGACAGCGGCTTGCTGCCGATCCGCTGTCACTGGACGAGCCGATCGCTGACATGACCAACAACTGGACGCCCTGGCAGTACATCTTCTGCCTGGTGGCGCCCGAGTTGTACGGCACAGCCATCAGCGCTTTCGAGAAGATGGTCTTCAGTACTTGGCCCAGGCTCGACTTCACGGCTGGACACGTCGCCGATGCCGTCGATTCGCACAAGCGCGCCGGCAAGAAGCTGCGTCTCGGCTTCATCGTTCATGATTCGATGCCGATGATGTCGGGCTTTTTGCCGCGGCTCGACCCGCAGCGGTTCGAGACCGTGTTCCTGCGTCCTGGCAAGTCCGGCAAATCTGCAGCCGCGCAAGGCTGGCTCGACCGCGCCGGCAAGGTCGTGCAGTACTCGGATGTCGACATGGATGCCGCCATCGAGACCATTGCCGGCGAAGCGCTGGACATCATTGTGTCGGGCCCTTCCATTGCGGCGGTGTACTACCCCATGATGGCGCGCCTTGCGCCGCTCCAGATGGTCTTGCTGGAGCCGAACTGGACGGACGGTCTGACCAACGCGGATTACTACATCTCGTGGGCCCCTGCCGAGCCTGCCACTCCGTCCGACTTCTACAAGACGAAGGTTGCGCTCTTCGAGCATCCTCCCTATTGGATCGAAAGGCCGGAGGTCGGGTCCAAGGGGCCGATCAGTCCGCAGGCGCGTGCGGAGGTCAGGCGAAGGCTCCTGAACGTCGGGACCGACACGCGCGTCTACCTGTGCGCCAACACGCCGCCCAAGATCCATCCGGACATGGACGGCATCTTTCACGAGATCCTCGAACGCGACCAGGATGCCATCCTGGTCCTTCTTCGCGGCGAGTACCCTCCTGCCAAGACCTTGAGAAACCGGCTGCGCGAGACATTGGGCACCCTTTATGACAGGGTCGTCTTCATGTCCACGATGAGCAAGGACGATGCGCACATGCTTCTGCAGGCGGTGGATTGTTGCGTGGACTCCTACCCGCTTTGCGGGATGTCGTCGAGCTTCGATGGCGCCATGCTCGGTATCCCGACAGTGACGCTTCCCGCCAACATCCCCTTCGGTCGGTGGACTGCGGCGATCTACGAGTACATCGGTGCAACGACCCTGATCGCGAAGGACCGTGAAGACTACGTCGAGCTGGCGCTGAGAGTGGCTTCCGACAAGGAATGGCGGGAGCAACTGTCGCTGGACATCAAGCGAAAGTCGTCGCGCTACGTGGAAAGTGAGCAGAGCAGTCGTGAGTTCGAGGCTTTTCTGCTGAAGGCGTGGGACCGCAAGCGACAAGGCCAAGCGCCGGCCAATTGGTTGAACGGCCGGTGGCAGTAGCAACTCGGCCCGCAGCGGCCCGGTCCATGGATTGGGTCTCGCGCGCCGTTCTCGTGCTTGCACTCGCGGTGGCCATCGTCGCCACGATGATCCCGATCTATTCGGACGAGATCGCCATCCAGATGGCGCGGGCGCGTTTCTTCATCGAAGGGGGCGCACTGCTCAACCTGGTCCCGCAGTGCCGTCCCTTGCAGAGCTTCATCCCGCTGTCCCTGTACCCCGGCGCGGTTTTCAACGCCATCGTCTACTCGGGCGCGGGTGATCTGGGCCTGCGCCTCAGAGGCATCGGGATCTGCGCGGCCTGGCTGTCGCTGGTCTGGATATGGGCCGGTCGGCATCCGCAGGCCCTGGTGTCAAGGCGCAGCTTTCAGGTCCTGGCACTGTCGTTCAACTTGCTGGGCGTTTTGCCCTTCGTGCTGGCGCTGGCGCGGTCGGAGCAGTTGCTGGTGTTCGCGCTCGTGGCGTACTGCATGCTTGCCCTCTTCTGGCGGGTCCGGGCGTCCGACCGCATGCATACGAAGGTTCTGAAGGCGGGGCTGCTGTTTCTGGTGACGTCGGTCTTCCTGCTGACGCATCCCAAGGCGGTCTTCTTCGCGCCCGTCGTCCTGGCCTCGGGTTGGCTGACGTTCAGGGACGCGGGCAGGTCCTGGTGGATGGGGGTGCTGCTCATGATGGGCCTGGCCATCGTCCAGGCCATCCGCTACGTCCTGGCCACCTCGGCCTGCCCCGGAGCGCCGGCGATGGCCAAGGTGCTGGCACAGCACACGCTGGACTTCCAACTGCTCGCGACCGACCCGCGTGCGCTTCTCCAGGCCGGCTTGCACAACTTGGCCGCCTCGCTCGGCCTTGTCATGGATCGGGTGCCGGCCACCCTCGCGTACCAGTCGAATTGGCTGCCGTCGGTGCGGGGCGAATGGATGCAGCCATGGCTGCAAGGATTCGGCAAGCTGCTCAAGGCCAGCCTGTACCTGCTGGCCTTGCTGTTGCTGGTGGCGGCGATCGTGCGCTTCGTGGTTCAGCTCCTGCACAGGCGCCTCGACGGGGAGGTCCTTCTCGGCATCGCTCTGGTCGCCGGCCTGGTGCTGCATGGCATCGTCTACAACACCAATGCGTGGCATTTCTATACGCCCGGACTCGTCGTCCCTGCGCTGGTCGTTCTGCTGCTGCTCGTGTGGCCCACGCGGGGCGCGCCTCCGAACTGGTTGCGGCAGGCCTCGGGGGTCTTTGCGTCCTATTGGATGCTGCTCGCCCTGGCCAGCATGGTGCTGCTGCTGGCCATCCAGGCGCCGAGATTGCTGCAGATCGCTCGCGCCGGCGAGTACGTGATCGAGGGGCAGCTTCTTTCGACGCCGGTCTTCGTGCGCGACGACGAGCGGGCGCGCCTCCTTGCGCTGGCGCGGCGATGCGATATCAAGGACGGCGATGCACGGCTGGTGCTCGACGGGCCTGCCTACCTTCGTTTCCAGCACGGCCGACAGCCGATCAACGTGTTCTACGTGTCCGATTTCGCCTTCGGCATGGACATCGGCAAGCGGCTGCCGCAGTTCCTGAAAGAGATCGACAGCGGGGGCGTCCTGTCGCGCTGCGATTTCCTCCCGCAAGCGCTGCGGGACAAGTCGGTCGTCTCGGGCACGATGTGTTGCGTGTCGAAGGCCGGCCTGTAGCGCGGCGCGTTCAGAGGCTCGCGCTTTCGCCTGGATCCGCCGAGGCCGCGCCCGGTGGCAGTCGGCCGACCACCTGGAACAAGGCCAGCGGGTCGGCGATGTCGTCGGCTGCCATCAAGGCGGAAGACGCCTGCCAGCTCGCCAACAGCCCGCTCAGCGTCTCGGCCATATCGAGCACCGGCCACGCGGCGGCGGCGTGGCGCGCCATCCCGACCAGCTCGGCCGCGTAACCGTCGGCGCTGAAGGTCCGCGCCGCCCAGGCCTGGCCGCGTCTTGCCATCGCCACGCGCGCCGGCGCATCGGCGACGAGATCTTCCAGTACGGCTCGCAGCCCTGCATCCTCGTCGATCGGCGCCACCTTGCGCACGCAATCGTCCGGCAATTCGGCGTAGAAGGCCGCATCGGTGACGACCACTGCCTTGCCGTAGAGCAGGCCTTCGATGGTCGTGGCTGAAGCAGCCTCGAAGCTGGGCCAGCGCAGGCAGCAGGCGATGTCGGCCTCCAGCATCGCCCGTTGCAAGGCTGCATCGTCGGTTTCGCCCGACACCAGCAGTTCGACGCCCAGCGACGAGGCCAGCGCGGACAGTTCTTCCTTCACGGCGGACTGGATCAGGCCGCACAGCTGGTAGGTGACGGCGTCGCGGAGCAGAGGGCTGGCACCGATGGCGCGTATCACGCTGTCGATCCGTTTGTTGGAATTGACATGGCCCACGGTCAGGATGCGCACCTTGTCATCCTTGCGCATGCCGGGTGCGCGCGCGGCACCCGGGGCGTCATAGGGCAGTGGCACCACGCGCAGGGGGCCGGCACAGGCGTTGGCGACCCGCTGCATGCCCCAATGGCTGTGCGACACAACGGCCAGGGCTTGCGCGCAGATCCACTCCGTCATGGGGTAGTGGCGCGCGGCCGTGTCCGCGAATCCTTCCGGCGTCGAGCAGGCGGCTTCGAAGAATTCGATGGGCGCCTGCTCCCCGTACCAATGATCGAGCACCGATTCGGCCTGGCTGCGGTGAAAAGCGGCCCAGTCCGCGAAAAGGTGCGCGAGCAGGAAGTCGTGCAGGCAGACGATGCCGGGCAGTCGCGCGAGCCAGTGCAGGCCCCCATGATGAAACGCGTAGTTGTTGCCGATCTGGTAGATCAAGGCGTCGGCGTCGCGCGTGGTCGACAGCACCTGGCTTTCATCGTCCCAGGGCAGCACCGGAGCGGGGGACGCGTGCGCCGGGCTGCCCAGCAGCTCCTGCCGCTCGGTGCGCACCACCACGGCAGAGTGGCCCATGCGGTCGAGCGCGCCGATCAACAGTGCCGTCACCCGCCCGATGGCCGAGTTGACGGCGAAGGGCGTGAAGAACACGAACTTCATGACAGCAGCGTCCCGACCGTGGCCTGCCAGTTGATGCCGAAGCCTTCCCACCGAGCCTTGGCCGCGCGGCCGAGATCGCGTGCGCGGGCGGGGTCGGCGCAGGCTGCGCTCATGGCACCTGCGAGCGCCTCGCTGCTGGGCTCGCAGACCCAGCCGGTCTCGCCGTTCTTCACGAGGCCGAGGACACCGCCGCTGTCGGTGGTACTGATGAGTGCCTTGGCCGCCGTGGCGCCTTCCATCGCGACATAGCTGTACGACTCTTCGTCGAAGGGCAGGGACGCCACCGCCGAAGACCGGTTGACGTAGTCGGCGTATTCCTGGCGCGACAGGAAGCGCAGGTCCAGCCGGACGCGGTCCTGCAAGCCGAGTCGTTCGACGGCAGCCCGCAGGCGTGCCGCATCCGCCTCGGTGTCCGGTGGGCCGCCGACCACCAGGCGAACGTTGCCCGCGGCATGCGCCATGGCTTCCACCAGAAGATGCTGGCGCTTGGCGCCGTTGACGCGGCCGCCGGCAAACACATAGCCTTCAGAGGGCGCATCGACGAAGATTTCCGGGTCGTTGATGGGTGCGCGCAGGATCTGGGAGTCGAAGCCGTTGTAGTGCGCCAGCCGCTTCTGCGTGACGTCCGAGATCGAGAAGATGCGGCGGGCCTGCCTGAAGCACTCGTCGTCCGCGTTCTTGATGAGCTGGCGGATGTCTTCGCCGAGCTCTCCGGGCGGCAGGTTGGTCTGGCCCGCATCGTACAGGTCGTAGGCCTGGCGGTACTGGTGCACGAGCCACATCGTCTTGCGGGGGTGCGGTATGAGGTATGCGGGAAACTTGAGGGCGATCACGTGATCGACGTTCTGCAGCTCGAAGGCGCGCGCCATGAGCATCTGCGACGGAATGCGCGTGGCCGGCTCCCACTGGAAGGGGATGCGGAGGATCTCCGCCTCGTGTCCCGCCACCTGCAGGTGATGACGCAGGTGCTCGGCCATGGCCTCGGCGCCGCCGGAGACGAAGGGAGCCATGTTGTTGACGACCAGGACCTTCACGCGAGCAGCCTTTCGATGACATGCGGCCAGCCGATCTTCAGCGCCTCGATCCTGGCCTGCGCCGCGCGGCCCATGCGGCGAGCCTCGTCGCGGTCGCGCCAGAGGCGGTCCATTGCCTCGGCGAGTGCAGCGGGCGTCGGCTCGCAGATCAGCCCGTTCGATGCATGCTGCACGAACTCGAGCGGCCCGCCAGAGTCGGTGGTGGTCAGGAGCGGCTTCTGTGCGTGCGCGGCTTCGAGGACCGGGTACCCATAGGAGTCCTCATCCAAGGGGACATAGGCGGCGGCGAGGCAGTCGGCCAGCGCGTGCTCCTTTTCTTCTTCGCTGATCCAGCGCTCCTTGAGCGTGACCTGCTCCTGCAGGCCATGGGCCTCGATCAGTGCATGAAGCTCCCGCGCATACCCCGCGCCGCCGACGCCCGCCAGCTGCAGCTTGACCGGCGTCGTGCAGTGTGCAAGGGCCTCGAGCAGGAGGTGCTGCCGCTTGTGGTGCTCGATCCGGCAGATGCAGACGATTTCGTCGTTCATCGAGCGAAAGTGAAATCGCTCGGGCTGGTACACCGGTGGAAACAGCGGCTCGCTGTCGACGCCGTTGTAGCGCTTGAGGCGCTCAGTCACCACCTGGGAATTGGAGAAGACCCGACGCGCTTCGGCCAGCGCCGCGGTGTCGACAGCGCAAAGCGCATCGCGGATGCCCCGGTGCCTGGCGTCGTCGGGAAAGCTGCGGTACTCGCTGTCCCACAGGTCATAGAAGACGCGCAGGTGGTGGATGAACCAGACCACCTTGTTCGGATGGGGGATGAGATGCGACTGCGGCCGGAAGCAGATCACGCGGTCGGCGGCCGACAGGTCCACGAAACGGTAGGCGGCCATCTGCTTGAACAGCAGCTGCGGCTCGTCGGCCTCGGGCAGGTAGATCCGCTCCACCTGGTGGCCCTGCTCGAGCAGCATGGCTTCAAGCCACTCGACGATGTTCCGGTAGCCGCCGTTGACGAACGGAACGAAGGACGAGCAAAGAGCAATCTTCATCGACCCAGCGCGCTGCGCAGCGCCGCCGCGATGCGCTGGATGTCGGCCTCGACAAGGAACTGGTGCGTCGGAAGGTTGATGCCTCGCTGGGCCCATGTGTCGGCCACGGGGTAGGACTTGTCCTCGCGGTACGGCGGCAGCACATGCATCGGATGGAACACGGGGCGTGTCTCGATGCCTTGCCCGTCGAGCGCGCTCATCACCGCGTCGCGCTGAGCTTCACCGCCCTTGCGCAGGTAGACGGTGTACATCCAGAAGACATGGCGGGCGCCCGGCCGGACCACGGGAAGCACGAGCTCGTCGGCGAGGGGCGCCAGGGCCTGGTCGTACATGCGCGCGAGTTCCTGCCGGTCGCGCAGCGCGGTCTCGATCGTTTCCATCTGGGCCAGCCCGATGGCGGCCTGGATGTTGGTCATCCGGTAGTTGTAGCCGATCACCGGGAACCAGTAGCGCCGCGTCGGATCGACGCCCTGGCCGCGGTACAGGCGCAGTCTGGCGGCGAGCGCGTCGTCGTTGGTGGTGACCATGCCGCCTTCGCCGGTCGTCACGATCTTGTTGCCGAAGAAGCTGAAGATCGCGCAATCACCGATCGCCCCGATGCGCTTGCCGTCGATTTCCGCGCCGTGCGCCTCCGCGGCATCTTCGAGCAGCCACAGCTTGTGGCGGCGGGCGATGTCCTGCAGCGGCGTCATGTCCGCCGCGTGGCCGTAGAGGTGGACGGGAATGATGCCGCGCGTGCGCGGCGTGATCAGGCGTTCGACATGCGCGGGATCGATGTTCATCGTGTCCGGGCAGACGTCGGCCAGAACCGGCGTCGCGCCGCAATACCGTACCGCGTTGGCGGTGGCGATATAGGTGACCGTCGGAATGATTACTTCGTCGCCGGGCTGCAGGTCGAGTGCGACCAGGGCCAGATGCAGTGCCGTGGTGCCGTTGTTCGCGGCCACCGCGTGCTTGACGCCGCAGAATCTGGCGAACGATTCCTCGAAGGCGCCGATGTACTTGCCGTTCGACGAGATCCAGTTCGTGTCCAGGCAGTCCAGCACGTACTTGCGCTCATTTCCCGCCAACTTGGGCTGGGCGACTGATATACGGTTCATGGGGCTTTCTTTCTCATGGTCTTGGCAGGGATGCCGGCGATTCGGGCGTTCTGCGCCACGTTCGAGATGATCACGGAACCAGCGCCCGCCACCACGTCGGCGCCGATCGAGACGCCGGGGATGACCCGGCTGCCGATGCCCAGGAAGGAGCGCGGCCCGACATGGACATTGCCTGCGAGGCCGCACTGGGGCCCGATGTGGGCCGCCTCGCCGATGACCCCGTCATGGTCGACACTGGCGGCCGTGTTGATGATGGCGAGGTCGGCGATGGAGCTGTCCGCGTTGATGACTGCGCCGGCCATGATGGCGACGCCGTGCCCGATTGTTGCGGACGGCGACACCATGGCCCGCGGACTGACTGCATTGACGAGCTCGAAACCGAGCGCACGAACGGCCGCTGCGAGCCGTTGCCGCAATGCATTGGCGCCGATGGCCACGAATGCCCGGCGAAATCCTTGTCGGGCGAGAGCTTCGAGGTGCTCGTCGCCATGAAGAACAGGCACGCCGAGGCAGATATCGCCGCTGTCGGCGCCGCCCACGCAAAAAGACACGTGCTGACCTGTGTCACGCAGCAACTCGATGCAGACCTTGGCGTGGCCGCTCGCACCGATCACGATCAAGCCGTCGCTCATGCCGTATGCCGGGCGAGGGTCCAGGCCTTGGCATCGGCAGGTGTGACCAGCAGGTCGATTCCGCGCTCGCCGGGCAGATCCAGACGCGCCGTGCCGAGCGCGCCCGTCTCGGGGTGGATGACGCCGACCGCGATGCCGGGTTGGGCGAAAAAGCGGAGCCAGTCCGCTGCATTGGGCAGGGCCTGCCGCTCGCGGTGGCCTGGCCAGGCAATGATCAGGACTCCATCGGGAGCACTTTCCGCGTCCGCCAGCAGGCTCGCCGCGCGGCGCAGCGCCGCCTCGCTGTCTCGGCGAGGGTCGATACGCGTGATGGAAAGGGGCTCGGACGCCAGCAGTCTGCTCAGCAGCAGGGCCAGGCCGCAGCGGCTCGCCGCATCTCCGTGCAGGGCCGTCTTGGCGGACTCGGCGGGACGGGCTGCGCCCATGGATCGAAGCTCCTGCAGCAACTGCGTGTGCGTTGCCAGCGTTCGTTCCGTGGCATCCCGCCATCGCCGCTGGGCGGCCCGTTCCTGCGCCAGGTTCTGCCGCAGCTGTTGCAGCTCCGCCTGCAGCGGCGCCCCTAGGTAGGCACGAAAACGGAAGGCCACCGGTCGCACAACAGGCTTGCCCAGCCTGAAGAGCATCCGTGCGCACCGCCGGACCCAGGACTTGAGCAGGCCGCCGGCGCCCTGCGGTGTGTCGTGTTGTGCCATGCGTCCAGCAGCCTGCGCGCCCGGTGCCGCGGCCCGCGCGCCAAGGCGGGCGCCCGACCTCAGGGCGACGCGTATGTCCACTCCGGCTCTCTCTGTATCTCTCATGTGTCGCCTGAACGATCCGTCACCCGAATCCGCCCTTCCCCCCCGACTGCTTTCATCCAGCGGCAGTCACTGCATGCGCCTGCCCTCGAACCAGCGCTCTTCTAGAACGAGCGCCCTTGCGCGTTGCGACGCAGGTCGGCCTCGTACATCATCGTGCACAACTGCTCGAGTGTTGTCTTGGGCTCCCAGCCGAGCTTCTCCTTGGCCCGCGCCGGATTGCCGATCAGCAGATCGACCTCGGCGGGGCGATAGAACCGGGGATTGACGCGCACGAGCGTCTTGCCGGTCTTGACGTCGATCCCGACTTCGTCCTGTTCCTCGCCTTCGAAACGCAGCTCGTAGCCCGCCGCCTTGAAGGCCATCTCCACGAAGCGCCGCACGGTTTCGGTTCGGTTGGTCGCCAGCACGAAGCTGTCGGGTTCGTCGGCCTGGAGCATCATCCACATCCCCTCGACGTACTCGCGCGCGTAGCCCCAGTCGCGCTTCGCGCTCATGTTGCCGAGTTCGAGAGCTTCGAGTTTGCCCAGCTTGATCTTGGCCACCGCGTCCGTGATCTTTCGGGTGACGAACTCGCGGCCGCGCAGCGGGCTTTCGTGGTTGAACAGGATGCCGCTGCAGCCGAAGATGTCGTAGCTCTCGCGGTAGTTGATCGTCATCCAGTGGGCGAACAGCTTCGCCACGCCGTAGGGGCTGCGAGGATAGAAAGGCGTGTCCTCGGCCTGGGGAATGGCTTGCACCTTGCCGAACATCTCCGAGGTGGAAGCCTGGTAGAAGCGGATCTTCGGGTTGGTCAGGCGAATGGCTTCCAGCAGGTGCAAGGCGCCCATGCCGGTGATCTGCGCAGTCGCATCGGGTTGGTTGAAGCTCACGCCGACGAAGCTCTGGGCCGCCAGGTTGTAGACCTCGTCGGGCGCGGCTTCCTTGATCAGCGTCAGCGAGCTGCCGAGGTCCGTGAGGTCATACTCGACCAGGTGAAGGTTGGGATCTTCCTGGATGCCCAGTTCCTCGATACGCCAGAAATTGACCGAACTGGTCCTGCGGTACGTGCCGTAGACAACATAGCCCTTGCTCAACAGCAATTCGGCCAGGTAGGCGCCATCCTGGCCTGTGATTCCGGTGACGACAGCACGTTTCTTCATTGAGTGTTCCCGATCCAAGAGAAGCGGCGCCTTGCAGCGCCGGACCCGGGATTTTGCCTGAAGTCGGAAAGTGAACTTTTGTGGCTGAGGCCGGCACAGCCCGGAACATCTGCCGAAGCCTCTTAATACATCTTCCAGCGCGGCGCACTTGGCGGCATGGTGCTTCGCGATTTCGAAGACGCGCGTGGCGCAGATATGTTTGTCTGAAGGCTTTTTCGCGAGGAATCGTCCAGCGAATCAGGGACTTGCAACGCATTCTTCACGGTATGGCGGCAAAAATTCAGTCCGGTGGCGCAAGGGGCTGTCCGTTTCGTCTGGCAGACTCCACGGCGCTCACCCCCGATGCTTCGAAGATGAAAGAGATCAAACCGCGGCTTGCGCTGGATGCCTATGTGCTCGCGCAAGGTGTCAAAACCGGCGTCTACCGGGTATGCGACGAGCTGTTCCCCCGGCTCGCGACCTCGGGGCGAGTCGACGTTCGCTTCGTGGCGCGGGAGGGGCAGGAAGCGGCCATCGCCGACTACCTGCAGTCGAACGAGATCCCGGTTTCGCTGCACACCACGCCCGCCGCGCCTTCTGCCGACGCGGACGTTCTGCTGTGTCCTTTCGGGGTCGCGCCCGCGAACTGGCGAGCCGACGACCAGGTGCTCAAGGCGCACATCATTCACGACCTCATCGCCATCCATCGGCCTGAGTACTTCAGCCAGGAAGCATCGGCCGAGGTCCGCGACATCGTCGCTGGCCTGACCGAGGAGACGGTGATCTTCACGATCTCCGAGCACACGCGCAAGGATCTCCTGGAATGCCGGCCGGATCTGCGGCCGGAGCAGATCACGGTCGCTCCCCTGGCCGCAAGCAAGATGTTCAGGCCCTGCTCCGACTTCGCCATCCGGGCGGCGATGCGCGAGAAGTACGGTATTCCGGCCGGTGTGCCCTATCTCCTGAGCGTGGCCACGCTGGAGATCCGGAAGAACCTCGACCAGGTCGTGCATGCCTTTCTGCGCTTCTGCGACCAACACCCCGAGAGCGAGATGCACCTGGTGCTGGCCGGCATGGCGGGATGGAAGCTGGAGAAATTCGACGATGCCCTCAGCGCAGCGGATGACAGGGATCGCGGGCACCGCATCATCGCGACCGGCTTCGTGGACGACGCCGATCTTTCGGCGCTGTACAGCGACGCGCAATGCTTCGTCTATCTCTCGCGGTACGAAGGCTTCGGTCTGCCGCCTCTCGAGGCCATGGCCTGCGGCACGCCCGTGATCTGCGCGAACAACTCCTCGCTTCCCGAGGTGGTAGGCGACGCCGGCCTGTTGCTCGACACGGATGACCTGCAGGGTGTCGTGCAGGCCATCGGCCAGGTGGCCGCATCGGAGACCTTGCGGCAAGAGCTTTCCCGCAGGGGCCTGGCTCGTGCCGGGCAGTTCAGCTGGGATCGCTGTGCCGCTCTCGTGGCCGACACGCTTGTGCGAGCGCACGCGCAGCGCCAGGCCGCGCGGGGAGGGGCGGCACCCGGTCGGAAGGTCGAGGCGAGCCAACCCTTGGGTTCCCGACCGGAGCCCTTGGCGGGCTTCCTCGGATACGACGACGGCGCCGTGGGCCCGTCCTTCGAGGCGCATCTCCTGAGCGTACCTGCGCGGATTCGCACGGATCGGCCGGGCTGGCCAGCCTGGACGGACCGCCTGCCGTCGACCACGGGGTCCGCCGCGCAGGAAGGTGGGCTGCGGACCCGGGGAAGCATGAAGCAGGATCGCCCTGGGCAGCCGCTGGTGAGCTACGTCACCGTCGTGCGCAACAACGTGGCGACGCTCGCCCGCACCATCGAGAGCGTGCAGGCGCAGACCTATGGCAATGTCGAGCACATCGTGCTGGACGGTGCCTCGAGCGACGGCACGTTCGAGCTCGTCAAGGCCCACGGCGACCGCCTGGACTACTTTGCGTCGGCGCCGGACGAGGGTCTTTACGACGCACTCGACAAGGCCGTGCAACTGGCCCGCGGCAGCCTGATCTGCGTGCTCAATTCCGATGATTGGCTGGAGCCGCAGGCAGCCGAGATCGCTGTGCAGCGCCTGGGCGCGGACACAGGCAGGGCGGCTTTGCTGTTGTCGGCCGCGCTGGTGCATGCGGAGGGCATCGACCACCCGTGGCGGCCCGCCTTCGTCCATCCAGGGAGCTATTTCACCTGTGCCCACGTCTGCCACAATGCGATCTACGCGACGCGCAAGGCCTACGAGTGCTCCGGAGCCTATGACGCCTCGCTCAAGATCGCCGCGGATTTCCGATGGATCATGACTTGCCTCGAAGCCGGTGCGAAGTTCGTCTACACGAAGGAGGCGACCCTGAATTACTCGCTCGGCGGCACCTCGAGCAATATCATGAAGCACAGCCTGGAGTGCATGCGGATCGTCGCGGAGCGCTTCCCCTGTCTGTCCGCCGCAGAGGTGAAGGGCCTTTACGACAGCTTTTTCTCGTTGCCGGGCGCGGTCGTCAAGGGGCATGCCGAGCGTGCCGAAAGCCACATGGATTTCCTGAGGCAGCTGAAGGCGCGGCATCACGACCGCGCGGATTTGCTGAGTGCCGTGGGTTGGGCCTCGGTGGCGGTCATGCAGCACCCCGAAGATGTTCCCGATGAGTCTGCGCCGGCGCCGCGCGGCAGATTCGCGCGCCGGCTCAAAGACGCCGGAAAGTCCCTGCTGGTCCGCTACCCCCGGCTCTATGGAGCGGCTGCCGGCGGCTACCGGCGGCTGAAAGGCTGAAGGCGTGGCACGCATCGCCTACGTCGACCATTCCTTCCACCAGACCACGCGTTCGACGGACTTTCTTCCCGATCTGCTGACGCGCCATGGTCATGTCGTCGAGCGCTTCTGGGACGAGGCATGGCGAGGCGGTGCGCCCATCGAGTTCGAGCGGGTCGCCTCGCACGAAGTGGTTCTCATGTTCCAGTCGTACTGCCCGCCGCGCGGACGGTATTTCCGTCACCTCCACCCCAACGTCATCTACGTCCCGATGCTGGACCAGTTCGGCCTCTGGCGCGGTCCGCATCAGAATCTCTCGGCGTTCTGGGAGCCGTTCCAAGGTTCGAAGGTCCTCAATTTTTCGAGCGCTGCACATTGCATGACCGGCGGCTTCGGCATCGTGAGCCACGTTGTCCGTTACTACCGGCCGGTGTCCCCGGCGCCGCTGCCTTGGCGGGAGGGTTTGCACGGTTTTTTCTGGGTGCGGCGTGAACTGGAACTGCCGTGGCGGACCATCCGGCGGCTGATCGAGAACACGCGCTTCGACAGCTTTCACGTGCACATGGCGACCGACCCCGGCACGCCCGAGGCCGAGCAGCCTTCGTCGGAGGAGATGGCGAGGTACAACATCACACTGTCGACCTGGTTCGAGAGCAAGGCCGAACTCGACGCCTGCCTGGACCGCGCCAACATCTACTTCGCACCGCGACCGGAGGAGGGCATCGGTCAGTCCTTCCTGGAGGCCATGGCGCGTGGCCAATGCGTCGTGGCGCCCGATCAGGGGACGATGAACGAATACATCGTCGCCGGTGACAACGGGCTGCTGTACGACGTGCACGATCCCCGTCCGCTCGATCTTTCACAGGCCGCGCGGCTCGGTGCGAACGCGCGGGAGAGTGCGCGCGCGGGGCGCGAGCGCTGGGAGCAGGCCGAGTCTGCGCTGGTCCGCTATGTCCTGACCCCGAGCGAGGCGCTCTACGAAGGACGCTATCGCCATCCTTTGCCGGAACGGATTCCGGTGGCGCTCGGCGGGCCCGCGCCACCGCCCAGCGGCTTGCGCCGGCTCGTCAGGGAGCATGCCATCTTCAGGTCCACGCGCTTCATGTGGCATCCGATGGTGCAGGCCGCGCGGCAGTGGCTCGGTCGTTCCCATGGCTGAGCGCAGCATACCGCCGCTTCTGCGTCGCCTGGCCAAGGGCGCATGGTGGCTCGCCACGCCGTGGCGCACCGGCGAGCGGCTGCGAGCGCGGCGCGAACATGCACGGGCCGCCGCGGATGCGGCTGCGCTCTCGCCGTTCGAGGAGGCGGAAGCGGTGCGCTTCGCGCATCGTCGCCGGGGCGACCCGGTGCTCCCCGCGCCCTCGCTCGATCTGTTCGACGATGCCGACATCGCTGCGGCCGCCGGGCTGCCTGCACAGGCGATCCATTGGGGGCTGGTCTCCGCCGAGAGCATCCGGGATACCGCAACGGGCGCGCGCTTTCTGGTAGACCTTTGGCGCACCCGCGCGGATCTGCGGGAACGCTTCCCGCAAGGCTGGACCGAGCGCGGGCGGGCGGCGTTCGAAGCATGGCTGGGAT
The DNA here is from genome assembly GCF_039541515.1 of Variovorax defluvii. Taxonomy (NCBI): domain Bacteria; kingdom Pseudomonadati; phylum Pseudomonadota; class Betaproteobacteria; order Burkholderiales; family Comamonadaceae; genus Variovorax; species Variovorax defluvii. Next base: position 85,202 of record NZ_BAABGJ010000012.1, read on the forward strand.
CGGAGGGTGCGCAGGCGCTAGGCCTGGACGGCGCCCGCCTTGCCCGCCTGGTTGCCGCACTGAACGCCGATCTCGGCGCCCGTGCGCGGCAGGCGTTTCTGTCACACGACAGGGCAGGGCGGCTTCTGCCCCACGGCCTGACGCCGGCGGGCATGCGCAGCCTGTGGCGGTGGTTCATGCGAAGGGATCGGCAGCTCGACGGCTTGCGCCTGGAGGAAATCTGGTGGCTGTTCCTGCAGGCGGCGCAGAACCCCGGACGCGAGCTGATGCTGGCCTATGCGTTCGCGCCTGCGTGGCAGCGCGCACGGCCGGAAGGCATGACAGTCTTCGGGCGAGCCGGCTTCGTTGATTGGTTCGTGGCTGAATACGGCGCAGCGGGAGCGTGGCTGAACCCTGCGACCTGGCCCGACTTCTATACGCCTGCCGACCAGGTCCGCGTTGCCTATCGGAACCGGCCGGCCTGGCGGCAGGCGCACCCCCGGGCTTTCGCCGGGCTCGTGCATGCGCAGGCCTTCCTGTCATGGCTGACAACGGACCAGGCCGGCCTTGACGTCGAAGCAAAGAACTGGCTCCGTAGTCTCGACGCGTCGGCCATCGCCGCGGAGCTGGCGAGCTGCGGTGCGAACGTGATTGGCCATTTCTGCTATCCGTCGGGATTGCGCGTTTCGGTGGAGTCGATGGTGGAAGGGATGCGTGTCGCCGGCGTCCCCACCTCGCTTCGCGACGTGCTGACCGACGCGAGGGACGAACCGCGGCATGCCGAGTACCACGGGCTCGAGTGCCACGACATCACGATCCTCCACACCCAGCCCGAACCCTTCTTCGACGTCGCTTACGAGCGGGCGCATCTGGCCGAGAGCCCGCTGCGCAGCTATCGCATCGCCTACTGGTACTGGGAATTCGACCGCATTCCCGAAGCCTGGGTTGCCCATGCGGCCCAGGTGGACGAGGTCTGGGCCGCAACCGAATTCGGCGCGCGCGGGCTGCGAGAGCGCCTGCAGATACCGGTCCGAACGCTGTTCCCCGGGGTGCGCCTGGCCCCATTCACCACGCGCTCGAAGTCGCATTTCGGGCTGCCGGAGGCCGAGTTCACCTTCCTTTTCAGCTTCCACATGGTGAGCGTGATGGAGCGCAAGAATCCGCTCGGGCTGATCCGCGCATTCCGGCAGGCCTTCCGCAAAGGCGAGGCGGTGCGGCTGGTGCTCAAGACCTCTTTCGGCGATCGGCATCCCGTCCAGATGCGCGAGCTGCGCGCCGCTGCGGCGGGGGCGCCCATCACCCTCATCGACGAGGTTTACTCCCCCGACGAGGTCCTGTCCTTGATGAACGCCTGCGATGCCTATGTGTCCCTGCATCGCAGCGAAGGGTTGGGACTGACGATGGCCGAAGCCATGCTGATGGGCAAGCCGGTCATCGCGACCGGCTTCTCCGGCAACGTCGATTTCATGGATGCGGACAACAGCCTGCTGGTGCCCTATCGCCTCGTTCCGCTGGGCACCTCGATTCCTCCTTACGACGCCGGCCTCCACTGGGCCGAGCCTTCCTTGGCTGAAGCCGCTCGCATGATGCGTCGGCTGTACGACGATCGAGGCTGGGCGCGCGAGCTGGGGGTGCGGGCATCGGCGAGCGCGCGTGCCAATCTCTCGCTGGAGGCTGCCGGGCAAAGGATCGCAGCCCGGCTCGCGGAGATCAGGGAATTGCGGACGGGATCGCTCGCGCGTTGAGACCCTGCCGCCGGGGCATCAAGGCGTCTGGCTGACGATGCGCCCATGCTCGAGGTGGACGACCCGGTTGCACTCCTTGGCGATCAGGTCTGGCGAGTGCGAGGCCAGCACCAGGATGCCCGATTTGCTCACCACGTCCCGCATGCGTTGCTCGGCTTTCTCGGTGAACTCGGCATCGCCCACCGACAGCCATTCGTCCATCAGCAGGATGTCGGCCTCCACGCTGGTCGAGATGGAGAAGGCCAGGCGCATGAGCATCCCGGTGGAGTATGTGCGCACCGGCATGTGGACGTATTCGCCCAGGCCGCTGAACTCGCAGATCCCGGGGGTCAGGTCGTCGATCTGCTTCTTGCTCATGCCCATGACCAGGCCGCGCAGCATGATGTTTTCGAGCCCCGTCGCATCGTGCTCGATGCCCAATGCCGGATCGATCAGGCTGGCCACCGTGCCTTGGCGAACGAATTCACCGGAAGAGGGCTCGTAGACACCGGCCAGCGTACGCAGCAGCGTGGACTTCCCGGCGCCATTGTGGCCCACCAGCCCCAGCCTGTCGCCGCTCTTGAGCTCCAGGTTGATGTTGCCGAGCGCCTGCACGACGTTGACGCCTGTTTCCTTGCCGAACCGGCCGCCCGTGACGGAGGCCGCGAGCGTCTTTTTCAGCGATGCGGCACCGGCGCCGTAGATGGGAAAGTTGACCGAGACATCCTTGAGGGAAATAAATGCCATTTTCTTGTTAGAGCCAATAGACCACGCGGCGCCGGTACTTCGCGAACAGCATGCTCGACGCTGCGACGCTCAGGATCGTCCAGATGCCCATTCCCCACCAGTTGTGGGCATCGGCGACGCCACCCATGAGCGGCGTGCGCAACAGTTCCAGCATCTGGGCCAGGGGGTTGTACAGCAGGTATTGCGCGCGTCCCGGCAGGCTTTCGGGCAGCCAGAAGACGGGCGTGAGGAACATGAGCATCTGCATCACGCTGGTCACGATCTGCGTCACGTCACGAAAGCGCGTGCAGACCAGTCCGAGGGCCAGCCCGAGCGCCTGGGCATTGATGAGCACCAGCAGAAAGGCCGGGATCACGAGCAGCGCGGACCACGACAGCGAAACGCCGGTCCAGAGCGCCACCGGGATATAGAGCACGATGTGGTGCGCGAACTGGATCAGGTTTCGCGCGATGCTGCGCCAGACGAACAGGCTGATCGGAAAGTAGCCCTGCTTGAGGTAGTTGCTGGAGCCGATGAAGGCGTTGCACGAGTCGACCACCATGGTCGAGAAGAAGGTCCAGAAGATGATGCCCAGTGCCAGGTGCGGAAAGAACTTGGACAGATCCGCGCCGAACAAGGAGCTGTACAGCGGGCCCATGCCGGCGATCATCGCGCCCATGCTGAGGGTCAGCCAGAGCGGGCCCAGCATGGAGCGCCGGTAGCGCAGCAAGATGTCGAACCAGGCGAGCGTCCACCAGATGTCGGTGCGTCGGGTTCCCTCCCACCAGTCGCCCCAGGCGCTTCGGTGAAGATTCGAGTGCGCCTGGCTCATACGCGTCCGTAGGTGTCGATCAGGCGGACGATGTCGTCCTCTCCCAGGTAGCCGCCGCACTGCACCTCGATCAGCACCAGTTCCTCTTGCCCGATGTTGGTCAGGCGATGTTTTTCCTTGAGCGGGATGTAGCGGTATTCGCCGGGCAGCGTCTTGTGCTCGACGTCACCGATTTGCACGATGGCCGTTCCCTGAACTACGACCCAGTGTTCGGCGCGCTGGTGGTGGTACTGCAGCGACAGCGCTTCGCCCGGCTTCACCGTGATGCGCTTGACCTTGTAGCCGTCCTCCTCCTTGAGCGAGGCGTAGGTACCCCACGGCCGATGCACGACCGCCGGCAACTGCACGGTCTCGTGCTTGCGGGAATGAAGAATGTCGACCACCTTCTTGACTTCCTGCGCGCTGTTCTTGTGCGCCACCAGCAGGGCATCGGGCGTGTCCACGATGACGAGGTCGCGCAGGCCCAGCGCCGCGACGATCTTGGGGCCGTGGCTCTCGACCTGGATGTGCGTCCCCGTGGTGTCCACGGCCACCACGTGGTCGTCGGGAAAGGTGTTGCCGCTGGCGTCCGAGGGCTGTGCATTCGCGACCGCGGGCCAGGAGCCGACGTCGCTCCAGGCGAAGCGCGCGGGCACCACCCGCACGTTGTCGGCACGCTCCATGACCGCGTAGTCGATGCTGATGTCGGGCTGCAGGCCGAAGGCGTGCAGGTCGAAGTTGACGGCGTCGCCCTTGGACTGCGATGTGTCGAGCGCATGGCGCGCAGCGCTCAGGACCTCGGGCGCATGTCTTTCCATGGCCGAGATGATGGCGGCGGCGGTGAAGCAGAACATGCCGCTGTTCCAGTAATAGCGGCCGGTAGCCAGGTACTCCTGGGCGGTGGCCAGGTCCGGTTTCTCGACGAAGCGCAGCGCCTTCTGGCTGTCGCGCGATACGCGCTCGACCTCGACGTAGCCGAAGCCCGTCTCGGGTGTACTCGGCATGATGCCGAACAGAACGAGCGAGCCCTCCTGGGCAAGCCTGAAGGCCTCGCTGGCGCTGGCCACGAAAGCCTCGACATCTGGGACCAGGTGATCTGCCGACAGGACCAGCATCACCGTTTCCGAACCGAACTGGCGCTCGCACTGCAGGGCGGCCAGCGCGATCGCGGGCGCCGTGTTGCGGCCCCTCGGTTCCAGCAGGAAGGTCGTGGAAGGCGGATCGCTCAACTGCCGCAGCACATCCTTGGTGAGGAAATGATGTTCCTTGTTCGTCACCACCATCAGGTCGCCCGTACCGCACGCCTGACCGCGTTCGATGGCCTGCTGCAGCAGGGTGCTGCCCCCCAGCTTCATGAAAGGCTTCGGAAAGGCTTGTCTGGAAAGCGGCCAGAGTCTGGAACCGGCTCCCCCCGACAGCACCACAGAGAGCAATCGCATTGGTTTCCTTCTCTTCGGACAAAAGGGGGCGATTTTACCGGTGGCGCCTGGCGGCGCTGCGCACGACCCTGAACGAAGCGATTCCCGAACGGAAGATAATCACGCGCGGCGCCACGACAATGACAACGGGTCGCCGCTGCCGCCCCAGACTCCCCAGCGCCCGCATGTCGACGCAAGAAGAACAGCCCCATCTCGCCCACCCCAAATACCGCCCCGACATCGACGGCCTGCGCGCCATCGCGGTGTTGTCCGTCGTCGCCTTCCATGCCTTCCCCAAGTGGATGCCGGGCGGTTTCATCGGTGTCGACATCTTCTTCGTCATCTCCGGCTACCTGATCTCCACCATCATCTTCGGCAGCCTGGCGGGCGAGGGCTTCAGCTACCGCGAGTTCTACGCCAGGCGCATCCGCCGCATCTTTCCGGCGCTGCTGGTGGTGATGGCGGCGACCTTTGTCTTCGGCTGGTATGTCCTGCTGGCCGACGAGGCCAGCCAGCTCGGCAAGCATCTGCTGGCCAGCGCCGGCTTCGTCGTCAATCTCGTGCTGTGGGGAGAAGCCGGCTACTTCGACACCGCCGCCGAGGTCAAGCCGCTGCTGCACCTGTGGTCGCTCGCGGTCGAGGAGCAGTTCTACATCTTCTGGCCCGTGCTGCTGGGCCTGGCCTGGCGCTTCGGTGGCGGCAAGGGACGCACCGTGCTCATCTGGATGTGGGTGGTGACCATCTTGTCCTTCCTTCTCAACGTGCTTGGCGTGCATCGCTACGCCACCGCCACCTTTTATTCGCCGCTGCCCCGCATGTGGGAACTGGCGGCCGGCGCGCTGCTGGCCTGGGGGGCGCTGCGCCGGGAGCCGCACCGCAACGTCTTCCGGCGCGAGCTGCGCAGCATCGCGGGGCTGGCGGTGGTCGGGCTGGGGCTGCTTCTGATCAGCCGGGGCAAGTCTTTCCCCGGTTTCTGGGCACTGCTTCCGGTGGTGGGCGCATGCCTGTGCATCTCCGCGGGGCCGGGGGCCTGGCTCAACCGGCATGTCCTGGGCTCGCGGCCGATGGTATGGGTGGGCCTTATCAGCTACCCGTTGTACCTGTGGCACTGGCCGCTGCTGGCCTACGCGCGCATTTTGGAGGGCCATGAGCCCTCTCGGGAGATCCGCATCGTGGCGGTGATCGCCGCGGTCGTGCTGGCCTGGCTCACCTACCGCTTCCTCGAACTCGGCCTGCGCAGGCGGCAGGGGGCAGGTGTCGTCAAGGCCCTGGCTTCGGGGATGGTGGCGCTCAGCGTTGCCGGCCTGGTGCTCTACGGCCGCGTTCTGCCCCCGCGCAACAACGATCCCGCGGTGCAGTCGATCGTCGCCGCCAACGCCGACTGGGCCTACCCGGACGGCATGAAGGAAGTCAAGGAACGAGGCGAGTTGATCTACCGGATCGGCAACGGCAAGGAACGTGTGCTGCTGCTGGGCGACAGCCACGTCGAGCAGTTCGCACCGCGGGCGGTCGAACTGGATGGGACCGAGCCCGACCGGCTCAAGACGCTCTACTTCGGCACCCGCGGCGCCTGCCCGCCGGTGCCGCAGCTGTTCGAAGACCGCGATCCGCTGTGCGGGCCCCGGCGCGACGAACTGCTCAAGTTCGCTTTCAGCTCCGACATCGATACCGTGATCCTCGGCGGCTGCTGGACCTGCTATTTCGACGTTGGCGAGGCCATGCCCGGTGCGAGCGCGCCGCCGCCGCCGGACCGGTACTACTTCCTCGATGTCCAGGGCCGCCACTACCTGCGCGGCGGCGACGGCGTGGCGCGGTCGCTGGTCTCGCTGGAAACGCTGATCAAGCTGCTGCGCGCGGCCAACAAGAAGGTTTACCTGATCCTCAATCCACCGCTGTCCGCGGAATTCGAGCCCCGGCTGCTGATTCACGGGAGCCGGCTTGGGAAGATGAGCGCGTCGTCTCTGCCCTCGTCCGCACCCTTCCCGCCGGCCCAGAAGGCATTGCAGGAACGGCTGCGCAAACTGGCCGAGGGGGCCGGCGCCATCGTTCTCGACCCAGCCCCCGCCGTCTGTGTGAGCGACCAGCAATGCATGCGCAGCGGCACCGGCGGCGATCCCATCTACAAGGACGGCGCCCACCTGCGCGCGGGCTTCGTCCGCCACGCCGCCACCTTCCTCGATCCGGCGATCACGGCGCCGCGATGAAGTATCTGCCCCTCAAGGACGAGCGCCCATGAAGAGCCTGGTCTATCGATTTCTCGTCAGTCCGCTCGCGCTTCTGCGCGGCCCGGGCTTGTTCGGGCGCCTGCAGCGGGCCTGGCGCATCTTCGGCAAGTCGGGCTGGGCCGGTGTGCGCTGGGAGCTGGGTCGCCGCATCGGCGGTTACAACGACTACGACAAATGGGTCCGCCGGTACGACACGATCACGCCGGAACTGCGCGAGAAGATCGCGCAACGCGTCGCGAGGTTGAGGGACCGGCCGCTGATCTCGGTAGTGATGCCGACCTACAACCCTCATCCGGGCTGGTTGCGCGAGGCCATCGAGTCGGTGCGTTCGCAGATCTACCCCGATTGGGAGCTGTGCATCGCCGACGACGCATCGTCCAATCAGGAGGTGCGCGACATCCTGCGTGCCTACAGCGAAGGCGACGCGCGCATCAAGGTCGTTTTCCGGCCGAAGAACGGCCACATTTCGGCGTCGTCCAACAGCGCGATCGAACTGGTGAGCGGGGGCTGGATCGCATTGATGGACCATGACGACTTGCTGCCGCCCCATGCGCTGTTCTGCGTGGCCGACTGCATCGCCGAGCACCCAGACGTGCGGCTGATCTATTCGGACGAAGACAAGGTCGACGAGCGCGGCCACCGCTTCGGACCCTATTTCAAGCCGGACTGGAACCCCGACCTGTTCCGCTCGCAGAACATGTTCAGCCACCTCGGCGTGCTGGCCTCCGACCTGGTGCGAGATGTAGGCGGCTTCCGCGTCGGCCTCGAAGGCTCTCAGGACTGGGACTTGGTGCTGCGCTGCATGGAGCGTGTCGAGCAGCGGCAGATCCGTCACATTCCCCGGGTGCTTTACCACTGGCGCGTGCATGGTGAAAGCACGGCCAAGTCAATGGCTGCCAAGCCCTATGCCGCGGTGGCGGGAGAGCGGGCGCTCAACGAGCATCTCCAGCGCACCGGCGTGCGCGCCAGCGCGGAATTTCAGGGTTTCGGCTACAGGGTGCGCTATGCGCTGCCCGACGACCCGCCGCTGGTCTCGCTGATCATTCCCACCCGCAACGCGCTCGAGCTGGTACGGCAGTGCGTGAGCTCGATCCAGGCGAAGACCACTTACCCGGCCTACGAGATCCTCATCGTGGACAACGCGTCCGACGATCCGGCCGCGCTCGACTACTTCCGCTCCCTGGCGCAGCAGCCGAACATCCGCGTGCTGCGGGACGAACGCCCCTTCAACTACGCCCAGCTCAATAACGGCGCCGTCGCGCAGGCGAGGGGGGAATTGGTCGCATTGGTCAACAACGATATCGAGGTGCTGTCGCCCGACTGGCTTTCCGAGATGGTCAGCCTGGCGTTGCAGCCCGGCGTCGGCGCGGTCGGGGCGCGCCTGTGGTACCCCAACATGACGCTTCAGCATGCCGGCGTGATCCTCGGGCTCGGCGGCACCGCCGCCCATTCGCACCGCGGCATGCCGGCCGGCCGCGAGGGCTATGGCGGGCGGGCGGCGCTCATCCAGTCCTTTTCGGCCGTGACGGCAGCTTGCCTGGTGGTGCGCAGGGCCCTCTACGAGCAGGTGGGAGGCCTCGACGAAGTGCGCTTCGCCGAAGCCTTCAACGACATCGACTTCTGCCTGCGCCTGCGCGAGGCGGGCCTGCGCAACGTCTGGACGCCGTACGCGGAATTGATCCACCACGAGTCTGCCACTCGCGGCAAGAACGTCTCGCCCGAGCGCGAGGCGCGCTTCCAGCGCGAGTTGGCCGCGATGCGCGAGCGATGGGGGGCGTTACTGGAGAACGACCCCGCTTACAGCCCTAACCTCATGCTCGAGCGCGAAGACTTCAGCTACGCCTGGCCCCCCCGCCTCCCCCCCTTCTGATGCCGCTCGACATCTCCGTCGCCCTCTGCACCCGCAACGGCGCGCGCTTCCTGCCCGCGCAGGTCCAGAGCATCTGCACGCAGGATCGGCTGCCGCGCGAGATCGTGCTGTCCGACGACGGCTCCAGCGACGACAGCGTGGCGCTGGTGCGCCAGACCATGGCCGCCTGCGGCGTGGCCTCCAGCATCGCGCTGACCGTCTTCGAGAACCGCACCCCCCTGGGCGTCACGCGCAACTTCGAGCAGGCCGTGCGCGCCTGCCGGCACGAGCTGATCGCGCTCTGCGACCATGACGACGTGTGGCACCCCGGACGCCTGGCGCGCATGGCGGGTGTCTTCGAGGCGCGGCCCGAACTGCTGCTGCTGCACACCGATGCCCGCCTGGTCGACGAGGAGCTCCGCTCCCTGGGCAGCACGCTGTTCCAGGCGCTGGAGGTCCAGCCCGCCGAGCTGGAGGCGATCGCGAGGGGCGATGCCTTCGACGTCCTGCTGCGCCGCAATCTCGTGACCGGCGCCACCACCCTGTTCCGCCGCACCCTGCTGAAGGCTGCGCTGCCTTTCTCCGAGGAGTGGGTGCACGACGAATGGCTCGGCGCGATCGCCGCCGCCATCGGCCGCATGGACGTGCTGCCCGAGCCCTTGATCGACTACCGCCAGCACGGCCGCAACCAGATTGGCGCCAGGCGCCCGACGCTGGCCGACAAGCTGCGCAAGGCCACGGATACGCGTGGCGGCAAGCACCAGCAGCGCCTGCGCCGCGCCCAGGCCCTGCTCGAGCGGCTGGAGTCGCTGCCCGGCCCCGTGCCCGAGGCCCGGCTGCAGGCCCAGCGCGGGAAGGTGGCCCACCAGCGCTTCCGTGCTGAGCTGCCGGCCTCGCGCCTGGCCCGCCTGCTGCCGGTGCTCCGCGAAGCCGCCCGCGGCCGCTACGACCGTTTCGGCCGCGGCAAGCAGGCCATCGCGCAGGATCTGCTGGAGCGCGGCTGAGGTCCGCGGAGTGCGGGCGCTGCGCTCAGGTGTCAGCCTGCGACGCAGCGCGCGTGGCGGCCTCCAGCCGCCGGTAGCGCCAGAAGGCGGGTGAGGTCCATACCTTCAGCAGGCTGGTCAGGTGCCAGTACAGGTGCCGCTTGCTGCTGTGGCTGGCGCGCTGGGCGTCGTGGCGCGTGCGCAGGTGCTCGGCGATGCGGATCTTCCAGCCCGCCAGGCGCAGGCGCGCGCAGATGTCGAAGTCTTCGCCGTACATGAAGAAGCGCTCGTCGAAGCCGCCGATCTGGCGATAGGCCTCGCTGCGAAAGAGCATGAACAGCCCCGGGATCCACGCCGGCTCGGCGGGAATGGCATAGCCCGGGCGGCGGCGCGACACGATCTCCTGCGGCGTGATGATCGCCCGGTGCTGCTCGGGCGTGGTCTTGCCGGGCTCCAGGATGCGCGGTGCCATGAGCCCCGCATCCGGCGTCGCATGGGCCAGCAGCGGCGCCAGCACGTCGGCGTCGAGGCGGATGTCCGGGTTGAGCACCAGGAACCAGGGCGTCTCGCAGCGCGCGAAGGCCTGGTTGTGGTTGGCGCCGAAGCCCATCGGCCGCGCGTTCTCGATGCGCTCCATCGGAAAGCCCCAGCGGCCGCTGGCGAGTGCGTCGGGCTCGGGGATGTTCAGCGTCAGCAGCACCTTCGCGATGGTGCCGCGGCTGAATTGATCGAGCTGGTCCAGCAGCGGGCGGATGAGTTCGAGCTGGCCATGGCTCACGATCGACACCGTGATGGCAGGAGGGGGCGGCAGGGGAGAGGGCATGGTCTAATTTCGCCCGGGAATTCTAGGGTTCCCCAAGGTACCGTCCTCCCGCCCATGCTCACCCTGATCGTCATCAGCTTCCTCCTCTCCGCCATCGCGGTGCAGATGTTCATGCGCCGGGCGCGCCGCCATGCGCGGCGCTATGGCAGCGACATGCCGCAGCGCTTCCACAAGGGCCACGTGCCCCGGCTCGGCGGTGCCGGCATGCTGTTGGGCACGGGCGTCGCCTGGCTGGTGGCAGGCTGGCCCTCCGACCCCTTCAACGTCAACTGGCCGGTGAAGGTCTCGAGCATCGCGCTCGTGTGCATTGCACCCGCCGTGATCGCCGGCATCGTCGAAGACCTCACCCAGCGCGTCTCGGTGCGTTACCGCCTGGGCATCACCATCGGCTCCGCGCTGCTGCTGTGCTGGCTCCTGAAGCTGGGCGTGGCACGCATCGGCATTCCCGTCGTCGACGGCTGGCTGCAGGCCTGGCCCTGGGTCGCGATGCTGTTCGCGGTGGTCGCCATCGGCGGCCTGCCGCATGCCTTCAACATCATCGACGGCTACAACGGGCTGGCCGGCACGGTCGCCATCCTGGTGTGCCTGGCGATCTCGCACGTGGCCCTGCAGGTCGGGGACCGGCAACTTGCCGCGATGGTGATCTGCCTGGTGGGCGCCACTGCCGGCTTCCTCGTATGGAATTACCCGCGCGGCAAGATCTTCGCGGGCGATGGCGGCGCCTACGTATGGGGCATGGTGATCGCGCTCGCGGCGGTCACGCTGGTGCAGCGGCACCGCGTGGTCTCGCCCTGGTTCCCGATGCTGCTGCTCATCTACCCCGTGTGGGAGACGGTGTTCTCGATCTACCGCCGCTTCGTGCGCGGCCAGTCGCCGAGCGACCCGGATGCGCTGCACTTCCACCAGCTGATCTTCCGCCGGATCGTGCGGGTGGCGCTCGCCGACGACGAGGCACGCCAGCTGCTGGCCCGCAACAACCGCACCTCGCCCTACCTCTGGATCTTCGCGGCCCTGACCGTCGTGCCGGCCGTGCTGTTCTGGAACAACACGCCGGTGCTGATGGCCTTCAGCGCACTCTTCGTGGCGACCTATGTCGCCGCCTATTTCATGATCGTCCGCTTCAAGGTGCCCCGCTGGCTCCGGCCCTAGCATGGCCCCGGCTCCCTCACAATCCTGCAGCATCCGTCAAATCCACTCCAGACCATGACCGATCCCGTCCTCAACATCCCCCCTCGCGACAAGGCCGAGATCCTGGCCCAGGCGCTGCCCTACATCCGCAAGTTCCACGGCAAGACCATCGTCATCAAGTACGGCGGCAACGCCATGACCGACCCGGCCCTGCAGGCCGACTTCGCCGAGGACGTGGTGCTGCTCAAGCTGGTCGGCATGAACCCGGTGGTGGTTCACGGCGGAGGCCCCCAGATCGAGACGGCGCTCAACCGCCTGGGCAAGAAGGGCCAGTTCATCCAGGGCATGCGCGTGACCGACGCCGAGACCATGGAGGTGGTCGAATGGGTGCTGGCCGGCGAGGTGCAGCAGGACATCGTGGGCCTGATCAACCAGGCCGGCGGCAAGGCGGTGGGCCTGACCGGCCGCGACGGCGGACTGATCCGCGCGCAGAAGCTCAAGATGGCCGACCGCAACGACCCGAGCATCCACCACGACGTCGGCCAGGTGGGCGACATCGTCGCCATCGACCCGGGCGTGGTGAAGGCGCTGCAGGACGATGCCTTCATCCCCGTCGTCAGCCCGATCGGCTTCGGCGAGGAGAACGAGAGCTACAACATCAACGCCGACGTGGTGGCCGGCAAGCTGGCCATCGTGCTCAAGGCCGAAAAGCTCATGCTGCTGACCAACACCCCCGGCGTGCTGGACAAGGACGGCAAGCTGCTGACCAACCTCAGCGCCCGCGAGATCGACGACCTCTTCGCCGACGGCACCATCTCCGGCGGCATGCTGCCGAAGATCGAGGGTGCGCTCGACGCGGCCAAGAGCGGGGTCAACGCGGTGCACATCATCGACGGGCGGGTGCCGCACGCGATGCTGCTGGAAATCCTGACCGACCAGGCTTACGGCACCATGATCCGTGCCCGCTGAATCGAGGGTTCGTTCACAGCTTCTCAGATTCGTAGCCGCGCGGATTCCCCTGCTGCCAGCGCCAGCTGTCCTCGCACATCTGGTCCAGGTTGCGGTGCGCGCGCCAGCCCAGCAGCGATTCGGCGAGCGCCGGATCGGCCCAGTTGGAGGGCACATCGCCGGGCCGCCGCGGTCCGATCTCGTAAGCGATCTCCTTGCCGCTGGCCCGTTCGAAGGCCTTCACCACCTCCAGCACCGAGGCGCCCTGGCCGGTGCCCAGGTTCAAGGTGACCAGGCCGGGCTGCTTCTCCGCGTGCCTTAGCGCCGCCACATGGCCTTCGGCCAGGTCCATCACGTGGACGTAGTCACGCACGCCGGTGCCGTCTGGCGTCGGGTAGTCGCCGCCGTGCACCATCAGCTTGTCGCGCAGGCCCACCGCGACCTGGCTCACGAAGGGCATCAGATTGTTGGGCTTGCCCTGCGGGTGCTCGCCGATCAAGCCGCTCTCGTGGGCGCCCACCGGGTTGAAATAGCGCAGCAGCGCGATGCGCCAGGCCGGATGCGCCCGGTGCAGGTCGCGCAGCGACTCCTCGACCATGAGCTTGGAGCGGCCGTAGGGATTGGCAGGCCGCAAGGCCGCGGTTTCGGGGACCGGGGAACGGTCCGGGTCGCCGTACACCGTCGCGGAGGACGAGAAGATCAAGGTGCGCACGCCCGCCGCCTGCATGGCCTCGGCCAGCACCCAGCTGCCGTGCACATTGTTCTGGAAATAGCCGAGCGGATCGGCGACCGAGTCGCCCACCGCCTTCAGACCGGCAAAGTGGATCACGCCGCCGATGGACTCCTCGCGCAACAGCCTGTCGAGCAGGGCCCGGTCGCGCACATCGCCCTGGATGAAACGCGGCGCCTGGCCCGTGATGCGCGCCAGCCGGTCCAGCACCCGCGCGTCGCTGTTTGCCAGGTTGTCCAGGACCAGCGGCGTATAACCTGCTGCGGCGAGCGCCACGCAGGTGTGGCTGCCGATGAAACCGGCGCCGCCGGTCACCAGAATGGTTGGGCTCATCAATCTTCTTTCTTACACCGAACTGTTGAAAAAGTCGCCAATTCTGCGCGACGCAGGGTGGAGTCCCGGTTGGCACGCGCTCACTGCGCTGTGCGAGAATCAAATTTTTACATTTTGCACGTGCCCCATGCAGAACGACGAGACAGGCGCAGCGAGCACTCCGGTGAGTTCCATGAATCTTGAGGCGGCAGGTGCGCCGGTGCGCAAGCGTCCCAAGCCGGGCGAGCGGCGCGTGCAGATTCTCCAGGCCCTTGCCTCGATGCTCGAGCAGCCCGGCGCAGAGCGCGTGACGACGGCGGCTCTGGCGGCCCGCCTGGCCGTGAGCGAGGCGGCGCTCTACCGGCATTTCGCCAGCAAGGCGCAGATGTTCGAAGGCCTGATCGACTTCATCGAGCAGAGCGTCTTTACCCTGGTCAACCAGATCACCGAGCGCTCCGAGCCGGGCCGTGAGCAGGCTGCGCGCGTGGTCGCCATGCTGGTGCAGTTCGCCGAGAAGAACCCGGGCATGACGCGGGTCATGGTAGGCGACGCGCTGGTCTATGAGAACGAGCGCCTGCAGAACCGCATGAACCAGTTCTTCGACAAGATCGAAGCCACCTTGCGCCAGGCGCTGCGCGGCGCCGCCGCGGACGAAGGCTCGGCCACGCCGACAGTCGACGCCCAGGTGCGTGCCTCCGCGCTGACCGCCTTCGTGGCAGGGCGGCTGCAGCGCTTCGCGCGTTCGGGCTTCCGGCGCGCGCCCTCCGAGCACTTGGACGCCGCGATCGCGTTGATGCTCTGAGCCTCCCGGGCGTGGGCGGGTCACTGGGTCGCGGTCACCGCGATCTGGTTGTCGACCGCGTCCACGCCTTGGACGGTCCGCGCGATCTGCTCGGCGCGGGACCTGGCTTCCGCACTCGGCGCCGAACCGCTCAGGCGCACCGTGCCGTCCTGTGACGCCACGTCGATGTGGCGCGGGCCCAGTTCCGGGTCGCGCGCGATCGCGGCCGAGACCGAGGCGGTGAGCGCGGCGTCGTTGGTCTTGGATCCCAGCTGCGCGCCGGCATTCTTCACCGCCTGCTTTGCCGCCTCGACGTCCTGCTTGACCTCGGGCGACTTGAAGAAGGACACGGTGTTGTCTCGCGCCTTTTCGGCCAGGTCGGCGGCCTTGCGCGCGGCGGCGGCCGTGGCGTCCTTTGTTTGCTCCACCGCGTTGTCGATGTTCTGCCGGGCCTGTTCCTTGCCGGCTTCCGGGCGTTCGCCGCAGCCGGCCACGGTCAGCGAAAAGACCAGCACACCGGCCAGCAGGAAGATGCCGTGAAGGCGGAGCAGCCGTGCCGTGGGCGCGGGGCGAGGAAGCGCCGTGCGTGTCTTGCGTGTCGTCGGTATCGGGGTCGTCACGGGCCATCTCCTTGCGGCAACCGCGTCGGAGCGCCACGCATCGATTCCAGCATGGCCGCCAGACGCGCAACGCCACCCGTTCCACTGGCCGCGCGGCCGATGAAGGCGCCGGCCGCGGCCGCGATCAAGGCCCGGCCGATCAGCGATCGGCTGCGGCCGGTCGCCATCAGCAGCAGAACGCCCGTGGCCAGCACGATCAGGTGCTCGCCGGGCAAATCGGGGCGGCGTGCGTCGGCTTCCTTGATGGCGGCAAGGCAGGCTCGGATGTCCATGCGGTGGCTCCTCGTTGCGGAACTCCTTCATAGGCGCGGCTCCCGCCCGCCGATGTAGGCGACCGTCCACGATCCGGCGTGGAATGCGCCGTCCTTCCCAGCGTGTCCAGGCGGCCCTAATCGGTGTCGCGCACCTTGTGCTGCGCCATCAGCTGCTGCTGCGTGGCCGGCGGGACGGCTTCGTAGTGCGACAGCTCGATGCTGTAGCGCCCCTGGCCGCTGGTCATTGCGTTGAGGCGCGACTGGTAGCCCGAGAGCTCCGACATCGGCACCTGCCCGCGCACCAGCACCGTCCCGGCCGCGGCATTGGCAGTGCCCGTGACCAGCCCGCGCCGCGACGACAAGTCGCCCGTGATGTCGCCGATCGCCCCGTCCGGCGCCGCGATGTCGATCTTCACCACCGGCTCCAGCACGATCGGCCGCGCTTCCTGGATCGCCGCGATGAAGGCCTTGCGCCCTGCGGTGGCGAAGGCGATGTCCTTGCTGTCCACGCTGTGGCTCTTGCCGTCGTACACCGTCACCCGCACGTCCACCACCGGGTAGCCGGCGATCGCGCCATGCTCCAGCACGTCCCGCACCCCCTTCTCGACCGCGGGAATGAACTGGTAGGGGATCGCGCCGCCCTTGACCTCGTCCCTGAACTCGAAGCCCGCGCCGCGCTCCAGCGGCTCGATGCGCAGGAACACCTCGCCGAACTGGCCGGCGCCGCCGGTCTGCTTCTTGTGGCGGTGGTGGCCTTCGGCCGGCGCCGTCACCGTCTCGCGGTAGGCGATGCGCGGCGGCCGGGTGTTGACCTCGAAGCGGTACACCTCGCGCAGCCGGTCCAGCAGCACGCGCAGGTGCAGCTCGCCCAGTCCGTAGACGATGGTCTCGTTGGTCACCGCCACGTGCTCCACGCGCAGGCACGGGTCTTCGTCCACCAGCTTGCCCAGGATCTCCCACAGCCGTTGCTCGTCGCCGTGCCGCTGCGGCTCGATCGCCAGCCCATGCACCGGGATCGGAAAGTCCAGCGCCGCCAGGTGCACGTGGTCGTCCTCGGCCGCGTCGTGCAGCACCGCATCGAAGTGCATCTCCTCCACCTTCGCCACCGCGGCGATGTCGCCGGGCAGCACCCGCTGCACCTCCACGTACTCCTTGCCCTGCAGCATGAACAGGTGGCCCACCTTGAAGGGCTTGCGCCCGTCGCCCACGAAAAGCTGGCTGTCCCGCGTGACCGTGCCCTGGTGGACGCGGAAGATGCCCATCTTGCCCACGTAGGGGTCGACCGTGACCTTGAACACGTGCGCCAGCACGTGCAGCGACGGGTCGGGCTTGGCCTCCATCGGCCGGGCCTCGTCGCCCTCGCCGAGCAGGAAGGCCGGCGGGTTGGCCTCGGTCGGGTCGGGCAGGAGCTTGACGATCACGTCCAACAGCTCGGCCAGGCCCGCCCCGTTGCGCGCGGAGACGAAGCACACCGGGATCAGGTGGCCCTCGCGCAACGCCTGCTCCAGCGGGGCATGCAGCTCGTTCGCGTCCACGTCGCCTTCCTCGAGGTAGCGGTCGACGAAGGCCGCGTCCACCTCCACCACCTGCTCCACCAGCTTGCGGTGCGCGGCCTCCACGTCGCCCATGCTGCAGCCACCCTCGCGGTTGTAGAAGCAGTCCAGCACCTTCGTGCCGCTGTCATCGGGCAGGTTGACCGGCAGGCACTCGCGGCCGAAGGCCGCCTGGATCTGCGTCAGCAGCCCCGCCATGTCCACACCCTGCGAGTCGATCTTGTTGACGATCACCATCCGCGCCAGCTTGCGTTTGGCGGCGTGCTCCATCATGCGCACCGCCATCGGCTCGATGCCGGTCGCCGCGTTGATCACCACCGCGGCCGTCTCCACCGCCTCCAGGGCCGGCAGGCTCTGGCCCAGGAAGTCGGCGCCGCCGGGCGTGTCGATGAAGTGGATGCGCGTGCCCGCGTGGGCCAGGTGCATCACGGAGGAGTTGAGAGAGTGCTGTATCCGTTTCTCGAGCGGGTCGAAGTCGCTGACCGTGCTGCCGCGCTCGACACTGCCCGGCGTCCCGATCGCGCCGGCCTTCAGCAGCAACGCCTCCGCCAGGGTGGTCTTGCCCCCGGCGGGCGGGCCGACCAGCGCCAGGGTGCGTACCGCTTCCATCTCGGCCAGGAGGCCGTTCGTTCGGCTTGGCATGGACATCTCCTTTGCGCCTGGCAAGGCGCTTTCGGGCGGCCCGGTGGAACGGGCGCTGCGCCCCTCTCGCGGTTCAGGGTACGGGATTGAACGGTCGGGCGCAAGGCGGGGAACCGTTGAAGCTGCCGCGCCCGCCCCTGCCGAGCGATGGCTTCGAGGGTCCTGCCGTGACCCTTGCCACCCTTGCTTTTCGCCACCGTGGCCGTGGTACTCGCCGTTCCCGCAGGAATGACCCGGTGAGGCCTGCTGCCGGCACGTCGCGAGGATCCGCCGCAACAGGACGGCGAGACTTTCCTCACGCCTTTGCGCGTTTTGCGGGGGCGGGCAGGCGTGCCGATCCCGATTTCAGCGACGCTTAAGTTTCCGTCGGGAGACTGATTCCATGCAGGAAGCCTCCTGAGCCCCCGAATGAAAAGGAAGGATGTCATGAAGCCGTACACCGCACCCGCACCCCTGACGCCCTCGCAGATCGAGTGCGTGCTCGAACTGCTCGAGTGCCGCGAACTGGCGCCCAAGGAAACCGCCGCCAGGTTCGACCACCTCGCGAAGGCCGGTACCTTCTCCGAGGCCCAGCAGGAGGCGATCGAGATCCTCTTCGCACTCGAAGAGGACGAGATTCCCGACGCGCTGCTCGAGTTTGCAGACGACGAGGCCCGCGACCTCGTGCGCCATGGCCTCGCGCACGAGGCCCGCATGAGCTACGTGGGCCGCGCCGCACGGCGCAGCGCTTGAGACGCTGCGGGGCACGCCCCCGCCGTGTGGTACCCGCGTCGTGGCGGTCCGTCCTGCCTGTTCGCCGTGCCTATTGCCGCGTGACTTCCGGTGCCGCCAGCGGCTCCGCATCCCTCAACCACGCATCGATCAGCGTGTAAGACACCGCCAGCATCACCGGCCCGACGAAGATTCCCACCAGGCCGAAGCCCAGCAGCCCGCCGATCACGCCCGCGAAGATCAGCGCCAGCGGCAGGTCGGCGCCGCGGCGGATCAGGAAGGGGCGCAGGAAGTTGTCCATCGTCCCCACGATGATGGTCCAGACCAGCAGGAACACGCCCCAGCCGGTCGAACCGTTCCAGAACACCCAGATCGTTGCAGGCGCCAGCACCAGCGTCGGCCCCACCTGCACGATGCACAGCATGAACATCACGGCCGTGAGCAGCGCCGCGAAGGGCACGCCCGCGATCGCCAGGCCGATGCCGCCCGTCACCGCCTGAACGAAGGCCGTCACGCCCACCCCCAGCGCCACGCCGCGGATCGCCTTGCCGGCCAGGATCACCGCGTCCTCGCCGCGCTGGCCCCCCAGCTTGAAGCCGAAGCGCCGCACCACCGCCGCCGCGGATTCGCCACCCGCGTACATCATCCCGGCGATCACCACCGTCAGCAGGAACTGCAGCGTCAGCGCGCCCAGTACGCCGGCCTGCGCGAACAGCCAGGTCGTGACCTGCCGTGCATAGGGCGTGAGTTTTTCTTCCAGTCCCGCCACGCCCGAGGCCACCAGGTCGGTCCAGGCCGCGGCGATGCGCGAGCCCACCAGTGGCAGGCCCGCGACCCAGTCGGGCAGCTTCGGCGGCCCCTTGCTGATCAGCGAGCGCACCCAGGCCACCACCTCTTCCGCATTCGCCGCGATGGTCGAGATCGCCAGTGTCAGCGGCAGCACGAACAGCAGGAGCAGGATCAGCACCATCGCCAGCACAGCCAGCCAGCGGCGCCGCCATAGCCGGGCCTGGATCCACAGAAAGGCCGGCCAGGTCGCCACCACCACCATCGCAGCCCAGATGGTTGCGCCCAGGAAGGGCCGCAGGATCCACAGCGAGGATCCGATCAGCAGGACCAGGGTCAGGACGCCGAAAGTGGTCTTGGCGAGATCGGAGTGGGGGAGGGACATGGCTGCGCCTGGACTGCGGTGGAATGAGCGCAGTGTGCGCGAAGTGCCGCGCAGCGGGGAGGCCCTGAGCCGGGTGCAGCGGCGGTACGAGCGAGCGGGGGGCGGAGATTGTGTCCTATTCTCACATTCACGAAAAACTGGCATGCTGTTTTTTCCGCGTTCGCCAGAGGACCCCCATGGCTGCCCGTTCCATCGCCTCGCTGTCGCTCGGCTTCGGCCTGGTCTCGATTCCCGTGAAGCTGTATTCGGCCACGGAGAGTTCGTCGGCCGTGCGCTTCAACCTGCTGTCCAAGGACGGCTCGCGCGTGAAGCAGCAGTACATCTCCGAAAAGGACCAGTCCGTCGTGCCACGCAGCGAGATGGTCAAGGGCTACGAGTTCGAGAAGGACCGCTACGTCATCTTCGCGCCCGAGGAGCTCAAGGCGCTGGAGGAGGGCGGCAGCCACCTGATCGACATCGTCTCCTTCATTCCGGAGAAGGCGGTGGACCCGATCTACTTCGACAAGGCCTACTTCCTCGCCCCCGACAAGCGCGGCGGCAAGCCCTACAACCTGCTCAAGGCCGCCATGCAGGAAAGCGGGCGCTGCGCACTGGCCCGCTGGGCCTGGAAGTCCAAGCAGTACGTCGTGCAAGTGCGCGCGAATGACGACGGCCTGGTGCTGCAGCAGTTGCTTTTCGCCGACGAGGTGCGTTCGCAGAAGGACCTGGACATCGAGCAGCTCCCGCCGCCCTCGGCCGCCGAGCTCAAGCTCGCCCTGCAGCTCATCGACCAGATCTCGGCCGACGAATACGACCCCACGCTGTTCGAGGACGAAGAGAAGAAGCGCATCCTCGCCGCCATCGATGCGAAGATCGCCGGCGAGGAAGTGGTGGCCGTCGAGCACCCCGAAGATGCCCCGGGCGCCCAGGTCATCGACCTCACCGAGATGCTGCGCGCCAGCCTCGGCCGCACGGCCAAGCCCGCGGCCAAGCCGGGCGCCAGGCAGCCTGCAGCCGTGCAAAGCAAGGGCGCGAAGCGTGCGCCGCGGGCCGCCAAGGAGGCCGAGCCTGCGCCGGCACGCGCGCGCATGAAGAAGTGACGAACAACGACGACGCCCCGCTCGAGCACACCCATCCCTACACCCTGCGCGTGGTCCGGCAAATGCTGGGCCTCACGCGCCATGCCGTTTCCAAGCTGATCGAACTCGGCTTCGTCGATCCCTCCCGCGGGCCGGGCCGGGCCTGGCGCTTCTCCTTCCGCGACGTGGTGCTGCTGCGCTCCGCGCACGACCTGCGCGCGGCGCGCATCCCCACCCGCCAGATCCTGCGCACCTTGCGTCGCCTGCGTGAAACGCTGCCCCCGGAGGCGCCCGTCAACGGCCTGCGCATCACCGCGGTGGGCGACCGCATCATCGTGCGCGAGGAGCATGCCCAGTGGGAGCCGGACACCGGCCAGCTGGTGATGGACTTCAGCGTCGCCCCGGCCACCGGCAGCGTCACCTTCATCGCCCAGCGGCCGGCGGAAACCGAGGCCTCGCCGTCCCACGACGTCGACGAGCTGTTCGAGGCGGCCGAAGCGCTGGAGTCCTCCGACCCCGCGGCCGCCGAGCAGGCCTACCGCCGCATCCTCGCGCAGGAGCCGGCCCATGCCCATGCCTACCTGAACCTCGGCTTCATGCTGTGCGAGGCCGGCCGCAGCGGCGAGGCCGTGGCGCTGTACGACGAGGGCGTCGAGCACTGCCCCGACGACCCCCTCATCCACTACAACCGCGCCGTGGCGCTGGAGGACATTGGCCGCGTCTCGGATGCGCTCGCCGCCTACGAACAGTGCCTGCGCCTGCAGCCAGACTTCGCCGACGCGCACCAGAACGCCGCGCTGCTCTACGCCCAGTCGGGCCAGAAGCAGCTGGCGATCCGGCACTTCAGCGCCTACCGGCGGCTGCAGCCGCGCAACTGAAGATCCATGGCCCGCACCACCGCCGACCCGCTGCAGAGATACAAGGCCAAGCGAAACTTCGCCGTCACGCCCGAACCCGCCGAGGGCGGCCGGCAGAACGAGCAGGCGCGCCAGTTCGTCGTGCAGAAACACTGGGCCAGCCGCCTGCACTACGACCTGCGGCTGGAGCTCGACGGCGCCATGAAGAGCTGGGCCGTCCCCAAGGGCCCCAGCTACGACCGCCACATGCGGCGCATGGCCGTCCACGTCGAGGACCACCCCATCTCGTACAACAGCTTCGAGGGCACCATCCCGCCGAAGCAGTACGGCGCCGGCAAGGTCCAGATCTGGGACAAGGGCACCTGGACACCGGTCGGCGACCCGCACGAGGGCTACCGCAAGGGCGACCTCAAGTTCGAGCTGCACGGCCACAAGCTGCACGGCCGGTGGGTGCTGGTGCGCATCAAGAGCAAGGACGGCAAGGACAACACCTGGCTGCTCATCAAGGAGCGCGACGGCTACGAGCGGCCCTCCGCCGAGTTCAGCGTGGTGGACGAGTTTCCCGACAGCGTGGCCGCGCTGCCCATGCCCGAGCCCGAAGCCGCCCCCGGCCCCGCGCCCGCGTCCGCGCCGGCGCGCCGGGCCGCCCGAGGCCATGCGCGCGGCATGCCCGAGGGCGCCGTCCGCGCCGAGCTGCCGCACAAGCTCGCGCCGCCCCTCGCCACCCTGGTCGACGCGCCTCCGGGCCAGCCGGGCGACTGGGTCTACGAGATCAAGTTCGACGGCTACCGCATGCTGGCGCGCGTCGACGCCGAGGGCGTGCGCCTCATCACCCGCAACGGCCACGACTGGAGCAGCCGCATGCCGCACCTGGTGAAGGCCATCGCGCGCATGAAGCTCAAGCCCTGCTGGCTCGATGGCGAAATCGTCGTTCTGAAAGAAGGCGGCAAGACGGACTTCCAGGCCCTGCAGAACGCGTTCGACAGCAGCCGCACGCAGGACATCGAGTACTTCCTCTTCGACCTGCCGTACTACGACGGCCACGACCTGCGCGCCGTGCCGCTGCTCGAGCGGCGCGAGCAGCTGCGCACGCTGCTCGCCGAGGCGCCCGCCGGCATCCGCCTGAGCGAGTCCTTCGACGCACAGCCGCGCGACATGCTGGCATCGGCCTGCCAGATGGGCCTGGAAGGCATCATCGGCAAGCGCAAGCAGAGCGGCTATGCCTCGCGCCGCACGGGCGACTGGATCAAGCTCAAGTGCAACCGCCGGCAGGAGTTCGTCATCGGCGGCTACACCGATCCCAAGGGCTCGCGCGTAGGCATCGGCGCGCTGCTGCTGGGCGTACACGATGCGAACGGCGAGCTGGTATATGCCGGCAAGGTCGGCACCGGCTTCGACGATCGCATGTTGCTCGACATCCACAAGCAGCTGCAGAAGATCGGCATCGACCAGCGGCCCTTCAAGGACAGGACCGAGGACGAACGCCACGCCCGCTGGGTCAAGCCGCAACTCGTGGCCGAGGTCGCCTATTCGGAGTGGACGGCGGGCGGCCACATCCGCCACGGCGTCTTCCACGCCTTGCGCAGCGACAAGCCGGCCAAGGCCGTCGTGCGCGAGAAGGCCGTCCACCTTCCCGAGGCCGTGGCCCCTCCTCCCGTGGCACACACCCTGCCCGCGAAGCTCAAGGTGACCAACCCCGAACGCGTGATCGACCCCAAGAGCGGCGTCACCAAGATCGAGCTGGTGCGCTTCTACGGCCTGATCGCACCGCTGATGATGGAGCACCTGCGGGGCCGCCCCGTCTCCTTCGTGCGGGCGCCCAACGGCGTCGACGGCGAACTCTTCTTCCAGAAGCACCTGGAGAAGGGCGGCATGGAAGGCGTGCGCCAGCTCGACCCCGCCATCTGGCCTGGCCACGAGCCGATGATCGAGGTCGCGACCCCGGAGGGCCTGGTGTCGGCCGCGCAGATGAACGTCATCGAATTCCACACCTGGAACGCGGTGAAGACCGCCACCGCCAAGCCCGACCGCATGACCTTCGACCTCGACCCGGGCGAGGGAGTCCCGTGGTCCGCCATGCAGCAGGCCGCCGAGGTCGTGCGCGTGTTCCTGGGCGAGCTGGGGCTGGAGAGCTTCTGCAAGACCAGCGGCGGCAAGGGCCTGCACGTGGTGGTGCCGCTGCGCAAGCACTACGGCTGGGACCCGGTGAAGGACTTCTCCGAGGCCATCGTGCAGCACCTGGCGCGCACCCTGCCGAAGATGTTCGTGGCCAAGAGCGGACCGCGCAACCGCGTGGGCCGCATCTTCATCGACTACCTGCGCAACGGCTTCGGCGCCACCACCATCTGCGCCTGGTCCGCGCGCGCGCGGCCGGGGCTGGGCGTCTCGGTGCCGGTCTCCTGGGGCGAGGTGCAGAGCCTGACGAGCGGGGCGCAGTGGACCGTGCAGAACATCCACACGCGGCTCGACAAGGGCAACGAGCCCTGGAAGGGCTACGCGAAAGCAGCGCAGGGGCTGGCGGGCGCGATGAAGCGGCTGGGCTTCAAGGCCTGAAGTTCAGGGCCCGGGCCCGATCGCCGCCACGCCTTACATGAGCTCCTTGCTCGTGATCGCCGCGGCCTGCAGCTCCGGCACCAGTGTCAGCAGCCGGCGCGTGAGCCAGTACAGGTGCGAGGGATCAATCGGGTTCGGGTGGCGCAGGATCTTGATCAGGCGCTGCGGCCGGTCCCCGAAGGCCGGCGCGGCCAGCGGCTCGAGCATCGCGGCGAGATCGGCCCGCACCTGCTCATCGAGGAGATTGTGCTCGTCCAGCACATGCCAGATGGCCTGCACGGCCAGCTCGCACTGCTGGGCATGCGAGGGCGGGGCCAAGGCCTCGGCGTAGATCGTCGGGCCCTGCAACATGACGCGCGTGCCGTGCGTCATGCCGCGGGCGGTGCTTCGTGTTGGAGGCATGAGACGCTCCTTCCAATGCGCCCACGATACGCCCCGCTTCCGCTGGTGGCAACTCTGTCGGGCGGCCAGGCCAGGCGGCCAGCCTGCTCGCCCCGTGACCGAGGCGAGCGCCTGCGGCCGGAGGGGCGGCTCGGCCGGCGGTAGGGCATCATGGGCGAGGAGCGGCCTGCCGATGTCCGGCGGGCGCTTCCGGCGGCATTTGCACGGAGAGTTCGACGATGAGCCCATTGAAGATCGCGATCCTGGACGACTACCAGCGCGTGGCCCGGTCCATGGCGGACTGGTCCGAGGTGGAGAAGTTCGCCGAGCTGCACGTCTTCCACGACCACGAACCCGACGAGGACCGCGTGGTCGAGCGACTGCTGCCTTTCGACGTCGTCTGCGTGATGCGCGAGCGCACGCCCTTGCCCAGGTCGGTCATCGAACGCCTTCCGCGCTTGCGCATGATCGCCTCGACCGGCCCCGTCAACCGGTCCATCGACCGCCGAGCCGCCGAGGAGCGGGGCATCAGCGTGATGGCGACCGGGTACGCGTCCCAGCCTGCCGCCGAGATGACCTGGGCGCTGATCCTGGGCAGCGTGCGGCACCTCGCGGACGACGCGGCCAGCATGCGCGCGGGCGGCTGGCAGACGAAGCTCGGCGGCGACCTGGCGGGCCAGACCCTCGGGGTCCTGGGCCTGGGCCGCATCGGACGCCAGGTGGCCGCCGTCGGCGCCGCCTTCGGCATGCACGTCATCGCATGGAGCCAGAACCTCACCGTGGAGAAGGCGGCCGAGTCGGGGGTGCGCCATGTCGACAAGGAAGAACTGTTCCGTACCGCCGACATCCTCACGGTCCACGTGCTGCTCAGCAGCCGCACCGAGGGCCTGGTCGGAGAAAGCGAGCTGGCACTGATGAAGCGCAGCGCACGGCTGGTGAACACCTCTCGCGGCCCCATCGTGAACGAATCGGCCCTGGTCGCCGCATTGCGACGCGGCGAACTGGCCGGCGCCGCCCTCGATGTGTACGACCAGGAGCCCTTGCCCGCGGATCATCCTTTCCGCACGCTCCCGAATGTCCTGGCCACGCCCCATGTGGGTTACGTGACAGAAAGCCTGTATCGGACCTTCTACGGCGACACCGTCAAGAACGTCCTGGCCTGGGCGGCTGAGCACGGTTGATCGGGACGCGCGATCGTGTGCGTCGCCTCCAAGCGATCAGCGTCTGGTCCCTGCCAGACCTGCCTCCGTGGGCAGGCTCCGCCTAACCAACGCCGGCCGCCAGTGACGCAGCCAACTGCCGCGCCGCTCGCGCGCTGGCGCCCTTGCCGGTGATCGCGAGGGCCGGGGCGTGGCCCAGCATCCTCCCGAAAACCGCCTGCACCTCTTCGGCGCGGATGTCGTCGATCATGGCGATCGCTTCGGAAATCGGAGTCACGGTGCCGTTGGCGAAGAGCTCTTCCACCGCCTGCTCCATCGTCGCGTAGGTGCGCTCTGCGGCGCGCACGCGCGACACGGTCAGCTGGTTCCTGGCCCGCTCCAGATGCACGGGATCGATGGACCTGGCCTGCGCACGCAGCAGGCCGCCCGTCTCGGTCGCCAGTGCCTCGAGCTGGTCCGGCGTCGTGACCGCATGCACCACCAAGTTGGCCCACGCGTCTCCGCTGTCGATCGTGGACTCGGCGGTGTAGGCCAGGCCGAGCTGCTCCCGGACCCTGTCGACCCAGGGTGACGACATCCCGCCTCCGAACAAGTTGGACGCCAGCGCTGCCGTCACGCGCCAGCGCCGCTGCGACATCTCTTCCTGCCGCGCAGGCGCCATCGGGTAGGCGATGTTGAGGAACACCTGCGACACCTGCGAGAAGCGTCGGGCCATGGCATGACCGACATACTTCGCGGGCGCTTGCGACAGCGGCACGGGTGGCGCGGCCGACCGGGGCATCGCGGCAAAGAGCTCGTCCGCCAGCGCCACCCAGGCTTCGACGTCGAAGTTGCCGGCCGCGGCGACCACGGTCTTCTCCGCGACGTAGTGGGATTGAACGTGGCGGACCAGGTCCTGCCGTGTGAAGCCTTCGATGTTCCCGACGGTGCCGATCACCGGCATGCCCATCGGGTGGTCGCCCCAGATGGCGCGGTCGAGCAGGTCGCTGCAGGCATCCTCCGGATCTTCCTCGTACTCGGTCGCCTCCTGGCGAATCACTTCCAGCTCGCGCTGCAATTCAGTATCGGGGAACGTGCTGTTCAGGACGATGTCCGCCGTCATGCGCAGCAACTGCTCCGCGTGGCGGCCCAGGCCGGTCATGAAGTAGCCGGTGCTGTCCTTGCCGGTGAACGCGTTGACATCGGCGCCCAGCCGCTCCGCATCGAGGTTGATGGCCTGCACGGAGCGGGTGGTGGTCCCCTTGAACGCCATGTGCTCCAGGACATGCCCGATGCCGTTCGTGCCCGGCGTTTCGTCGCGCGAGCCGACTTGCAGGAACACGCCCACGCTGGCGCTCTGAACGTGGGGCATGGGGATGGCGAGCAGTCTGACGCCGTTCGCCAGCGTGTGAAGGTGGATGGAATGCAAGGCGTTGCCGCCGATGTCTGCAGAAAATCTCTTGGCTCGCGTCATGGACGCATTGTCGCGGTGCCTGCGGCCTGGGTGCGCGGCGGCGCCTGATGCGAAGGCTAGCTCGCCGGAATGCACGCTGCGGCGACGAGCTTCGCCTTCTCCCTCAAGTACACGGTGGCGGCGGCCGCACTGTGGGCCGCATACTGAAACAGAGGCACGAGCACGCGGGCGTCGACGTAGACCATGCAGTACCTGGCATGGCGGCGCACTCCTTCCATCATGGGTGCGCTCATCCGCATGGCTTTGCGCGCCTCGGCCAATTCGAGAGCGAAGGCCTTGCGATCCCATTGCGCTGGCCGAGTTCGATTGCGTCGATCTGGTCGAGCTTGAGTCCCGTCAGCGCGAGCACCTTCTGCGTAGCGGGCGCGGGGCCGATGCCCATGATGCGCGGCGCGACGCCGGCGGTCGCCATGCCGACCACGCGGGCGCGCGGCGTGAGGCCGTTCTTCGCGGCGGTCGCTTCATCGGCGAGCAGCAGCGCGCAGGCGCCGTCGTTCACGCCGCTGGCGTTGCCCGCGGTCACGGTGCCGTCGGGGCGCACCACGCCCTCGAGCTTGGCGAGCGCCTCGAGGCTGGTGTCCCGCGGATGCTCGTCCTTGGAGACGATGATCGGATCGCCCTTCTTCTGAGCGACGCTCGCGGGCACGATCTCGGCATCGAAGAAGCCGGACTTCTGCGCGGCAACCGCGCGCTGCTGCGAAGCCAGCGCCATGCGGTCCTGCGCCTCGCGCTCGATCTTGTAATCGGTCGCGACGTTGTCGGCCGTTTCGGGCATCGAGTCGACACCGTACTGCGCCTTCATCAGCTTGTTGACGAAGCGCCAGCCGATGGTGGTGTCGTACACCGCGTTGTTGCGGCTGAAGGCGCTTTCGGCCTTGGGCATCACGAAGGGCGCGCGGCTCATGCTTTCGACACCGCCGGCGATCATCAGGCCGGCTTCGCCCGCCTCGATGGCACGCGCTGCGCTGCCGACCGCATCGAAGCCCGAGCCGCAGAGTCGGTTGATGGTGCCGCCGCCCACTTCGATCGGCAGTCCAGCCAGCAAGCCGGCCATGCGCGCGACGTTGCGGTTGTCTTCGCCGGCCTGGCTGGCGCAGCCGTAGAGCACGTCGGCAACGGCTTGCCAGTCCACGTTCTTGTTGTTGCGCTCCATGAGCGCCCGGATGGGCACCGCGGCGAGGTCGTCGGCGCGCACGCTCGACAGCGAGCCGCCGTAGCGGCCGAAGGGCGTGCGGATGGCGTCCCAGATGAAGGCTTCTTTGGTCATTCACAGTACTGCTTTGAAGCTGAAATCCGGTCCTGAGACTGGTCATTGGGGTCATCGGGCGAGCGTCGTAGCTGATCCCACGGTACGTCTGACGATTCGAATGGGCGCTTCCCCGGCTGCAGTTTCGGCGTCACGACGAAACTCCCATTGGCCGTCGCCGTCAAGGTGTACCCATTGGGCTGAGCACGAGCGCCAGCCGCGTGACCAATCACGCCACCTGCACCCGCGCGGTTGTCGACCACGAAGGGCTGAACCAGCGTCTTCGCCATCTCTGCGGTCACAAGCCGTGTGGTGACATCGACTTCTCAATGAGGCGTGAGGCATGCTAGAAACGCATCCCTAAAGAGTGACTGCTCAATGAGCCGTAGATACCCTCCTCTGAATCCGCTGCGCGTCTTCGTCGTGGTGGCGCGCCTCGAGAACCTGACCGCAGCGGCTCAGGAGCTTCATGTGTCTCAATCCGCGGTGAGCAGGCAGATTGCCGCTCTGGAGTCCTACCTCGGTATCGAGTTGCTTCGTCGAGAGCGTCACGGCGTCACCTTGACGCGCGCCGGAGCCAACTACGCCAAGCGGGTGATGCCGGCATTCGACGAGATCGCCACCGCGACGGAGAAGGTCTTGCGCGACACCTCGCATGGCGTCCTGCGCGTGCGCACGTACACCACCTTCACCGCCAAGTGGCTCATTCCCCGGCTCCCTGACTTTCATGCAAGGTATCCGGACATCGAGGTCCTGGTGAGCAACGCGGTCCCCGACGTCGATTTCGACCGGGATGCTGTCGACCTTGCCATCCAGTTTGGGGACGGTCACTGGCCGCGGGTTCAGCTGGATCTGCTATTTCCCGACGAGATCGAACCCGTCTGCTCGCCCCAGTACCTGAAGAGTCTTCCGCGCGGCGCAACCAAGGACGTCCTTCTCGGGAAGCGACTCCTCGTTTCACACTATCGGCGCACAGACTGGGACGACTGGCTCTCGGCCACCGGTAAGACGCAGGCCGCCGTTTCCGCCGAGAGAATGAGCTTCAGCACATCGGTGCTCACCTGGCAGGCCGCGCTGGATGGACTGGGCATGGCGATTGGACAGTCGGCCATGTTGCAAGCCGAGTTCGAGAAAGGGACGCTGATCCGACCCTTCAACCAACCGCTGCGGCGCGAGAAGGCCCATTACCTCGTCCGGCCTGCAAGCCAGCGATTTTCGAGACGGGTCGAGGTGTTTCGGGGCTGGCTTTTGGCCGAGGCCGCCAAGGTCGTCGACTGAACCAGATCCCGCACCGGCCAGCGAGAATGCAATCCGCTCGGGATCGGGTTGACTCAACCCGCTTGTTGGGGCGCTTACGCCCCCACATTGGCGAGGGTGGGGCGATCGGCGTTCGAGGCGGGAGCTGAAAGCCGTCCGGGCGTGCTAGTCAGCGTAGCTAGGGTCGATGCGATTGAGCTTGCGCAGCATGGCCGGCCACTCCATGACGCCGAAGGGACGGCGGGTGCCGGGGAGGTAGTTGCGCCGCGTGCTCTCGACGATGTCGGCGGGCACCATCGTCATCTCTCTGCCGCATGCCAACGCGGCCAATTGGGCGCGGCATACCTGTTCAAAGCGGTGCATGGCGTTGAAGGCTTCGGCGACAGTGCCGGTTGCCACCAGGAGGCCGTGGTTGCGCAGAACCAGATGGGTCTCCTGTCCCATGTCACGCAACAGCGACTCTTTTTCCTTCCCGTCGAGGACGATGCCCTCGAAGCCATGATAGGCCGCCGTTGCGAAACGCATTGCCGTCTGATTCAAGGGCAAGATCCCTTCAGCCAGCGACGAAACCGCCATGCCCGCCACGGTATGCGTGTGGGCGACGCAGGCGACGTCCTCGCGCGCCGCATGGATGGCGCTATGGATGACGTAGCCAGCGCGATTGATCCCGTACCCGAGGTCCCCGAAGTCAGGGCTGTACAGCACTTCGCCACACTCGTCGACCTTGATCAGGCTCGATGCCGTGATTTCGTCGTACAGCATTCCATACGGATTGATCAGGAACGCGTTCTCCCCGGGTACTCTGGCCGAGATATGGTTCGCTGTCAGGTCGGACAAGCCGTAGATCTCGAAAAGTCGATAGCACGCCGCGAGGTCAACGCGAGCTTTCCATTCTTCGGGAGCGACGGCGCCCTTCAGAGAAGGAAGCTTGAGACGGGTTTGGTCGGTCATGAAGAGCCTTTCGTTCTGCGTTTCGTTTGGGGTATCGAGGACTGGAACTGCTGACGTGCGGTTGCAAGCATGCTCAGGAGATTGTTTGCGGCGGTGAGACCCAAGTTCACATACGTTTCGACCGAGACACCGCCTACGTGGGGGCTGAGGACCACGTTTGCCTCCTTGAGGAACGGGTGATCGGCGGCCAGGGGCTCTTGCGCAAAGCTGTCGAGACCCGCAGCAAACACTTGACCCGAGCGCAGTGCGTCGAGCAGCGCATCCTCATCGACGAGACCACCGCGGGCGGTATTGACGAGCATCACGCCGCGCTTGCATTTGGCGAGCACGTCGGCATTGATCATCATGCGATTCGAATCGGTCAACGGGCAGTGCAGGGAAATGACGTCCGACCGCGTCCAAATGTCGCCCAGTGAAACTTTTTCAACGTAGTCCGGGAGATCGCGCGCGCCCGGGTCAAAGCCGATGACCTTCATGTCCATTGCGTCGGCAATACGGGCAAACCTGCGGCCAATCGCACCCAACCCGACAAGTCCGACTGTCTTGCCCCCGAGTTCCTGGCTCTTGTGCGTCGATTTGTCCCAATGGCCCTCACGCATCCGTTCATCGAGCTTGACGGTCGACTTGGCACTTGCAAGAAGAAGTGCTGCCGCGTGCTCTGCAACGGCGGCCGCATTCACTCCCACGGCGGCGCGAACATCGATGCCCAAGGCCCGGGCAGCGTCGAGGTCAATGACATCCACCCCTGCGCCATGGCGAGAAATCACACGCAACGCCGGTGCGGCCTCCATCGCCGCGCGTGCAAACTTGCCATAACGAACGATGACGCCGATGGGATTGTGCCTCTTGCACAGTGCAATCACGTCGTCCTCGGTGGGCGCCTTGCCCGCAAAGATCAGCTCAAAGTTGCTCAAGAGCTTGAGAGCCGGGGGAGCCAGGTCGGCGCCAGTGACAAGGATGGTTTCCATATTCATTTCTTAGGTCTTGTGAATGAGAGTTGCGAGGTTTCACGCGAGGAAGGTCGAATCGCCGAGCTTGAAACCAGGGCCGCTCAGCTTGCGTAGCCACTTGAGTTGAGGGTCCTCCAGCGGCATGCCGAACTCCCGCAGGTCGGAGCCCGCGATGAACGTCTCGCCCGCGCCCACGATCACGCCCGCGACGAGCGTCGCGTCACCATCGAGTTGCTGGACCGCCTCCAGGAGCCCTCGCCTGACTTCAATGGAGCCCTCGTTGATGGGAGGATTGTTGATGACAATTGCGAGCACATCGCCATGACGTGCGGTCGAGACTTTTGAAGGGTTAGCCTGGCCGATCATCAGAGCATCTCCACGAGTTCCGGCACGGCCGTCAAGAGGTCGGCCACGAGGCCGTAGTCGGCCACCGAGAAGATCGGGGCCTCTTCGTCCTTGTTGATCGCGACGATCACCTTGTCGCTGATATGGGCGACATCGAGCTTGGCCGCTACGCGGGGAGCCACGTTCTTGCCGTCGGCGGTCGCCGGGAACAGGATGTGACTGTATTTCTTGGCGATCCCGAGGACTTGGGCCGCGACGTTCTCGGCGAGGTTCTCAGCCAGGCTCGGGCTGTCGGCCACGATCACCTTGGCAACGCCCGCGACTTGCGCTGCGGCCTTGGCGGCTTCAACGGCATTGGCACCAGCCACCAGGACGTGCACATCGCCACTTTGGCAAGCTGCTGCAGCGGTCACCGTGTTCAGGGTCGCCGGCTTGAGCGTGGCGTGGTCGTGTTCGGCAATAACAAGTACGGTCATGACAGTCTTCCTCCTCAGATCACCCTGGCTTCGTTCTTGAGCTTGTCCACCAGCGTGGCCACATCGGGCACCTTGATGCCGGCACCGCGCTTAGGCGGCTCCGCAACCTTCAGGGTCTTCAGGCGCGGAGCGACATCGACGCCTAGATCCGCCGGGCTCACCGTGTCCAGCTGCTTCTTCTTGGCCTTCATGATGTTGGGCAGCGTCACGTAGCGCGGCTCATTGAGGCGCAGGTCGCTGGTGATGACGGCGGGAAGCGAGAGGGACAGGGTTTCCAGGCCGCCATCCACTTCACGGGTGACGCTCACCTTGTCGCCAGCGACTTCAACCTTGCTGGCGAAGGTGGCCTGGGGCAGATCAGCCGACGTTGGCAATGTCCACTCCGGTGCCGTCGCTCTTCACGCGCACCTTCACGTTGTAGTCGACGACCCGTTTGACGGGGACCAGGATGTTCATTGCAGTCTCACTCGGTAGTCATGGAATAGGTTGTTGCCTGTGGCAGATCAGCTTCAGATCTCAGGCTTGAACCAGCTGAGCAGAAGCTCGTTGACCCGATCGGCGCTCTCGTACTGCACCCAGTGGCCGGCGCCTGAGATCAGGCACCACTCACGGTCCGAGCGGCCGTTTCGCAGGAGTTCGGCAACGGATTCGGGATGGGCAGTCACATCGTTTTCGCCCCACAGCGTCAACACTGGCACATCGATGCGGTCCAGAAGTCCCGTCAATCCGCCCGCACGAGATAGCGCCTTGCTTCGGAATCGAGTGCGCACGCACGATCGTTCGTGGACGGTCAGCGCGAGTTCGTCGTCGCCATCTCGCGAATGCAGCATGAAGCTGTATAGGTTCTGTCGCAGGGCTTCACGACGCGCAGAGGGGCTGTCCGCGGCTCGCCAGTCCTCAAGGGGCGTGAGTTGGCGTCTCGCCCTACCGTGGCCAGCAGGGCCGATGAGGGCAAGTCGACGAACGATCGGCATCTCCGATGCCCATCGCGTAGCGACGAGGCCGCCGAAGGAGAAGCCGACGAGATCAATCGGCGTGTCCGGACCGATCAGTGACGCGATGCCGCAGCGCAAGGCAGCTACCACGTCTGCCAGAGGGTCGGAACTCCGCGGTGATGAACGAAGGTCTTCGGAGTCATTGAAGCCTGGCATGTCGGGAACGAGGACGCGATGCCGCGTTGCCAGCCCCGAGACATTCCGCACCCAGTGGAGCCAGCTCCCGTGACCGCCGTGCAGCAGTACAAGAGGCGATCCCGATCCGAAGATACGCCATCGGACAACGCTACCGCCGCAGTCCACGTCCCGCACACAACCGCTTGATTCCATGCGAAAGATGATCTCGGCTGCTTCAGCGTGGCGCTCGACCGTGTGCGGAGGGTGCATTTCACTTCCCCTGAAGGACCAGCGCGTCCACCGCCATCACGCCCTGCCCCTCCGGCATCACCATCAGCGGGTTCACTTCCGCTTCATGGATCCCGAGTTCGGGACGCAGTGCCAGTTGGGAGAGCGATGACACCGCACGCGCCAAGGCTTCCAGATCGCCGCGTTCCTTGCCGCGAAGTCCGCTGACCGTCTTCAGGGCTTTCACCTCGGAGATCATCTCCCTGGCGGTTTCCACCGATACGGGTGCCAGGCGAATGCTGCGGTCTCGAGTGATCTCGGCCCAGATGCCGCCCGCAGCCAACATGACGATGGGACCCGCGGCGACATCGATCTTGTAGCCAACAAGCACCTCCGTCAGGCCCTTGCGCATCGGCTGGACAAGGAACTCGTCACACGCCACACCCGGCGCACGGGTACGAAGATTCGTCCGCAGCGTGATCATCGCCTGCCGGAGTTCATCGGTGCTCTTGATGCCCAGCACCACACCGCCCACTTCTGTCTTGTGTTGAATCTGGGCGGAGCACACTTTTGCGACGACAGGGAAGTCGAATGGCAATGCAGGTGCCGATCCGCTCAACGGGGCAGTGACCGCCGGAGCATGCGGAACGCCAAGCTCGTCGAGCACCGCATAGGCGGCTGCTTCACTCAAAGACGATGCCGAGCCGGCGGGCTGCGCCGGCAGCGTCAAAGTGCCAGGAATGCGACGTGCGAAGACGGACGCGATCGCGTCGGCACACGCTTCCGGTCCGCGAAAGCACGGTACGCCTGCAGCAGTCAGTGCCGCCAGCGCCTCCGGCGCGTCGGGGACCATCATGGCGGCCAGTGGCGTTGTATGGTGGCTGCTGTCGACGATCGGCTTGACCGCCAGTTGCGGCTGGAACCGCGCCGAGGAGCCGATCGTCGCAAGCACCAGATCAAACTCCGGCGCTTCTAGCAACACGTCCAATGCGGCTTTCATGACTTCGTACTTGACGCCGGCGAGGGTCAGATCCACGACACGACCCGGCGAAACATGGATGCCCTTTTCACGCAAGCGCTGCAGCGTTTCCGGCGAAGGCGCCTGGACCGTGACATCGCGGATGCCCAGTTGATCCACCGCCATCGCGGCGCCGCCTCCCGTCGTGGTCACGACGCCGACGCGTGGCGCCCTCTTCCACTTGCGCAAGGGAATTCGCCGCGCGAGAGGCGCTGCCTCCAGCAGTGCATCCAGCACGCCGACGCGAGCCACGCCGCAATCCTTTAGCAGTGCGTCCGCGATGTCGTCTTCACCTGCCAGTGCACCCGTGTGCGTGGCCGCCATTTCCGCGGCTGCGTCGGAGCGACCAAGCTTGTAGGCGAGCACCGGTTTGCCGCGACGGGCTGCTTCGGCGGCGAACTGCTTGATCGTGTCGCCATGGTGCAGGGACTCGAGGAAAAGCAGATAGCCGTCAATTCCATCGTCGTCGAGGGAAGCCGCGCAGATTTCCCCGAGGCTCAGTTCGGTCTCGCTGCCGACCGACACCAGTCCGGCGAAGCCGACACCTCGCGCGATACCGCGCGACACGAGCGCTCCGATCATGCTCCCGCTGTGGGATGCCACGAGGAGGCCGCCCTTCGGGAGGTTGGGGTCTGCGAAGGCAGCGTTGGCGGTCAGGACCAGGCCGTTGCGAGGATTGACCACGCCGATGCTGCTGGGACCGACAAGACGCACGCCACCGCGCCGGGCGGCATCGCGCACTTTGGCTTCGAGCGCAGCCCCCTCCTTGCCGGACTCCGAAAAGCCGCTCGCAAGAATGGTGACCACCTTGACTCCGAGCCTGCCGCATTCCTCTACGACCGGCAGGACACTCGAGGTCGGCGACAACACGAAGACGTGTTCGGGCACTTCCGGCAAGTCAGAAAGCGAGGGATAGGCCTTGTGACCCTGGACCGTCGCTCGGTTCGGATTGATCGGATAGACCGCCCCGCTGAACTGCGCCCGGGAAAGGTACTGCTGTGGCCTGCCCGCCGTCTTCGTCGCGTCGTCGGAAGCACCCACCAGTGCCACGCTACGCGGGTTGAAAAGAGCAGCGTGCAGATCACCACCCCGGGTCGAAGTCTTGGTTTCCATGTTCAATCCAGGCTCACTTTGACGGTCTTCAGGAGGCCTCCCCAGCGCTCCACTTCCTTGACCAGGTACGAGCGGAAACTCTGGGAAGTTCCACCCACGACAACTGCTCCTTGCGAAGTGAGCTTGTCGCGCACTTCGGGGTCTTGCAGGGCCTTGTTCACCTCGGCGTTCAGCTTCGCGACGATTTCCGGCGGGGTCTTTGCCGGCGCGAACAACCCGTTCCAGGATTCGGCTTCGAAGCCGGGATAGCCCATCTCCGCGACCGTCGGAACATCGGGCAGCTGCGGCAGGCGCTTCTCCGATGCAATCGCAATGGCCCTCGGGTTGCCCGATTTCAGATGGGGAATTGCGGACATGGAGGTCATGAAGGACATGTCCACATGACCAGCGATCAGGTCGTTCAACGCACCAGATGCGCCCTTGTAAGGCACATGCACGATGTCGATGCCAGCTCGCTGCTTGAGCAATTCGGCGGCCAGATGAGGCGAGCCGCCGGCGCCGCTGGAGCTGTATGAAAGCTTGCCCGGCTGCTTCCTGGCGAGCGCGACCAGTTCCTTCAGGTCCTTCGCCGGAAGCTTCGTGGACACTGCCAGGACTTCCGGCGCCGTCATGACGTTGGCGACCGGTTCGAAGCCTTTCAGGACGTCGTACCGGACGTTCTTGTAGACCAGGGGGTTCCAGGTGATGGGCGCAGCCGCCAGCAGCAGCGTGTAGCCGTCCGGCTTCGACGCAGCCACGAACTCAGAGGCGATGTTGGAGCCGGCGCCAACCTTGTTCTCGACAAGGACCGGCTGGCCCATCGACGTCTGCATCTTGGCCGCGATCAGCCGCGCGGTGAGGTCGGTAGGTCCGCCGGGTTGGTATCCGACGATGATCTTGATAGGCTGGCTTGGATAGCCTTCGGCAAGCGCGCAGGTGTATGAGCCTACGAGCGCAGCACCCACGCAAAGCAGTTTGGTTGCGGTGTTCACATGTGTCTCCGTTTCGATTGCGTGGCTGCGCTCAGTCCACCTTCAGGTTGGCCGACTTGATGAACGCGTTGTTGCGTTGAACTTCGGTTTGAAGCTCGGCAGCAAATTCACCGGCCTTGTTGCCGATCGGCTTGGCAGCCTGCTCTTCGAACACTTTCTTCACGTCAGGCTCTTTCATGATCTTGACCACCGCATCGCTCAGCTTCTGAACAATGGCCGGCGGCGTGCCCGCAGGCGCGAAGAGCCCATTCCATGATTCGAGGTCCACTCCTGTGACGCCCGCCTCCTTGAGCGTCGGCACATCGGGGAGTTGAGGCAGACGTTCATTGGAGACCACCGCAAGGGCGCGCAGCTTGCCATCCTTGACGAATTGCAGCGCCGACAGCGCGGTAAGGAATGACATGTCCACGTTTGCGCCCAGGAGGTCGTTCAGGGCTGGCCCGGCGCCCTTGTACGGGATATGTGTCATCTGCACACCCGCGGCGGCCTTGAAGAGCTCGCCGCTGAGGTGAGGGACCGTTCCATTGCCCGAGGATGCGAAGCTCAGCTTGTTGGGCTCCCGCTTCGCAAAGGCAACAAGATCCGGCACGGTCTTGAACGGCAATTTGGGATTGACCACCAGGACTGCTGGGGAACTCATGATCTTGCTGATCGGCACGAAGCTGCGGATCGGGTCGTACTTGACGGTCTTGTACAGGCCGCTGTTCCACGTCATCTGCGAAGCGGCGACAAGCAAGGTGTACCCGTCAGCCGGGCTGGCCGCCGCTGCCTCGGAAGCGATGTTCGAACCCGCACCGGGCTTGTTATCCACTACAAAGGCCTGCCCCAGGGCCGTCTGCAGCTTGCTGGCGATTACACGTGCGGTTAGATCGGTCGGGCCGCCAGCCTGGTAGCCCACGAGGATCTTCACAGGCTTCGAGGGGTAGTCCGAACCTGCTTGGGCGAATGCCATCGCGGGCATGACCGCGAACGTCGTGAGGACGAGCTTCACTGATAACTTCATGAGATTTCTCCTGATGGTTTTGATCGTTGCGGAGTTAGGCAGCCTTCGGCGGGCGCTGAGAGAAGGACCGACCGAAGACGCCCTCGGCGATCCGGTTCTTCAGCATCTCAATGGACCCGCCGGCGATCATCCAACCGCGAATCCGGCGCACGCAGTACTCGACGATGGCCTCCTGACTGAAGCCCATTCCCCCCATGACTTGAAGCGATTCGTTTGCGACGAACCAGCCAGCTTCGTTGCACGCCAACTTGGCCATGGCAGTGCTCTGCGCCGAGGGGAGTCCATGCTCGCCCTCCAACGCAGCGCGATAGAGCAGCAGTTGCGCCTGTTCCAGCTTCATCCACATGTCAGCGAACTTCCACTGCAGCCCCTGGAACTCGCAGAGTTCGCGGTCGAACTGCTTGCGGGTCATCGCGTGCTCCTTGGCGATGTTGAAGGCATGGCGACCCAGCGCCAGCGAGCGCGAAGCGTTGCCAAGGCGCTCGACGTTGAAGCCGGAGATCTGCTTCTTAAACCCCCCCGGGCCGAGGAGGACATTCCTCGCAGGAATGCGTGCGTCTTCGAAGTACAACTGCGACCACTGTTCACCGTTCATGAAGCTGGCGGGCTTGCCAACGGTGAATCCGGGGGTCCCACGCTCGACGAGCACGGAACCGATTCCGTCCAGACCGGGACCGAAGCGAACGTAGACGAGGAAGAGTTCTGCCTCGGGGCTGTGGGTCGAGAAGATCTTGCTGCCGTTGATGAGGTAGTGATCCCCGTCCTGGCGCGCGCTGGTCTTCAATTCCGTCACGGCCGAACCTGCGTCAGGTTCGGTCATGCCAAGGGAGATCAGCTTGCGGCCCCCCAGCAGGTCTGGCAGGAATCGGTCTTTCTGTTCGGGCGTCGCGTACTCGACGAACGTGCGGATAGGCCCGAAGTTGCCAGCCTGCACGATGTCGGCACTCTTTGGGCACACCAGTGCAATCTGCTGTATCGCCAGCACGGCGTGCATGAGCGTGCCGCCCTGTCCGCCGTCTTCTTCCGGGAATGCAATGCCGAGAAGACCTTGCGCCGCCAGGAGCTTGGCCACCTCCCAGGGGTATTCCCCGGAGTGTGCACGCTCCAATGCGCCTGCGGCGAGCTTGTCTTTCGCGAATCGGCTCACCGAATCGGCAAACGCCTGGTGCTCTTCACTCAGTTCGAAGTTCATACGTCTTTTTCGTGGGGTGGACTGGCATGAATGGTCTTGCTTTTCCGTCCAGACGAGAACTTCAGATTGGGTCTCCAGGAATGACTATTTGGTATGTCGCAACCGGCCTTGCAGAAATCGCATGCCCGATGGCCAATCTGGAAGTTCTCTCTTTGAGCGGGCGATCGCACCATCGACTCATGCCAAACACCATCCAGCCGGCGTCGACGGCCCCACTCCCGCATTCCCCGAAGAATCCAGTGCCGGCCGGATCCTGCGACTGCCATTCGCACGTCTTCGGGCCTCACCTGTCCTTCCCTTTGGCGAGCGAGCGACCTACACGCCGCGGGAGGCGCCACCTGAGAGATACCTTCAGATGCTCGATGCGATCGGCTTTACGCGTGGCGTACTGGTTCAACCGTCGGCACATGGTCTCGACAATCGTGCCCTCCTGAATGCTCTGTCGGTCGATCCTGCGCGGGTGCGTGGCGTGGCCGTGGTGGACCAAGGTGCCTCGGTCGAATCCCTGGCGGCGCTGAAATCGCGAGGCGTGCGCGGCTTGAGGTTTTCCAGATTGCTGGATGCCCACGGTGCGTCGCGCTACAAGAACACTGTTGACGTCTCTGCGATCGACGAACTCCTGCCGAAAATGCTGGAGGTCGGCTTGCACGCACAGCTCTGGCTTGGCGTTGATGAACTGGCCGAACTGTCACCGCTGATTCGATCGGCCAGCATCCCGTTCGTCATCGATCACCTGGGTCGTTGCGATGCGCGCCGAGGCGTTGGGGACACCGCATTCCAGCTGATGTGCGACCTTGTGCGCGAAGGGCACCTCTGGGTGAAGCTCACGCCCTATCGGGCATCGACCGAATTCCCGCACTACCAGGACATGCGCCCGTTCCATGAGCACCTTGTCGCCACGCGACCCGATCGGCTTCTTTGGGGATCAGACTGGCCTCACGTCAATATTCAACGTCACGTACCGGATGCCGGACATCTGGTCGACCTGCTCGATTCATGGACACCCGACCGGAGTACTTGGCGCCAGATACTCGTTAGCAACCCCTCGCAGCTGTACGATTTCTGACGGGCCATCTCGTCAGCGGGCTGCTCAAACTTACCAAGGCACCCTGATGCAGCAGGCTCGCTGGACGCCGTTGAGGAACAACCCCCTACTGCCGCGCAAACTGCGTTCGCCCTGGCCGCCAGTTCCTCAGAACGGACTTTGTTGGTCGAGAAGGTGAGCTTCCGCAATTTGGCGAAGGAACTGGCCTCGTGGCCGACAGGCCCAGGGCGCCCCATTTTCACAATTATCCGGGGCGCATCGCGCAATACCGTTTGAAGCGATGCGCACGAAAACGCCCCATACACAGCGAGGCTACGGCGGCTCGAGCGTCTTGTTGTGAAAAGAGTCAATACGGGTCTTGCGCCTTTTGCGGAGCAGTCTATTTCGCCCAGGGGACGACCCCAAGAGTCGCCACGAGCATCGGCTTTCCGAGGCCACTACTTCCGCAAAGGGCACGT
Organism: Variovorax defluvii; assembly: GCF_039541515.1. Taxonomy (NCBI): domain Bacteria; kingdom Pseudomonadati; phylum Pseudomonadota; class Betaproteobacteria; order Burkholderiales; family Comamonadaceae; genus Variovorax; species Variovorax defluvii. The sequence continues at coordinate 125,417 of NZ_BAABGJ010000012.1, forward strand.
ACCGGCGGAGGGGATTCCCTCTTCCGTTGGCCGCTGTGTGGCAGTCACCGGACATTGGAGCCATTCATGCGAGCGGCCGCTTGTGGCCGACAAGAGAAATCCACGTCGCACTGATCGAGTGGCCGCTCCCAGTCTAAACCGCGCAACACGTACTATGGTCTCTGGTCTTCCGGTCTCCTCCAAGCGAGACTGGCCGAATGAGACGCCCCTCTGACCCAGAGACACCCCGCACCGCGCCCTTGCGCCCCATCCGCCAGATGCTCGACCAACTTTCTCGACTTCGCCTCTCAGCGGATGGGACCATCGACGTCTCGCATTCCTCCCCAGCTACCCTTCGCTCCCTCGCCGAAGACGCCGAGACAACGCTCTCGACCATCCACCAAGGCCTGGGTGCCCTCGGCCACCTGCTCGCCCATTCCGCCGTCCCCATCGAAGACGGCACCATCGGCGCCGACTCGTTGGAAAGCCTCGGCTTCCTGATGGCGGAAATGGGTGACCTGGCGGCCGTCTGCGTCACCGTCGCCGCACAGTGCCGGCGGGCGGCAGCGTCGAAAGCTTAGGAAGTTGGCTCACTTCAGCGCTTAGCTCGCCAGCACCGCTTGCACCTCGTAGATGCTGAGCTTCTTGTTGAACTGCTCTTGGATCGGCGTCGCGGTCCCCGAGATCCAGCGGCGGCGCCCGGCTTGCCGGACGAAATCCTCTCGATGGGAGGGTTAGGCGCCTCTATTCGCACGCCTACTTGTGGCCGGCCACCGCAAGCACGGCCTTGGGATTGGTGCTGGCGATGGCCAGGAGCGTGCGCGCTGCGCCGCTAGGCTGCTTGCGACCTTGTTCCCACCCTTGCAGGGTGCGAACCGACACGCCCATGAGCGCGGCGAACTGCGACTGGGAAAGACCCGTCTTCTTTCGTGCCTCGGTGACTGGAGATGACACAACGCTGACTTGGCCAGCCTTCATCTCGCGCACCGACTGCAGCAACTCCGCCGCCAGATCGCGCTTTGCTTCGTATGCGGCCAGTTCCTTGGCACTCAGCGGTTTACTCTTCGAGGGCACGGCGAATCTCCTTCAGCTTGGGACCAGTGAGGTTGTCAGTCTTGGCTTGGCGTACAGCGTTAGAAGTAAGGCAGGATCTGGCTGAACTCCCGTTGAATCGTCGTCGGATCCCCTCACCCATACGCCAACAACATCTTCAAGAAACTGATCCCATTGCGCTGCCCCTTGTCCTCATCACAGTTGTTGAAGACGATGTGCGCGTGCCTGGCCTTGTACGCCAGCCGCACCAGCTCATAGACCAGTTCCTTCAGCTCCTGATCCGGGTAGTCGTAGTCGAAGCGCTCCGCCGCCGACGCCGCGCCCTTGATGTTGTAGGTGTCGGTATTCCGCCCATGCAGCCGCAGCAGCAAATAGTCCGGGTGCGTGCCTTCCCACACCGCCGGCACGCTGTTGTCCGCCCCTTGCGGCCCGTCGACGATGGTGTGCACCAGCCGGTGCTCGCGCAGAAAGGCCAGCGTGCTCGCCACGCGCTCCGGGCTCTCCCACCACGACTTGTGGCGGAACTCGATGCTCAGCGTGTGCTGCGGCAGCCAGGCCATGCAGCGCTCGATGTGCGCCATGGCCTCGGGGCTGTACTTCAGGCGCGGCGGAAACTGGAAGTGCACCAGCCCCAGCTTGCCGGCCAGGCGCAGGGGCTCCAGGGCTTCGGCAAAGCGCTTCCACAGCTCGGCGCGGATCTCTTCCGGCACCTCCTTGTAGACGAACTTGCGGCCCAGGCCCATGGCGGGTTGCAGGTCCTTGTGCAGCACCTTGGTCTCGGTCAGGTGGCCGGTGAAAAGCCGGAAAGCCTTGACGTTGAAGACGAAGTCCGGCGGCGTGCGCTCCACCCACAGCTGCGCGGTCGCGGGCGCGGGCACGGCGTAGTAGCTGCTGTCCACCTCGACCAGCGGAAACTGCGATGCGTAGTAGCGCAGGCGCGCCTCGGGCGTCTTGCAGTCCGGCGGGTAGAAGCGGCCGCAGTCGATCAGCGTCTTGTCGGTCCAGGAGGCGGTGCCCACGAGGTAGCGCATGGGCGCATTCTGGCCGCCCGGGCCGGATTGCGCGAGGGCACCGCCGGGGCTTGCTCCGGCGCGGGCAGACAAGGGAGATCGGGCTAATGACGCTTCAGCGCATCCGCCTTGTGGATCGCCGTGCTCCAAGCTACCCGGCTCCCGCCCGCCCGGTGTAGGTGGGCGCCGCCCGGGAAGGGCAGGGCGATGGCCAGGGATGCGCGCACCGCGTTCAGCCAGACGCGTCGCGCGCCGACGGGGCGACCGGCTCCAGCCACGCGCGCGCGGCCTCATCAGGGGTCATGCTTCGCAGCCGTTCGTCGCGCCAGAGATCGGCGGCAACCTCCTCGAGCTGCAAGGGGTCGACGGTGCGCCACTGCTGCTGCAGCCGGTGCGCGCAGGCGGCGATCCAGATGGTGGCTGCGGTTTCATGCATACCAATACTGTACATTTATCCAGTATTCTGTGCATGTGTTTTCTATCGTTTACCGTTGCCGCCGGGAGGGACACTTGTTGCCCCCGGAATCGATTCACGCCGATTTCGCGCGGGGAGAATTGCAGGTCTATCGCAAGGGCATGAAGCGGGTCGCGGTGCTGCTGGCGCCGGATGGCGAGACCTATGTGCTGCCGCTGCTGGACAAGGTGAAGCTGCTCGCCATGAACGAGTGCGGCGTGCTGCTGACGGGCACGGAGATCTATCCCGCCCGCGGCGCCAAAGGCACGGGGCCGATGTACCGCCAGACGTGGTGGTGCGAACTCAACCCCAAGACCTACACGACCATCGCCGATCCGGCGCAGGCGCGCCGCCGGGAGAGGGAGCGTCAGGCGCGCGAGATCGGCGCGTCGCTCCTGCGCAGGCCCACCCGGCGCGGCCGCTTCGAACCGGACGGGGCCTGACCGGGCCGGCGTGTCGACGTCAGGCCGCGCCCCGAAAGCAAGAAAGCCCCCAGGGCGTGAGCTTCACCGGCAGGTGGTAGTGCTGCGTCGGATTGGCGATCCCGAAGCGAAAGCACTGCACCTCCATGAAGGCCGGCTCGGGCAGCGCCTGGCCGCGGGCGCGGTAGTAGTCGCCGACGTGCAGGCGCAACTCGTAGACGCCCAGGTCGAAGGCCTGCGGGTGGCCCTCGATGCCGTCCACCACGCCGTTGCGCCCGACGGTGCCGCTGACCATCGGTGCCCAGACCTCGGGCCGGCCCCGTTCGGCGGGCTCCCGGCGCAGGATTTCGACCTTCATGCCGGTGGCGACCACCCCGTTGGCGACGTCGACGACGTGAATCGATACAGCTTGCATTCGTGGCTCCTGGCGTATGCGCGGGTTCGCGTGTTCGTTCGCTCGGGTGCGAATGTAGTGGATCGCGGAGGCGGCGCCGCCACGCCGCGGAACAAAAAGTAGGTCGTCGGCGTTCGACTTGGTACACTTGCGCCGATTTTTTTGGCAAGCCAAGACCACCGCCTCGGTGGATAGCCAGCCTTCCAACCCTCGCAGGGCATCGCGCGCCGGTGCCGGCGCGAACCCATGGAGGCCCTCTTGGCTTGTACCCCTCGTCGCCCGTCAGCGACTGTCCGTTCCACCCCTCGCGCGGCGTCCGCGCGCACAAGTGAATCCGTCGCCTTTCCCCTGGGCGCGCTGATGCTCGCGGCCTCCGTCAGCAGCTGGGCGCAGACGCCGCCCGCAGATGCCCCGGCGCAGGGCGGCACGCTCGGCACGGTGACGGTGACCGGAGAGGCCGAGGTGCAGGGCAAGGCGCAGCTGCAGACCAGGAAGACCAACATCGGCAAGGGCACGCAGGACATCCGCGACATCCCCCAGTCGATCAACGTGATCACCGAGAAGCTGATCGACGACGCCCGCCTGGACACGCTGAAGGAGGCGCTGCACTACTCGGCGGGCATCACCTTCGCGGCGACGGAGAACGGCACCGACCAGGACATCCGCCTGCGCGGCTTCCCGGTCGCGACGGTGGGTGACCTGCTGATCGACGGCATGCGCGATCCCTCGCAGTACGACCGCGACACCTTCAACCTCGACCGCATCGAGGTGCTGCGCGGCTCGGCCTCGATGATCTTCGGGCGCGGCTCCACGGGCGGCGTGATCAACCAGGTCACCAAGAAGCCGCTGCTGCTCGACCAGACCGACCTGGTGGGCACGGTGGGCTCGCGCGGCTTCAAGCGCACCACCATCGACCTGAACAAGCGCGTCGGGGAAGACGCCGCCTTCCGTCTGAACGGCATGTTCAACAAGGCGGACAACGGCGGCGCCCGCATCGACAAGAGCGGCATCGCACCCTCGTACAGCTGGGGCATCGGCACGCGCGACGAGTTCACCGTCGGCGCCTTCTACCTGGACGTGAACAACGTGCCGCCGCCCGGCCAGCGCTACCTGTCCAACGGCACCTACGCCAACGGCGTGGCCCAGAGCAGCATCGGCGACATCCGGCCCGGCAACTTCTACGGGTCTGCCAGTGACTACCTGCGCGGCAAGGCGCAGTACGGCAACGCGTCCTGGCTGCACACCTTCGACGATGGCGGCCAGTTGCGCACGCAGCTGCGCAGCGGCACCTTCGAGCGCTCGCAGTGGGGCACCACCGCCAGCTTCTGCAACCGCGCACCGACCGCCGGCAACGCCTGCCCGGCGGGCGCGACCGCCACGGCCGCGACGCTGAGCCCGCTGACCTATGTGCTGCGCAACGGCCTGGCGCCGCGCGCCGACAAGTACAAGGGCACCTACCTGCAGAGCGACTACACCAACACCTTCACGCTGGGCGGCCAGAAGCACGAGATCATCGCCGGCGTCGACGCTTCGCGCGAGGAGGCCGACCGCTTCGGCGCCTGGGGCCCGGTGGGCACCAATTACTACAAGGGCGCGACCTGGGTCGGCCTGCCCGACGACGACCGGCGCACCGCGCTCGTCCCGGCCTTCCGCCAGACCAGCGACTACGCCTCGCACAACTTCGGCGCCTACATCCAGGACCTGTGGCAGGTCGCGCCCGACTGGAAACTGCTCGGCGGCCTGCGCTGGGACCGCTTCCGCGGCGACTTCAGCCAGACCACCTATGCGAACGCGAACACGGTGGTGCCCAACGGCAGGACGACCACCAGCCTGTCGGACTCGCTGTTCAGCTACCGCGCCGGCGTGCTCTACCAACCCTCGCCGACGCAGTCCTACCACCTGTCGTACAGCACCTCGTTCAACACATCGGCCGACACCTACCAGTACGTGACGCCGCAGAACGCCAACACGCCGGCCGAGAAGAGCCGCAACATCGAGCTGGGAGCGAAGCTCGACTGGCTGGAGGGCAAGCTCTCGACCCGCGCGGCGCTGTTCCGCACCGAGAAGTACAACGAGCGCACCACCGACTCGGACTTCGCGGGCAGCAGCTACCTGCTCTCCGGCAAGCGCCATTCGCAGGGCCTGGAGCTGGAGGTGGTGGGGCGCATCACGCCGCAATGGGAGATCTATGCCTCCTACGCCTACATTCCCACGGCGAAGATCGATCAGGCCGGCAGCACGCAGGCGAACATCGTGGGCTCGCGCGTGGGCCTCACGCCCAAGCACAGCGGTGCGGTGTGGCTCAGCTACCAGGCCACGCCCAAGCTGCGCCTGGCCGGTGGCCTGCGCGGCGCGTCGCAGAACCGTCCGCTGCAGGGCCAGACCGGCGCGGCCTCGACCACGGCCTACGTGCCCGGCTACGTGGTGGGTGACATCATGGTCGAATACAAATTCACGCCCGACGTGTTCGCCCAGCTCAACATCAACAACGTCACCAACAAGCTCTACGGAGACCAGCTCTACCCCGGCTTCGTGATCCCGGGCACCCAGCGGACGGTGCAGGCGACGGTCGGCGTGCGCTTCTGAGGAACCTGCCCCATGCTGCTGCATCTTCGCGCCGTGCTCACTCCCGAGGAGGTCGCTCGCGCCAACGAGATCCTCGCGGGCGCGCCGTGGGAGGACGGGCGGCTGACGGCCGGCGAGCAGTCCGCGCGCGCGAAGAACAACGAGCAGTTGCGCGAGGACTGCGAAGAGACGCGCGCCGTGCAGCAGCTGTTGCTGCGCGGGCTTGAGCGGCACCAGGTCTTCTTCTCGGCCGCGCTGCCCAAGCAGATCTCGCCGCCGCTGTTCAACCGCTACGGCGGTGCGGCCAACAGCTTCGGCAACCACGTGGACAGCGCGGTGCGCTTCCTGCGCGACGGCTCGGGGCGGGTGCGCACCGACGTGTCGTGCACGCTCTTCCTGAGCGACCCGGACAGCTACGACGGCGGCGAGCTGGTGGTCGAGGACACCTTCGGCGAGCAGCGCGTCAAGCTGCCCGCGGGCGACATGGTGATCTACCCGGGCACCAGCGTGCACCGCGTGCTGCCCGTCACCCGCGGTGCGCGCGTGGCCAGCTACTTCTGGATCCAGAGCATGATCCGCAGCGACGAGCAGCGGCGTCTGCTGTTCGACATGGACAACCACCTGCGCCACCTGCGCAGCACCTACGGCGAGACCGACCCCGGCGTGATCGGGCTCACCAGCACTTACCACAACCTGCTGCGCATGTGGCTCGACGTCTGAGCACGAGGCGCGGCATCCTGCATCGAGGAGTCTTCAATGTTTGCAACTTCTTTTCGCACATGGCTGGCTGCGGCCGCTTTGCTGGGCGGGCTCTGCGCCGGCGCGGGCGCGCAGATCGTCGATCATCACAAGGTGCGCTGCGAAGCCGTTCCCAAGGAAGAGATGAAGCCGCAGATGGAACTGCAACGCAAGTTGACCGCGGAGGGCTGGAAGATCCGCCAGGTCAAGAATTTCAACGGCTGCTACGAGGTCTACGGCTTCGATGCGTCCGGGCGCCGGACCGAGGCTTTCTTCAACCCGAAGACCTTCGTCAAGGTCGGCGAGGTGAAGCAGCCCGAATAACGCGGGACGCATGCCGGTCTCGCGCGGTTCTCGCGGCATCGTCCGTGTGTGGGACCCGCTCCAGCGGGTGCTGCACTGGGCCCTGGTGGTCAGCGTCTGCGTCTGCTGGTGGGCCGGCGAGGCGCGGCTCTCGCTGCACATCTTGACCGGCTATGCCGCCCTCGCCATCGCCGCAACGCGCGGCGCCTGGGGATTCGTCGGCAGCCGCCACGCGCGCTTCACTGCCTTCGTGCGCGGCCTCGGGCCGGTGCTGGCCTACGCACGCGACATGCTGCGCGGGCGCGAGCCCCGCTACCTCGGCCACAACCCGCTGGGCGGCTGGATGGTGCTGGCGTTGCTGGCCTGCCTGATGGTGGTCTGCGTCTCGGGCATCCTCTACACCACCGACCGCTTCTGGGGCCTGGCATGGGTCGAGCGACTGCACCGCATCTCGGCCTGGACGCTGGTCGGGCTGGTGGCGACGCACCTGTCGGGGGTCGCGGTCATGAGCTGGCGCCATCGCGAGAATCTGGTCGGCGCCATGGTCGACGGCCGCAAACGCGCCCTTGGCGAATGACGTGCGCATGGCGGCTGCTCGACGACAGCCGGAACTTCTGGAAGGTGGTGCGCGGACAGATCGCAGGTGTGTGCAGCGCGGAGGCCGAGGCGTTGCCGCGCTGACCTGGTTCCGGGATGGCACCGTCGATGCGACAACCCGGAGGGAACGATTGCCGAGCCCGGGTTACGCACCTGGCGCTGGCAACTCTCTCAGGAGCTCGACGATGCATTGGCCCGCAAGCCGCTCACCCCTTTCCGTGACCACCGCAGCCGACGTGCCGCCGGTGCCTGCCCCCAAGGGCGCGATGCCTCAAAAGCTGTCGACCTTCAGAAGGCCGGCGGAACAGCAGCAGAACTTCAGGGAGGTGATCGACACGCTCTCGCACAGGCTCGCGGAGATGGGACTTCCTGAGGAACCCAACCATCGGGTAGGAGAGTTCGAGCTTTTGCGACACGGGAGGACCGGCGTCCATCTGAGCAAGTTCAAAGGCACTGGTGTCGAGTTCTTCGAGCCATCTGGCGATGCCGCGCACAAGCTCGAGCAACTGACTGCATGGACCATGAAGGATCTGAGCGTCCAAGCCTTTGTCGAGGAGCATCTTGATGGGCTGTTTGCCGACGGCAGGCGACCGGTGATCGAGATCTGGTACAGCGAGGCTCGCGACCCGGTCAAACATAAGCGTCTTCACAAGGACGTCGGCGAACCGATATTCACCTCCCTCCACTACGACACCGACCGACCCACCGACGGGGTGGAGTTCACCGTCAACGATGCGTCGGTGGCGAAGGTTCTGGACCGGAACCCCAACAACTTGCCAGCTTCCATCATTGCGACGTTGCGCACGGAGCAACAGAGCTTGCCGCCGGCGGACAAGATCTACGAATCGACGATCGATCCGGAAGGTGGCATTCTCTTCAACAACATCCTTCTCTCTCATAGCACGCCGGGTCCGAAGTCCCGGGCGATCGATCCACTCGTACTCAAGAACCGCTTGCCGGGGTTTTTCGAGCGGCAGGGGCAGAACGCAAAGCAAGCCTACGAAAGCTGCTTGCGGCTGAGGCAGGTGCGGCTCACGGACGGCCTGTCGCTCGCCCAAAGCAAGTTTCTCTATGAGAGCCCGGTCGCCCGGGTCCTCTAGGTCGTGGAAGCCGCAATCTCTGATGGTGTGCACAAGCTGTACATCCAGGACTTCGCCAAGGCAGGGCTTTCGGACGCATCTGCCCGGCTCCTGTTCGCGGATGCGGGCGTCGAGTCACTGGACGTCGTGCAGGTCGGCGACCAACTGGTGCCCGTTGGCGATCGCATGAAGACGCTGCCGCGCGAAAGGAGCGTCACCCTCGAACAGCGACGTGAACAGTCCTTTGAAGAAGCGCCCAAGCGTCCGCGCTTCCTCTTGATGGAGTTCAAGCTCTAAGAACGGGGTCCGCCCTCGGCCTCCGGTGGCACACGCGGCAGGCGCACCCGAAACAACGCGCCTTCGCCCAGCGCACTCTCCACCATCACGTCCCCGCCGTGCCGCCGCACGATCTCGCGCGTGATGTACAGCCCCAGTCCCAGCCCCGCGGCGTGCTGCCGCCCGTCGGCGCTGCGCTCGAATTGCTCGAAGATGCGCTCCTGGTCTTCCGGTGCGATGCCGGGGCCGTGGTCGCGCACGCTCAATTCGGCCATGCCATCGCGCAGCGCTACGCTCACTTCGATCTGCCCGCCGCCGCCGTAGCGCATGGCGTTGGTCAGCAGGTTGGTCAGCACCTGCTCGATGCGGAAGGCATCCCACACGCCTTCGACGCGCGTGTCCTCGCTCGGCAGCACGTGCAGCCGGATGAAGGCGTTGGCCGCCTCGGCCTGCTGGGCCATGCCGTCCACCACGCGGCGGGCCAGGTCGGCCAGGTCGGCCGGTTTCGGCTGGATGGAAAGGGCACCCCGGCGCAGGCGCGTGACGTCGAGCATGTCGTCGATCAGCCGCACCATGTTGCGGATCTGATGCTGGTCGCGCGCGACCATGGCCGCCAGCCGGTCGGGCGCGAAGGTGGCGAGGTTGCCGCGGTCCAGGTGCAGCTTGCGGACCTGGGCCTCCAGATAGAGCGTGTGCAGCGGCGTGCGCAGCTCGTGCGACACCATCGACATGAAGTCGTCGCGCATGCGCACCGCGCGCTCGAGCTCGGCCTGCGCGCAGCGCAGCTCCTGCACCAGCTCTTCCTGCTGGCGGTGCGCGGCGGCCAGGGCTTGCATCTCGCGGTCGAGCGCCTTGCGATGGCGGTACAGGTCGACGAAGACGTTGACCTTGCTGCGCACGGCATGGGTGTCCAGCGGCTTCTGCAGGAAGTCGACGGCGCCGCTTTCGTAGCCTTTGAAGGCGTAGTTCATCTCGCGGCCCGCGGCGCTGACGAAGATGAGCGGGATGTGCCGGGTGCGCTCGGTGCCGCGCATCATCTCCGCCAGCTCGAAGCCATTCATGCCGGGCATCTGCACGTCGATGAGGGCGAGGGCGAACTCGTGCTCGAGCAGCAGTCCCAGCGCCTGCTCCGCGGAGCCGGCCTGGAACACCTGCCGTCCCTCGCCGCGCACCAGGGCTTCCAGCGCGAAGAGGTTCTCGGGCAGGTCGTCGACCAGCAGCAGTTTGCTCAGGACTTCATGGGGCATGGTGGCGGTAGACAGCATCCAGTTGGAGTAGCAGGGCGCGAAGCTCGCGCAGGGGGCGTACGAAGTCGGGTGTGTGGCGGTCGATGGCGGCCTGGGGCATGGTGGGCACCTGGGCCTCGGCCGGGTCCTGCACGGCGCTCAGGCCACCGGCCCGGTGGATGTCGTGCAGGCCCTGGGCACCGTCCTCGTTGGCGCCGGTGAGCAGCAGTCCGGCCAGCGACGGGCCGTAAGCGTCGGCGGCCGAGCTCATCAGCACGTCGATGGACGGGCGCGAGAACAGCACCGGCGGCTCGCAGCTGAGCGAGAAGCAGCGGCTGCGCTCGATGGACAGGTGGTAGCCCGGCGGCGCGAAGTAGAGGCAGGCCGGCGCCACCGGGGCCTTGTCCTGCGCCTCTCGCACGGCGAAGGGCAGGCGCTGGCGGAAGATCTCGGGCAAGCGGCTTTCATGCTCCTCGGGCAGATGAAGCACCACGACGAGCGGCAGGTGCCATTGCGCCGGCAACTCGGCGAAGAGCAGTCCCAGTGCATCGACGCCACCGGCGGAGGTCCCGATGACCACCGCGTCGACGCGCCGGATGCGGGAGCGTTCGTCCTGCTTCATGTGGCCTTGCGGAAGATGCGCTCGGCGCGCGACAGCGCTTCGAAACGGTCGGCGTAGGCGGAGAAATCGATGCTCTCCTTGTTGCCCAGGCCCAGGAAGCCGCGATGGCACAGTGACTCGTGGAAGAGGCCGAGCGCCCGGTCCTGCAGCTGGCGGTTGAAGTAGATCAGCACATTGCGGCAGGAGACGAGCTGCGTCTCGGCGAACACGCTGTCGGTGGCCAGGCTGTGGTCGGCGAAGATCACGTCGGCGCACAGCGAGAGGTCGAAGCGGGCGGCGTCGTAGGCGGCGGTGTAGTAGTCCGAGAAGGCGCCGGTGCCGCCGGCGCGCTGGTAGTTGGCGGTGTAGCGCCGCACTGCCTCCAGCGGGTAAATGCCCTGCCGCGCCTTCTCCAGGGAAACCGGGTTGATGTCGGTGGCATAGATCTGGGTGCGCGAGAGCAGCCCCTCCTCGCGCAGCAGGATGGCCAGCGAGAACACCTCTTCGCCGGTGCTGCAGCCGGCGATCCAGACCTTGATGGTGGGATAGGTGTGCAGCAGCGGCACCACCTGGCGGCGCAGCGCAAGAAAATACGCCGGGTCGCGGAACATCTCGCTGACCGGAATGGTGAGGAACTGCAGCAGCTGGCTGAACAGCTGCGGCTCGCGCAGCACACGCTCCTGCAGGGCCGAGATCGTGGGCAGGCCCAGCTGGTTCAGGGCATGCAGCACGCGCCGCTTCTGCGAGGAGCCGGTGTAGTCGCGGAAGTCGTAGCTGTACTTGAGGTAGATCGCCTCCATCAGCAGGCGCAGCTCGATGTCGCTGTCGCTGGGTGGCTGCATCGGTGGCGGGGCGCTGGTCACAGGCGCTCCATCGGCGGCATCCACACGCGGATCAACGAGAACAGGCGGTCCAGGTCCACCGGCTTGGCCAGGTAGTCGCTGGCGCCGGCGGCGAGGCATTGTTCCTGGTCGTCCTTCATGGCCTTGGCGGTCACGGCGATGACGGGCAGCTTCGCGAAGCGCGGGTCTTGGCGCAGGCGCCGCGTGGCTTCGAGGCCGTCCATCTCCGGCATCATGACATCCATCAGCACGAGGTCAATGTCGGACACCAGGTCGAGCTTTTCCAGGGCCTCGCGGCCGTTGCGGGCCACTTCGATCCGGGCGCCGCGCTGCTCCAGGGCGCTGGTGAGGGCGAAGATGTTGCGCACGTCGTCGTCCACCAGCAGGATGCGGCGGCCCTCGAAAACGCGGTCGCGCCCGCGCACGGCGCGCAGCATGCTGCGGCGCTCGCTGGAAAGGTCGGACTCCACCTTGTGCAGGAAGAGCGTGACCTCGTCCAGCAACCGCTCCGGCGAGCGCGCGCCCTTGATGATGATGGAGCGCGAGTAGCGCATGAGCTCGGCCTCCTCGTCGCGCGTGAGGTTGCGGCCGGTGTAGACGATGACGGGCGGGAAGGACACGATCTCCTCGGTCGCCATGCGCTTGAGCAGCTCGCCGCCCTGCATGTCGGGCAGGCGCAGGTCGGTGATCATGCAGTCGAAGACCTTGCGCTTCAACAGCTCCAGCGCCTCGCCGCCGGTCGCGACCGCGGTGATGGCAATGTCGTCGTCGCCGATCAGCCGCACCACGCTCTCGCGCTGGAGCGGGTCGTCTTCCACCAGCAGCACCGCCTTGACCTTCTTGGCGAGCCGGTCCTCGAACTTCAGGAAGACCTGCTTGAGCTGCTCGCGCGTGGCCGGCTTGAGGGCGTAGCCGATGGCGCCCATGTGCAGCGCCGCCTCGGGGTTGTCGTGGGCCGAGATCACGTGCACCGGGATGTGCCGGGTCCGCGGGTCGTCCTTGAGCCGCTGCAGCACCGACAGGCCCGGATCGTCGGGCAGCCGCATGTCGAGCAGGATCGCATCGGGCTGGAACTGGGCCGCCATGCCATAGCCTTCGGCCGCGCCCTGCGCCACCAGGCAGCGGTAGCCGAGCTCGTGGGCCAGGTCGTAGAGGATGTGGGCGAACTGCGGCTCGTCCTCGATCACGAGCACGCGCCGCGCCTGGTCGCGCGGAAGGGCGCGGTCGTCGGCGAAGGCGGGCTGCTCGGCCGGCGCGGGTGCTGCGGACGTCCGGGCCGGCGGCGGCGCGACCGGCGGCGCGGGCGGCTGGGCCGCGGCCTTGGCCTGGGGCGCCTCGGCTGGCAGTTCCAGTGTGAAGGTGCTGCCCTCGCCCGGAGCGCTCTGCACGGTCAGCGTGCCGCCGAGCAGTTGCGTCAGGTCGCGCGAGATCGAAAGGCCCAGGCCGGTGCCGCCATAGCGCCGGCTGGTGGTGCCGTCCGCCTGGCGGAAGGCCTCGAAGATGAGCGACTGCTGGTCGGCCGCGATGCCGATGCCCGAGTCGCGGACCGCGAAGCGCACGCCGCCGCCCGGCACGGGCGACAGCGCGAGCCGCACTTCGCCGCGCTCGGTGAACTTGAGCGCGTTGGACAGCAGGTTCTTCAGGATCTGCTCGGCGCGCTGCCGGTCGGTGACGATGACCGAAGGCAGGTCTGGCGCCAGCTCGAGCGTGAAGGCGAGGTCCTTCTGCGCCGCCAGCGGGGTGAAGACCGACTCCAGCCCCTGCGCCAGCCGCGCGACCGACACCGGCTCGGGCACCACTTCCAGCTTGCCCGCCTCGACCTTCGAGATGTCGAGGATGTCGCTGATCAGCATCAGCAGGTCGTTGCCGGAGGAATAGATGGACTCGGCGTACTTCACCTGCTCCTCGTTGAGCGTGCCGGGCGCGTTGTCCGCCAGCAATCGCGCCAGGATCAGCGCGCTGTTGAGCGGGGTGCGCAGCTCGTGCGACATGTTGGCGAGGAACTCCGATTTGTAGCGGCTGGCGCGCTGCAGCTCCTCGGCCCGCTCCTGCAGCTCGCGCTGTGCTTGGCGCAGCGCCGCGTTGCGAAGGTCCAGCGCCTCCGTGCGCTCGGAGAGCTGGCTGTTGGTCTGTTCCAGCTCGGCCTGCTGGTTCTCCAGCGAGAGCTGCGAGGCGCGCAGGGCACGCGACTGCTCCTCCAGTTCCTCGTTGGCGGTGCGCAGCTCTTCCTGCTGCACCTGCAGCTCTTCGTTGAGCTGCTGCGTTTCGGCCAGGGCCTGCTGCAACTGCTCGCGGTAGCGCACGGAGGCGACGGCGCTGCCCACGTTGGCGGCGGTCTGGGCCAGCAGCTCGCGCGTGCGCTCGTCGGGCGCGCGCGGCAGGCCGAGTTCGACCACGCCGTTGACGATGCCGTCGTGCGTCAGGGGCAGCAGCATGGCGGCTGCCGGTGCCATCTCGCCCATGCCGGAGTTGATCCGCAGGTAGTCGGACTGCACCGGCTCGACCAGCAGCATGCGCTTCTCGGTGGCGGCTTGGCCGACCAGGCCTTCCTGGGGGCCGAGCACTTGCGGCGTGGCGTCGGCCTCCTTCGAAAAGCCGTAGCTGGCCACCCGGCGCAGGGTGCCGTCGCGCTCGCGCAGGTACAAGGCGCCGACCGCGCTGCCCACGTGGCGCGAGAAGAAGGCCAGCACCTTGGCGCCCAGCACCTGCGCGCCCAGTTCGCCCACCAGCTCGGCCGCCAGCTCGGTGCGGGCGTCGCGCAGCCAGGCCTGCTGCTGCAGGGTGCGGGCGTATTCGTGCTGTTCCTTGAGCACGGCGTCGTAGCTTTCCGACAGGCGCATCAACTGGCGGCGGCCGAAGTAGCCGAGCAGGCCGGTGGTGAGCAGCGTGAAGAAGACGAACGCGAGGACGATCCACAAGGCCGTGCGGCTGGACTCCCGGCTGCGCTCGGCGCGCAGCGCCTGCTCGGCGTCGGCGAAGGCGTCGTACTCGGCGCGCATGCCGTCCGTGAGGCGCTTGCCGCGGCCCAGCCGCACGGATTGCTGGTAGTCGCCGCCGGCGCGGCGCAGGGCGATCATCTCGCGCGCGAAGTCGTTCCAGGCCGCCTGCAAGGCGGCGATGCGCTCCACCCGCGCCGCCTGAGGGGGGTTGTCGGCGACCATTGACCGCAGGCCGCCGAGGTCGTTGCCGATGCGCCGCGACGCGTTGTCATAGGGTTCGAGAAAGCTGTCGTCGCCGGTGATGAGGAAACCGCGCATGCCGGTTTCCATATCGGTGCTGCGGCGCTGGACCTCGGCCGCGGTGCGGGTGACCCGGTCCGAATGCTCGACCCAGCCGATCACCGACAGCAGGTAGAGGATCAGCGCGACGAAGACCACCACCCCCAGCAGGCCGCCGGCCAGCGGCAGCTTGAGGTTGCGGCTCAGGAGGCGCTGGAACTCGTCAGGGTCGATCGCGGATGTCGTGGGCATGCGGCAGGGCTGAAGCAAGCAAAACCGGTGGAGCATGCCCGACATCGGGCTTCTTGAGTGTCGGAAAAGGCCGCAACACGAAGGGCGCGCGCTCCAGGCGGGTCGAGGGCGATGCTCGAGTGACTGGGTCGATCGGACATCCCACGCGCCCGGTGAAGGCTGCGAAATTTGCGCGACGAAAAGCGAGTCTCTCTCGGCGGGGTTTGGACTACAGTCCGCGCCACGTCAAAAAAACACAGGGAACCCATGAGAACGAAGAGCTTGGCTGCATCGCCAGCGCACGCATCGAGATCGCACGCATCGATGCCGATCGAGCCATGTGCCAATGCGCACGCTGAGCGGTGCGACAACACTTCGAATTGAAGGCCCCATCGCCAATGAGCGGCTATACGATGTCCTGCAGCGGCGCTATGGCCTCGGTTCAGGTGGGGCGACCGATTTGATAACCATCCCCTTAAGGTAGATGTATGGATACTGCTGTTCGAGCCCATCGCATCTTGGGTGCGATGGCAAACTGCCAGAAGGCGAATTCGCCGGGTGACACGCTTCCGAAGCTTGCAGATGTGCGACTTGGTGACCTCATCGGCTGCTATCAAAATCCGGGGCCTGAAGGCGAGACGATCGGCATATTTGCGGATGGATTGGCGTGGAATGAGGGAGGGCGCTTGATCGAGCTTTCCTTTGCTGACGTGCAGGAAGGATCGTTGCCAAGTGAGAAAGCAAGCGAAGGAGTGCTCTTGACCATGCGGGATGGCAAGCAGTTCCGGCTCCCGGTTAGGGGGCAGCGAGGACGTTTCTTCGATTCGATGGAAATGCTGAGATTTCTGGATCGCGTGATTCAAGATCTGCGAGGGCAGGCACATTGCTGACCGATGATCGCGATGCAGGGTGTGCTGCCCGAACCCTCACCTCAACATCGCCGACATCGCCGAGCAGCAGTTCACCATCCACACCGCCGCCTCGAAGCGCAATTTATTCGCCCCGCCGCGCTTGAACGAGCACAGGGCCTGCAGGCCGACCCCATTGCCCCAGCCTTCTAACCCCGCCTGCCGTCGCCCGCATCCGTCCTCTCGGAGCGCCTGGCCCGATGCGCCACCAGCAGCCAGCCCGTGGCCCAGGCTGCCCCCAGCGCCCACCCGGCCAGCACATCGGTCGCCCAGTGCACGCCCAGCGCCACACGGCTCATACCCACCAGGAAAGCAGCCCCCGCCGCGACCGCCAGGATGAAGATGCGCTCGACCCAGCGGCTGCGTGTGTCGGCGACGAGCGCGCCCAAGGTCAGGAAGACGATGGCCGACATGCTGGCATGACCGCTGGGAAAGCTCATCCCCCAGGCCGCATGGTCGGCAAAGGCAAGATCGGGGCGCGCCCGGCCGAAGGCAGGCTTGAGCAGCAGGTGGACCAGCGCGGCGCCGCTCAGCGTGGAGGCGGCCACCAGCAGCGCGGTGCGGCGTGCCGACAGCAGCGCGAGGTAGACCATGGCGGCGATCACGAGCAGGCTCAGCACCACGGAGCTGCCCAGCCCGCTCAGGTCGCGCATGACCTCGCCGAAGCGCGGATGCGCCGTCCGGTAGCGCTGGGCCGTTTGCAGCAGCCAGGCGTCGAGGCCGCGGGTGTCGCCCTCGAAGACCTCGCTCGCCACCAGCGCGAACACCAGCAGCAACAGCGCCACACCGAGCCCGGCAAGCAGTGGCAGGACGAGCGAACGCAGGGTGTCGAGCTGGTGGGGCGCGAACCGGGCCAGCACTGCGCGCGGCCAGGGCTCGCGCGCCACGGATGCGGGGTGCCGGTCGGCACGGTCGGGAGAGGGCTTGATCGTCACGGGCGTTGCGGGCCGAGGAGGGCCGGGGCGAAAAGCGCATGGTACGGCCGGCGCGCCCTCGGCATGCATCGCCGTGCGGAAGTCGCCTCGCCGCGCAGACCGCCCACAGCGGCTGCCGGAGGGACAGAGCGGAAAAACGCGCCGCCAAATCGGGATCGCCCCCTACAAGACGCCGGGTCTGCGGCAAGTAGATTGCGGTCTGGCAGAAGTTGTTTACCTTTGGGCATATGGACAAGACCACAAGCTCCCCGGCCGCGGGCGGCGATGCCGCCCCCCGCCTGTTGAAGATGGGCGTCCCCGGCCTCGACGACGTGCTCGGCGGCGGGCTCGCGCCGCAGCGGCTGTACCTGCTCGAAGGCGCGCCGGGCGCGGGAAAGACCACGGTGGCGATCCAGTTCCTCCTCGAGGGCGCGGCACGGGGCGAGCCGGTGCTGTATGTCACGCTTTCCGAAACGGCGACCGAATTGCAAGGGGTGGCCGCCTCCCACGGCTGGGACATGGCGGGCGTCGAGGTCCGCGAGATGCTGCCCTCGCATGCGACGCTGGAGCCGGACGAGCAGTACACGCTGTTCCATCCGTCCGAGGTGGAGCTGGGCGAGACCACGCTGCGCATCCTGGCCGATGTGGACAAGATCAAGCCCAGCCGCGTCGTCTTCGACTCGCTGTCCGAGCTGCGCCTGCTGGCGGGCGGCTCGCTGCGCTACCGGCGGCAGATCCTGGCGCTGAAGCAGTTCTTCACCGGCCGGCAGTGCACCGTGCTGTTGCTGGACGACCTCACCGCCACCGACCAGGATCTGCAGGTGCAGAGCATCGCCCACGCCGTGATCCGGCTGGAGCAG
The DNA here is from genome assembly GCF_039541515.1 of Variovorax defluvii. Taxonomy (NCBI): domain Bacteria; kingdom Pseudomonadati; phylum Pseudomonadota; class Betaproteobacteria; order Burkholderiales; family Comamonadaceae; genus Variovorax; species Variovorax defluvii. The sequence goes on from NZ_BAABGJ010000012.1 coordinate 143,087, forward strand.
GTGCACCCGGACTACGGTGCGGCACGGCGCCGCCTGCTGGTCAGCAAATACCGCGGCCAGGCCTTCCGCGGCGGTTACCACGACTACCGGATCGTGCGCGGCGGCCTTCGGGTGTTTCCGCGGCTGGTCGCCTCCGAGCACACGCCGCCGCTGACGCAGACGCGCATCCCCAGCGGGCTGGCGCCGCTCGACATGCTGCTGGGTGGCGGCATCGAAAAGGGCACCAGCACCCTGTTCGTGGGCGCACCGGGCACCGGCAAATCGAGCATTGCCGCGCAGTTCGCCTATGCGGCCGCCCAGCGCGGTGAGCGTGCGGCGCTGTTCATCTTCGACGAGAGCATCAGTACCTTGCGCACCCGTTGCGAGGGGCTGGGCATGGACCTGGCGCCCTTCATCGAATCCGAACAGATGCACTTGCGGCAGGTCGACCCGGCGGAGTTGTCGCCGGGTGAGCTCGTGCACGAGATCCGGCACCAGGTCAGCGAGCGCCAGGTGGCGGTGGTGATCATCGACAGCCTCAATGGCTATCTGAACGCGATGCCGGACGAGCGCTTCCTCATCGCCCAGTTGCACGAACTCCTGACCTACCTCGGGCAATGCGGCGTGGCCACCATGCTGGTGGGTGCGCAGCACGGCTTGATCGGCACGCAGATGCAGACACCGGTGGATGCAAGCTACCTGGCCGACTCGGTGGTGATGCTGCGCTATTACGAGGACGAGGGCGAGGTCCGGCAGGCCATCTCGGTGCTCAAGAAGCGCGGCGGGGCGCACGAGCGCACGATCCGTGCCTTTTCGCTGGGCCAGGAGGGCATCCAGATCGGGGAGCCGCTGCGCAACTTCCGGGGCATTCTCACAGGCGTTCCGATCCCGATCGACGGAGCGCGGTCGCCATCGTGAGCGCGGAGGCCGCAGAGCTGGAGCAGCGCATCCTGCTGCGGACCGCGACGTCGAGGGACGCCACGGTCGCCGGCGCCGTCCTGAGCCGCGCGGAGTTCGCGCCCTGCGCCTGCGCCGACATGGCCGCGCTGGTGCACGAACTCCAGCGCGGCGCGGGCGCCATCCTGCTGGCGGAGGAGGTGATGGATCGCGCCTCCATGGCCAAACTGGCCGGCGCACTCGCCGCCCAGGAGCCCTGGTCCGACCTGCCGGTGATCGTGCTGGCCCGGCAGGGGGCCGACTCGCACGCCGTCTCGGTGGCGATGGACGAGGTTTCCAACGTCACGGTGATCGAGCGGCCGATGCGCGTGGCCGCATTGGTGAGCGCGGTGCGCACCGCGCTGCGGGCGCGCCGCCGGCAGTACGAGATGCGCGCGCTGCTCGCCGGGCTGCGCGATGCCGACCAGCGCAAGACCGAATTCCTCGCCACGCTCGCGCACGAGCTGCGCAATCCGCTGGCCCCGCTGAGCACGGCGCTGTCGCTGCTGGCACGCAAGCGGCCGGCGCCCGAGGAGGCCGCCAAGTACTACGAGCTGATGGGCCGGCAGGTGGATCACATGGTGCGCCTGGTCAACGACCTGATGGAGGTGTCGCGCATCACGCGCGGCAAGATCGAGCTGCACCTGGGGCCGGTGCTGCTGGATGCGGTGATCGACGATGCGATCGAGCTCAGCCGCCCGGCGATCGAGCGGGCCGGCCACGCGCTGGAGGTCGATGTCTCCGGCGAGCCGCTGGTGGTGCGTGGCGACGCGGTGCGCCTGACGCAAGTCTTCTCCAACCTCCTGAACAACGCGGCAAAGTACACGCCGGCCGGCGGCCGCGTGAAGCTGGCGGCGTGGCAGCAGCAGCGGCAGGCGGTGGTCCAGGTGAGCGACACCGGCGCCGGCCTGGCGCCCGAGATGCTGAACGCCATCTTCGAGATGTTCGTGCAGGTCAGCGGCACGGCCAAGGAGGCGCAGGGCGGGCTGGGCATCGGCCTGACGCTGGTGAAGAGCCTGGTCGAGCTGCACGGCGGCAGCGTGGAGGCGGCGAGCGAGGGCGTGGGCCGCGGCGCCACCTTCACGGTGCGGCTGCCGCTGTCGAAGAACGGCGCCGCTCCCGCCCCCCAGCGTTCGCAGGACAGCTGGGCCGCGGTCATCGAGCGCGTGGTGCTGGTGGTCGACGACAACCGCGACGCGGCCGACAGCCTGGCCGAGCTGCTGCGCACCCTCGGGGCGACGGTGCTGGTGGCTTACAGCGGCGAGGAGGCGCTGCAACTGGCCCGCGGCCAGGGGGTGGAGATCGCCGTGCTCGACATCGGCATGCCCGGCATGGACGGCTGCGAACTCGCGCGCCGCCTGCGGGCCTCGCCCGGCGGGGCGGCGATCCGGCTGGTCGCACTGACCGGCTGGGGGCAGCAGGGCTACCGCGAGCGCATCGCGGCGGCGGGCTTTGACCACCACCTGCTCAAGCCGCTGAACCTGGCGGAGTTCATGCGGCTGCTATCGCGCTGAATGCGGTGCCGGCCGCCGCGGCCTCAGCGGACGTCGACCCCCACCTTCGCCCCCGCCGCCACGATCTCGCCCCAGGTCGCGTCGTCGATCCAGATGCCCTCGCGCTCCCGTGCCGCGCGCGCGCGGCGTTCGGGCTCGCCGGCGATCATCACGCCCTCGAAGCCCTGGCCGGGCGGGCTCTGGCGCAGCCAGTCGACGAAGGCGCGCGCCTCCTGCTCGAAAGCGGCCTGTGTGCCCAGCTTCGCCGGATCGATCACGATGGCCAGCATGCCGTTGAGCACGGTGCGCGCATTGTCGGCCGGCCGGTGCCAGGTGCCGCTGCCGGTGAGTGCGCCGCCCAGCAGCTCGCAGGCCACCGCCATGCCGTAGCCCTTGTGCTCGCCGAAGGTCATCAGCGCGCCGAACAGGCCATTGCTCTGCGGCACCACCACCACGCCGGGGTCGTCGGTGGGCGCGCCGTGCTCGTCGATCAGGTAGCCGGGCGGCACGCGCTCGCCCTTGTTGTGGGCCACGCGCATCTTGCCCTGGGCCACGCGGCTGGTGGCGTAGTCGAGCACGAAGGGCGCTTCACCCTGGAGGGGGATGCCGATGCAGCACGGATTGGTGCCGAAGCGCCCGTCGCCGCCGCCCCAGGGCGCGACCACCGGCCGCGACAGCACGTTGACGAAGTGCATCGACACCAGGCCCTGCGCCGTCGCCATCTCGGCGAAATGGCCGATGCGGCCGAGGTGATGCGTATTGGCCAGCGAGAGCACGCAGGTACCGTGCTGCTTCGCGCGCGAGATGGCCATCTCCATCGCCTGTACGCCGACGACCTGGCCGTAGCCGCGCTGGCCGTCGAGGGCGAGCATGGGGCCGGTGTCGAGGTTCACCTTGACGGACGCGTTGGGTTGGAGGCCGCCCTCGGCCGCGGCATCGACATAGCGCGGCACCATGCCGACGCCGTGCGAGTCATGGCCGCTGAGGTTGGCGAGCACGAGGTTGGCGGCCACCTGCTCGGCTTCGGCCGGGGTGCTGCCGGTGCCGGCGATGATGGCGGCGATCTGGGGGCGAAGGGTGGAGGCTTGTATGGTTTGCGGCATCGAAAGGTTCCTTCAAGGTCTTGCTTCCTCTCTCTGGAGAGAGGGCGTAGGGGAGGATCACATCACCGCACCCACCTGCCACGGCACGAACTCGTTCTGCCCGTACCCATGCCGCTCGCTCTTGCTCGGCGCGCCCGAGGCCGTGGCCAGCACCAGCTCGAAGATGCGCTGGCCCATGTCCTGGATGGAGACGGTGCCCTCGACGATCTCGCCGCAGTTGATGTCCATGTCCTCCTCCTGCCGCTGCCAGAGCGCCGAGTTGGTCGCGAGCTTGAGCGAGGGCGAGGGCGCGCAGCCATACGCGGAGCCGCGACCGGTGGTAAAGCAGATCATGTTGGCCCCGCCCGCCACCTGGCCGGTGGCACTCACCGGGTCGTAGCCCGGTGTGTCCATGTAGACGAAGCCGTGCGCACGCACCGGCTCGGCGTACTCGTACACCGCCTCCAGGTTGCTGGTGCCGCCTTTGGCCACCGCGCCCAGGCTCTTCTCCAGGATGGTGGTCAGCCCGCCCGCCTTGTTGCCGGGCGACGGGTTGTTGTTCATCTCGCCCTCGTTGATGGCGGTGTAGTGCTCCCACCAGCGGATGCGCTCGACCAGCTTCTCGCCCACCTCGCGCCGCACCGCCCGGCGAGTGAGCAGGTGCTCGGCGCCGTAGATCTCGGGCGTCTCCGACAGGATGGCGGTGCCGCCGTGCGCCACGAGCAGGTCCACCGCCGCGCCCAGGGCGGGGTTGGCGCTGATGCCGGAATAGCCGTCCGAGCCGCCGCACTGCAGGCCGATGGTGATGTGCGCCGCGCTGCAGGGCTCGCGCTTCACCGCGTTGGCGCGCGGCAGCATCTCTTGGATGAGCGCGATGCCCTTCTCGACCGTCTTGCGGGTGCCGCCGGTGTCCTGGATGTTGAAGACGCGCAGGTTCTCGCCTTCGCGCAGGTTGCCGGTGGCGAGCCAGGCGTTGATCTGGTTGGCCTCGCAGCCCAGGCCCACCACCAGCACGGCCGCGAAATTGGCGTGCGTGGCATAGCCGGTGAGGGTGCGTTCCAGCAGCTGCATGCCCATGCCCTGCGTGTCCATGCCGCAGCCGGTGCCGTGGGTCAGCGCGACCACGCCGTCGACGTGCGGGTAGGCCGCCAGCGCCGCCGGGTTGGTCTGTCGCGAGAAGTGGTCGGCGATGGCGCGTGCCGCGGTGGCCGAGCAATTCACGCTGGTCAGTACGCCGATGTAATTGCGCGTGGCCACGCGGCCGTCGGCCCGGACGATGCCCATGAAGCTGGCTTCACGCCGCGCCGGTGCCGGCTTGACGTCGGCGCCGAAGGCGTAGTCGCGTTCGAAGTGGCCCTTGTCGGGGCCCATGTCGAGGTTGTGCGTATGCACGTGTTCGCCGGGCGCGATCGGCTTGCTCGCGAAGCCGATGATCTGGTTGTAGCGGCGCACCGGCTCGCCTTGGGCGATGGCGCGCACGGCGACCTTGTGGCCGGGCGGCACCAGGCCGCGCGTGGTCACGCCTTCGACCTGCGTGCCGCCGACCAGCTGGCCGCGCGCGATCACCACGTCGTCGGCAGGATGAAGGCGAATGAAAGGGTTCATCGTGAAAGTCCCAGGGAGGTCAGAAGAACATTCTCGGCAGCCACAGAACCAGTGACGGCATGTAGGTGATGACCGCCAGGCTCGCCAGCAGCGGCACCAGCCAGGGCAGGATGGCCATGGTGGTGCGCTCGAAGCTCAGGTGGGCCACCCGCGCCAGCACGAACAGCACCATGCCCATGGGCGGGTGCAGCAGGCCGATCATGAGGTTCAGCACCATCACCAGGCCGAAGTGGACCGGGTCCACGCCCAGCTGCGTGGCGATGGGCAGCAGGATGGGCACGAGGATGGTGATGGCCGCGGTCGGCTCCAGGAAGCAGCCGACGAACAGCATCAGCAGGTTGGCCAGCAGCAGGAAGACCCAGGCCTCCTTGGTGAAGCCCAGCACCCAGCTGGCGATGTCGGTGGTCACGCCGGTGGCGGTGAGCATCCAGCCGAAGATGGAAGCGGCCGCGACGATGAAGAGCACGGTCGAGGTCGTCTCGATGGTGTCGAGGCAGACTTTGACGAACATCTTCCACGACAGCGTCTTGTACCAGCCGAAGCCGAGGATCATGGCCCACACGCAGGCGGCGATGGCGCCCTCGGTCGGCGTGAACAGGCCGGTGCTCATGCCGCCGATCAGCAGCACCGGCGTCATGATGGGCAGCAGGGCCTCGAAGCGGAAGATGCGGTCCAGCACGAACAGCAGGGCCAAGGCGGCGAACACGGTCAGCTGCGCCGGCGCCCCCAGCTTCGCCACCGCCCCCCACACCAGCAGCGGCCAGCCGACCACCACGGCCAGCTCGCTCAGCGCCTTGAAGAGCCGCGTGCTGGAGAACCTGACGTCGCCGCCCCAACCGTTGCGGTGGGCATAGTAGGCCACGGTGAGCATCATCAGGATGGCCATCATCGCCCCGGGCAGGATGCCCGCGAGGAACAGCGCGCCCACCGAGACGTTGGCCATCATCCCGTAGATCACGAAGGGCAGGCTGGGCGGGATGATCGGGCCCAGCGTCGCCGACGCGGCCGTCACCCCCACCGCGAACTCGGTCGCGTAGCCGTGCTCCTTCATCGCCTTGATCTCGATCGTGCCCAGGCCGGCCGCGTCGGCGATGGCGGTGCCGCTCATGCCGGCGAAGATCACCGAGCCCAGCACGTTCACGTGGCCGAGGCCGCCCTTGAGCCAGCCCACCAGCGCCAGCGCGAAGTTGTAGATGCGCGTGGTGATGCCGGCGTTGTTCATCAGGTTGCCGGCCAGGATGAAGAAGGGCACGGCCAGCAGGGGGAAGCTGTCCACGCCGCTGACCATGCGGTGAATGACCACGAAGGGCGGAAGACTGCCCGAGGTCAGGATGTAGACCAGCGAGGCACCGGCCATGGCGATGGCGACGGGAATGCCGCCGGCCATGAAAAGCAGGAAGAAGATCTTGAGCATCGGTCGGGTTCTTGTCGTTCTGCCGGGTCCTATCGGTCCGACGGGCCGGACTCGGGCCGCTCCAGCACGCTGTAGCCACGCTGCCAGTGCAGGCGCGCCACCTGCACCGAGCGCCAGGCCATGGCCGCGAAGCCGATCAGGCACAGCCCGTAGACGATGTTCATCGGCAGGTCGACGATGGTCATGCGGGTCTGGTTGCCGATCTTCATCATCATCTGCACCGTCATCACCACTGCGGCGGCGAAGAAGGCGATGCGCAGCAGGTCCACCATCCGCGAAAGCCAGCGGCCGACGACCTTCGGCAGGTAGCGATAGAAGAAGTCGACCTGGATCGCGTTGTTCTTGGCCACGCCGATGGCCGCGCCGATGAAGACCACGCCCACCAGCATGTAGCGCGCAAGCTCCTCGGTCCAGGCGGCGGAGTCGTTCATGACGTAGCGCGTGACGAACTGGTAGAAGACCGTCAGGCCCAGCAGCCAGAACAGCGCCAGCGCGGCCCAGCCCTCGGCGATGGTGCCCGACAGGTCCACCGCCTCGTCCTCGGCGTGGAAGTGGCCTTCGTCGTCGATGATCTTGGGGTCGCTCATCGGCCGGTCACTTGATCGCGGTGATGCGGTCGTAGTCCTGCTGGCGATAACCGTGGTCCGTCGGCTTGGTGTTCTTCAGCACCGCCTCGCGGAAGGCGTTCCTGTCCACCGTGATGACGTTGTTGCCCTTCTTCTTGAACTCGTCCACCAGGCGGGCTTCGGAGGCGATGATCTCGCGGCCGGTCTTCTCCGCGGCCTCCTGCATCACCTCGGTGAAGATCTTCTTCTCGTCGGCCGAGAGCTTGCCCCAGGTCGAGCCCGACACGATGGTCAGCAGCGAGTCGACGATGTGGCCCGTCAGCGAGATGTTCTTCTGCACCTCGAAGAACTTCTTGGCCTCGATGGTGGGCAGCGGGTTCTCTTGCGCGTCGACGGTGCCGTTCTGCAGGGCGAGGTAGACCTCGGCGAAGGCGATCGGCGTGGGGTTGGCGCCCAGCGCCTTGGGGAAGGCCAGGTAGGCCGGCGCGTCGGGCACGCGGATCTTCAGGCCCTTCATGTCCTCGGGCTTCGCGACCGGCCGGGCCGCGCTGGAGGTGACGTGGCGGGCGCCGTAGTAGGTCAGCGCCGTGATGTGATTGCCGCTCTTGTCGTCGTAGCCCTTGGCCAGCTCCTTGAAGACATCGCTCTTCGCGTACTTCAGCTGGTGCTCCGCGTCGCGGAAGATGAAGGGGAAGTACGACACGGCCAGCGGCGGCGAGGTGCGGCCGGCGAAGCTCGCGCCCGAAAGGATGATGTCCACCGTGCCCAAGGTCAGGCCCTGGTTGATGTCCGACTCCTTGCCCAGGCTCGAGGCGGGGAAGACCTGCACCTCGTACTTGCCGTTGGTGCGCTTCTTGATCTCCTCGCCGGCCCATACCGAGTACTTGTGGAAGGGCTCCGAGGTCTCGTAGACGTGCGCCCACTTCAGCTTGGTCTGCGCCTGGGCCGCGCCGAGGGCGCCGGCGGCGAGCAGGCAGGCGGCGATCGTCTTCATCGCCATGCGCCTGGTGCTCTGCCTGGCGTTCGCTTGGATGGTCGGCTTCTTGCTCATCTTCTTGTCTCCGTCGGTGGTTGAAGGATCTGGTTGGCGCGGCGCCAGCTCGCGCTGAAGCGCTGGTGCGACTTGTCCATGTGCGCGTGCATGGCGGCGCGCGCGGACGCGGGGTCGCGGGAGGCGATGGCGTCGCGGATCGCCTCGTGCTCGGCGATCGCGCTGCGCCAGGACTTGACGCTCTCGAAGTAGCCGCCCAGGCGCATGAAGATCGGCCCGCGGCGCGAATCCCAGAAGCCCTGCACCGTCTCCGACAGCACCACGTTGCCGCAGCAATCGACGATGGCGAGGTGGAAATCGCGGTCGCCTTCCAGCGGCATCACGCTGCGGTCGGCCAGATCGCGCATGCGCTCGATGGCGCGGCTCATGGCCTCGATGTCCTTGCGCCTGGCCGACCCGGCGGCGATGGCCGCGGTCTCTCCCTCGATCACGCGGCGTGCGCGGATCAGCTCCAGCGGGCCCCATTCGGTGCTGGCCGGCGCAGGGAGTCCGGCGGCGCCCGGCGGCGCGCGGTCCCGCACGTACACGCCGGAGCCGGTGCGCACCTCGACCCAGCCCTCCACCTCCAGCGCGATCAACGCCTCGCGCACCGAGGGCCGGCTCACGCCGAGCTGCCGGGCGAGGTCGCGCTCGGCCGGCAGCCGCGAGCCGGGCGCGAACTCGCCCTGGGCGATGAGGGCGCTGAGCTGGTCGGCGATCTGGCGGTAGAGCCGCCGGGGTTCGAGGGTCTGCAGAGGCACTGGGGTTAGGGGTTGCCCTGAATTGGCCAAGTGGTCAGGCCAATTCAGAATACGGCCCGCTGGGCGGCGCGGACATCGGGCCAAACCCTGAACGCCGAACGTGCCTCGCATCCCCGACAACAGCTGGAAGGATTCCCATGAGATTGAAGGGCAAGACCGCGCTCGTCACCGCGGCGGGCCAGGGCATCGGCCATGCGAGCGCGCTGGCGCTCGCGGCCGAGGGCGCGCAGGTGTGGGCCACCGACGTCAACGAAAAGCTGCTCGAGCGCTACGCGGGTGTCGCCGGTGTCACGGCCGCGAAGCTGGACGTGCTCGACAAGTCGGCCATCGGCGCTTTCGTGGCGACGCTGCCCACGCTCGACATCCTGTTCAACTGCGCGGGCGTGGTGCACAACGGCGCGGCGCTGCAGGCCAGCGACGAGGACCTGGACTTCGCCTTCCGCCTCAACGTGCGAGCGCAGTTCTGGACGATCCAGGCCGTGCTGCCCGGCATGCTCGCGGCCGGGCGCGGCAGCATCATCAACATGGCCAGCGTGTGTTCCAGCATCAAGGGTCTGCCTAACCGCTGCGTCTACGGCACCACGAAGGCGGCCGTGCTGGGGCTGACCAAGAGCGTCGCGGCCGACTATGTGGGGCAGGGCATCCGCTGCAATGCGGTCTGCCCCGGCACGGTGGACACGCCCTCGCTGGCCGAGCGCATCAATGCCAACGCCGACCCGGTGGAGGCGCGCAAGGCCTTCATCGCGCGCCAGCCCATGGGGCGCCTGGCGCAGGCCGAGGAGATCGCGCCGCTGGTGGTCTTCCTGGCCAGCGACGAGTCGCAGTTCGTCACCGGCCAGGCCTACGCGGCCGATGGCGGCATCACCATATGAACCAGCTCGACTTCGCCGGCCGGCACGCGGTCGTGACCGGCGGCGCATCGGGGCTGGGGCGCGGCATCGCGCAGCGGCTGATCGCCTCGGGCGGCAGCGTGACGCTGTGGGACCGCGACGCCGAGGCGGCCGAGAAGACCGCCTGGTCGCTCGGGCCCCGAGCCTTCGCGCTCAAGGTCGACGTGGCGCAGCAGCCCTCGGTCGCGAAGGCGGTGGCGGGCACGCTGGCGCGGGCCGGGCGCATCGATGCGCTGGTCAACAGCGCCGGCGTTCTCGGGCCGAACCTCCAGCTGTGGAATTACCCGGTCGATGCCTGGCGCGAGGTCATGGCGATCAATCTCGACGGGGTCTTCATCTGCTGCCGCGAGGTGGTGCCGCAGATGCGCAAGCAGGGCTGGGGCCGCATCGTCAACATCGCCTCCGTGGCCGGCAAGGACGGCAACCCCAACGCGAGCGCGTACAGTGCGAGCAAGGCGGCCGTGATGGCGCTGACCAAGTCCCTGGGCAAGGAACTGGCCGACACCGGCATCCGCGTCAACTGCGTGACGCCGGCGGCGGTGAAGACGCCCCTGTTCAACCAGATGACGCCGGAATACATCGCCTTCATGCTGTCGAAAATCCCCATGGGCCGCTTCGGCACGGTGGAGGAGGTGGCGGCGATGGTCTGCTGGCTCTGCACCGAGGAGTGCTCTTTTTCCACGGGGGCTGCGTTCGACTTGTCGGGCGGGCGCGCCACCTACTGATCTTCCAAGAAAGGACAACATGAAACTCGTTCGCTATGGCAACCCCGGCAAGGAAAAGCCCGGCCTCGTCGACGCCGGCGGCCAGTTGCGCGACCTGAGCGCGGTCATCCCCGACATCGGCGCCGAGCAGCTCGGCGACGCCGCGCTCGCCAGGCTGCGCAAGCTCCAGGCCGAGAAGCTGCCGCTGGTCAAGGGCAAGCCGCGCTACGGCTGCCCGGTGGCCCACGTCGGGAAGTTCATCGCCATCGGCCTGAACTATGCCGACCACGCGGCGGAATCCGGCCAGCCCATCCCGGCCGAGCCGGTGGTCTTCATGAAGGCCAACAGTTGCGTTCAGGGCCCGAACGACCCGGTGATGCTGCCCAAGGGTTCGGTCAAGACCGACTGGGAGGTCGAGTTGGGCGTGGTGATCGGCGCCACCGCCCGTTACGTCACGCAGAAGAGCGCGCTGGACTACGTGGCCGGCTACTGCGTGATCAACGATGTGAGCGAGCGCGAGTACCAGATCCAGCGCGGCGGCACCTGGGACAAGGGCAAGGGCTGCGACACTTTCGGCCCCATCGGCCCCTGGCTGGTGACGCGCGACGAGGTGCCCCATGTGCAGAAGCTGTCGATGTGGCTGGACCTCAACGGCAAGCGCATGCAGACCGGCAATACGAGGACCATGATCTTCAACGTCGCGAAGATCGTGAGCTACGTCAGCCAGTTCATGACGCTGATGCCGGGTGACGTCATCACCACAGGCACCCCGCCCGGCGTGGGCCTGGGGATGAAGCCGCCGCTCTACCTGAAGAAGGGCGACGTGATGACGCTGGGCATCGAGGGGCTGGGCGAGCAACGTCAGGAAGTGATCGCGTTCAAAGTCTGAATTGGACTGGTGACTTGTTCCTCTTTCTTTAGGAGGGGCGCGGGGTGTTCGTTTTTGCCTTGTTGGGTGTTTGGCGCAGGAGCCGGGGCGAATTCCCGGCTCCTGCGCCACCGCACCCGCAATGCCGACTCAAGCGCCCGGAGCCGCCACCCCCAACCCTCTCCCAGAGCCAGAGGAAGCAATACCTCCGTGCCTCGACCCTCTCTCTCCGGGAGAGAATGCCATACCTACTTCGCCGTCGGCATCACGAACTCGGCCCCCTTGCCGATGCTTTCCGGCCAGCGCTGCATGATCGATTTCTGCTTGGTGTAGAAGCGCACGCCTTCCTCGCCATAGGCATGCATGTCGCCGAAGAGCGATTTCTTCCAGCCGCCGAAGCCGTGCCAGGCCATGGGCACCGGGATCGGCACGTTGATGCCCACCATGCCCACCTCGATGCGGCGCGAGAACTCGCGCGCCACGTTGCCGTCGCGGGTGAAGCAGGCCACGCCGTTGCCGAACTCGTGCGCGTTGATCAGGTCGACCGCTTCCTTCAGGTCGCGCACCCGCACGCAGGAGAGCACCGGGCCGAAGATCTCTTCCTTGTAGATGCGCATCCCGGGCGTGACGTGGTCGAACAGCGTGCCGCCCATCCAGAAGCCGTTGTCGCAGCCTTCGCCGGCCTGCCTGGCTTCGAAGCTGCGGCCGTCATGCACGAGCTTCGCGCCTTCCTTCTGGCCGGCATCGATGTAGCCGCAGATGCGCTCGTGCGCGGCGCGGGTGACGATCGGGCCCATCTCGGCCTCGAGGTTGGTGCCGTTGAGCACCTTCAGCGTGCGGGCGCGCTCGGCCAGCATGGGCACCAGCTTGTCGGCCACGTCGCCCACCAGCACCGCCACGCTGATCGCCATGCAGCGCTCGCCGGCCGAGCCGTAGCCGGCGCCGATCAGCGCATCCACCGCCTGCTCCAGGTCGGCATCGGGCATCACCACCATGTGGTTCTTCGCGCCGCCCAGGGCCTGCACGCGCTTGCCGTGGCGCGCGCCGGTCTCGTAGATGTAGTTGGCGATCGGGGTGGAGCCGACGAAGCTGATCGCCTTGACGTCGGGATGCTCCAGCAGCGCATCCACTGACTCCTTGTCGCCCTGCACCACGTTGAACACGCCGTCTGGCAGACCGGCCTCCTTCAGCAGCTCGGCCATGCGCAGCGACGGGCTCGGGTCGATCGGGCTGGGCTTGAGCACGAAGCAGTTGCCCGCCGCGATGGCGACGGGGAACATCCACATCGGCACCATCACCGGAAAGTTGAAGGGCGTGATGCCGGCCACCACGCCCAGGGGCTGGCGCATCGTCCAGTTGTCGATGCCGGTGGAGACCTGGTCGGTGTAGTCGCCCTTGAGCAGTTGCGGAATGCCGCAGGCGAACTCCACGACGTCGATGCCGCGCGAGACCTCGCCCTGCGCGTCTGTGAAGACCTTGCCGTGTTCGGCGGTGATCAGGTGGGCCAGCTCGTCGCGGTGCTTGTTGAGCAGCTCCAGGAACTTGAACATCACCCGCGCGCGCCGGATCGGCGGGGTGTCGGCCCAGGCCGGAAAGGCGGCCTGCGCGGCTGCGACCGCGGCATCCACGTCGGCGCGGTTGGCCAGCGCCACGCTGCCGGTGGCGGCGCCGGTGGCCGGGTTGAACACGTCCTGCGTGCGTGCGGACTGGGGCGCGGCGATGCGGCCGCCGATGTAGTGGTGGATGGGGGTCTTGCTCAGTTGCATGAAGGTCTCTCCTGCGTTCGGTGCGGGCCGTGATGGAAGGCGCCAGTCTAGAAAGGCATGCGGCGCATGCCAAGCCACTCGGCGCTGAATTGATTGTTCACGATGGTGAACAATAGGTGCATGGAAACCAAGAACATCGAATCGCTGTGGACCCATCTCCACTGGCTCAACGTGCTGGCGCAGCAGGGCAGCTACACGGCGGCGGCCGCGCGCCTGGGAGTGAGCAAGGCCGCGATGAGCCAGCGCATCGCCGAGCTGGAACGTGCCGCCGGCGTGCCGCTGGTGCGGCGAACCACCCGCAGCGTGCGCCTCACCGAGGCCGGGGGGCGCCTGGTGGACGACACCCGCGCACCCTTCGAGCAGATCGCCCACAGCTTCGCCGGCGTGCGCGACCTGGCCGGCGTGCCGCGCGGCCTGCTGCGGGTGACGGCGCCGGTGGCGCTCGCACGCCAGCAGATCGTGCCGCGGGTGGCGGATTTCCTGCGCGCGAATCCGCAGGTGCGGCTGGCGCTGGACCTGTCGGACCGGCTCAGCGCGCTGGCGGTGGAGGGCTTCGACCTGGCGATCCGCCACGCGGCCTCGGTGCCCGACACGCACGTGGCCTGGCGGCTGTGCGACACCCATTCCCTGCTCGTCGCCAGCCGGTCCTACCTGCGCCGCCGGCCCGCGCCGCAGTCGCCGCAGGAACTGTCGGCGCACGACTGCCTGCACTACCCGCGCGCCCAGGAGCAGCCGGCCTGGACGCTGGAGTCCACGGGCGGGCGCCGCGCGGTCGAGCGGGTGACGGTGCCGGTGGCTGGCCCCTTCGCCGCCAACAACAGCGAGGCCCTGCGCGACGCGGCGCTCGCCGGGCTGGGCATCGCGCTGGTGCCGGACTTCAGCGCCCAGGCCGCGCTGCAAAGCGGCAAGCTGGTGCACGTGCTGCCGGACTGGCGGCCCGTCGGTGCCTTCGCGGAGCAGCTCTACGCCATCCGCCCCTACGCGACCCACGTGCCGCGGGCCGTGACGGTGTTCGTGGCGTGGCTGCGGGAGGTGCTGAAGGACGGGTTCGGGGCCTGATGGCCTGCCAGGCCCGAGCTCAGATTTCGAGGATCGAAGCCAGCTCTTCGCAGGCCGATCGGAAGACGGCCGGCGGAGCCTGCTTCCAAGGGTGGGCACGAGCGCCGCGAGCGCGCCAGTCGAAGGACTTCGGCTGGTGACACAGGACGTAGCAGGCTTCGTTCCTGGGGCCGAGAAATTTCACGGCGAACGGGTTGTCTTCGTTCAGCTCCGGTCCGGCGGCAGGCCGCCGGCGACGCTCCAAATGTCCCATTGACAGAACATTCGAAGTGTTCAACGATGCGCTCCATGTCGCAGATGCCGCTGCCCAAATACCACCAGATCTACCTGGTCCTGCGCGAGCAGCTCGACGAAGGCCGCTTCGCCGACGGGGTGCCCGGCGAGCTGGCGCTGATGCAGCAGTTCGGCGTGGCGCGCGTGACGGTGCGGCGCGCGCTGGAGCGGCTGTCCTCCGAGGGCCTGATCTCGCGCAACCCGGGCCGGCGCACGCGTCCGGTGCGGCAGGTGGCGGCCAATGAACCGCGTGCGAGCGAGAGCACGGAACGCGCCAACCTGCACGGCCTGCTGGAGAACCTGGTCACGATGGGCCTGCGCACCTCGGTCAAGGTGATCGACGTGGCCACCGTGTCGGCCTCCAGCCAGGTGGCGGAGGCGCTGCAGCTGCAGCCGGGCGATCCGGTGCAGAAGGCGGTGCGGGTGCGCTCCACGCGCGAGGGGCCGCTGTCGCACATCACCACCTATGTGCCGGGCGACGTGGGCCGGCGCTTCGGCCGGCGCGAGCTGGCGAAGAAACCGATCCTGGTGCTGCTCGAGGAGGCCGGCGTGAAGGTCGGCCGCGCGCACCAGACCATCTCCGCGCGCCTGGCGGACAACGTGCTGGCCGAACACCTGGAGATCTCGGTCGGCTCGGCCCTGCTGGCGGTGCGCCGCCTGGTGTACGACCAGGACGAGCGGCCGGTGCAGTGGCTCCATGGCTTCTACCGCCCCGACCGCTATGCCTACGAGATGCAGCTGTCGCGCGTGGGCAGCATCGATGCCAAGGTCTGGGTCAGCAAGGACGTCGCAGCCCCTTTCAACTAAGCAAGAGGAAAACCCATGAGCACTCGCCGCCGCTTCATCTCGCAATCCGCCGCGATGGCCTCCGCCGTCGCCTTGCCGCTCGTGGCCGGGGCGCAGCCCAGGACCGTGAAGGTCGGCGTGCTGCATCCGGTGACCGGGGCGCTGGCGTACTCGGGGCAGCAGTGCCGCCTGGGCGCGCAGATGGCCATCGAGGACATCAACAAGGGTGGCGGCATCAAGTCGCTGGGCGGCGCGCAGATCGAGGCATTGCTGGGCGACGCCCAGTCGCAGCCGCAGGCCGGCACGGCGGAAGTGGAGAAGATGAACGAGGCCGGCGTCAGCGCGATCGTCGGCGCCTTCGCCTCCGCCATCTGCCTGGCGACCACCCAGGCGGCAGCCAAGTACAACCTGCCGCACGTGGTGGACGTGGGCGTGGCCGACCAGATCGTGGAGCGCGGGCTGAAGAACACCTTCCGCTTCGGGCCCGGCTACAGGAAGTCGACCGAGCTGTCGATCGCCAACCTGCTGGTGCTGAACAAGGCCGCCGGCAGCCCGGCGAAGACGGTGATGATCATCCACGAGGAGTCGCTGTTCGGCACCGGCACCGCGCAGCTGCTGTCGCGCGAGCTGCCGGGCTACGGCTTCGAGGTGAAGGAGGTGGTCAAGCACGCCAATCCGACGCGGGACTTCAACAACATCGTGCTGCGCATGAAGTCGGTCAACCCCGACATCGTGATCCCCGCCAACTACTACAACGAGTACGCGCTGCTGGTGCGCACCATGCAGCAGCAGAAGGTGGCGCCCAAGGCGATCTTCTCGGTGCTGGGCGGCGCGGCCTCGAGCTACAAGTTCGTCAAGGAGTTCCCGGATGCGGCCAACGGCATCATCGACTGCAACCACTGGTTCAACCCGAAGGACAAGCGCTCGCACGAGCTGAAAAAGCGGGTGGAGGCCAAGGGGCAGTACTTCAGCTACGAGGTGTTCATGACCTACACCGCCATGGGGCTGCTGGCCGATGCGCTGGAGCGGGCGAAGTCGGCGGACCGGGCCGCGATCATCGAGGCGCTGGAGAAGAGCACCTTCTCGAACCACATCATGCCGTATGGGCCCACGAAGTTCGTCAACGGGCAGAACGAGGGCGCGCAGCCGCTCATGACGCAGGTGGTGAAGAACGACATCAAGGTGATCATTCCGCGGGACTACCGCGAGGTGGAGCCGGTGTTCCCGCTCAGATCCGCCTGAGCCCGCGCGCGCCTGGCAGCATGCTCGATTTCGGCATTCTTTTCCCGTCCGTGCTGAACGGGCTCACCACCGGCGCGGTGTACGCGCTGATCGCCCTCGGCCTCACGCTGATCTACGGCGTCCTGCACATCATCAATTTCGCCCATGGCGCCTGCCTGATGCTGGCGCTGTACGCGGTGTACTTCCTCAAGGAGCGGCTGGGCATCGACCCGTATCTGGCCCTGCCCATCGTCGTGCCCGCCATGTTCGCGCTGGGCTACGCGCTGCAGCGGATCGTGATCAACCGCGCCGGCCACGGCAAGGACGAGAACATCCTGCTGGCCACGCTGGGCATCGCGATCGTGATGGAGAACCTGGCGCTGATCTTCTTCAAGTCGGACACGCGCACCATCGACACCGCCTACTCGCTCGCCACGGTCGCCATCGGCCCCGCGATGATCGCCGTGCCCAAGCTGGTGGCCTTCGCTGGCGCGCTGGTGGTGTCGGCCCTGCTGTTCTGGGTCATGGGCCGCACCGACCTCGGCCGTGCCATCCGCGCGGTCGCCAGGGAGAAGGAGGGAGCCAAGCTCATGGGCATCGACGTGGACCACGTCTACGCGATGAGCTTCGGCATCGGCCTGGCCTGCCTCGGCGCGGCGGCCTGCTTCCTGCTGCCGGCCTACTACGTCAATCCGCAGGTGGGCAGCGGCTTCGTGCTGGTGGCCTTCACCATCGTGGTGCTGGGCGGCATGGGCAGCTTCGTCGGCGCGCTGGTCGGCGGCTTCCTGGTGGGGGTGGTGGAATCGCTGGGCGGCCTCTACCTGGGTGAATCGCTGGGGCAGATCGGCATCTTCGCGATCTTCATCGGCGTCGTGCTGTTCCGGCCGCAGGGGCTGTTCGGAGCCCGCGCATGAGCGGCGGCCGGCAACTGGCGCTGATCGCGCTGTTCACCCTCGCCGTCGCCTGCGTGCCGTGGGTCACCCGCTCGGGCAGCGCGCTCAACTTCGTGATGATGGCGCTCTACGCCACGCTCATGGCGCAGGCCTGGAACATCCTCGGCGGCTTCGGCGGACAGTTCTCCTTCGGGCATGCGCTGTTCTTCGGCACCGGCGCCTACGTGCAGGCCATCGCCCAATTGCAGGGTGGCTTCAACGCCTGGGTGGCGCTGCCGCTCGCGATTCTTGCCGCGGCCTTGGTGGGCCTGTTCGTCGGGGCGCTGAGCTTTCGCTACGGCCTCAAGGGCTCTTACTTCGCGCTGGTCACGCTGGCTTTCGCGGAGGTGTTCCGCATCCTGGCGCTGTCGGTGCCCTTCACCGGCGGGGGGGTAGGGCTGATGGTGCCGCTGCGGGAGGCGGCGTCGAATTTCCAGTTCGGCTCGCGCGCCGGCTACCTGTGGGTGATGCTGGGCTTCGTGCTGGCGGCCCTGCTGGTCAGCTGGTGGCTGCGCCATGGCCGCTTCGGCGCCTGGCTGCAGGCGGTGCGCGACAACGAGGACGCGGCCCGTGCCGTCGGCGTGAACCCGGTGCGCGTGAAGCTCGGCGCGATCGGCCTGTCGGCGGCCTTCATGGGCGCGGCCGGCGCCTTCTACGTGCAGGTGTTCCAGTACATCGACCCGGGCATCGCCTACGGCCCTTCGACCTCGGTGGAGGCGCTCGTGGCGGCCATCGTGGGCGGCATGGGCACGCTCTGGGGGCCGGTGCTGGGGGCGGTGGTCCTGCACGTGCTGGCCGATCTCACGCGCAACCTGTTCGGCGAGCTGCCGGGCATCAACATGGTGATCTACGGCGTGGTGCTGGTGCTGATCGTGATCTTCCTGCCGCGCGGCATCGCGGGGCTGGGGCTGTCGGTGCGCCAGCTGTGGCCCGGCAAGGGCGGCCGCAATGGCTGAGCCGCTGCTGCACCTTGCGAAGGTGTCGCGCGCCTTCGGCGGGTTGAAGGCGGTGCAGGACGTGAGCCTGGCCGTGACCGAGGGTCGCCTGTGCGCGCTGATCGGTCCCAACGGCGCCGGCAAGACCACGCTGTTCGCGCTGATGTCGGGCTTCCTCCGGCCGGACAGCGGCACCGTGCGCTTCGCCGGCCAGGACATCACCGGCCGCGAGCCGCACCGCAACGCGCGGGCCGGCATGACCCGCACCTTCCAGATCGTGCAGCCCTTCGCGGCGCAGACGGTGCGCGAGAACGTCGCCGTGGGCGCCCACCTGCACGTGCGCAGCCGGGCGCGGGCACTCTCGCAAGCCGAGCAGGTCGCGCACCAGGTGGGCCTGGGGCCGCAGCTCGACAAGCCCGCCTCCGACCTGACGGTGGCCGGCCGCAAGCGCCTGGAGCTGGCCCGTGCGCTGGCCACGCGCCCGCGCCTGCTCTTGCTCGACGAGGTTCTGGCCGGCCTCAACCCGCAGGAGATCGCCGAGATGATGCCGGTGGTGCGCGGCATCGCCGACAGTGGCGTGACGGTGCTGATGATCGAGCACGTGATGCAGGCCGTGATGCACCTGGCCGAGCACGTGTGGGTGCTGGCCCAGGGCCGGCTGATCGCCGAAGGCAGCCCGCAGGATGTCACCTCGAACGAGCAGGTGATCGAGGCCTACCTGGGTCAGGGCACGGCCGCGCGGCTGCGCAAGGCGCAGGTGCCGGCATGAGACGCACGGCCGTTCCGAAGGCGAGGGTGTTTCAATGACGGTGCTGCTCGACATCCGGGCCCTGCGCGGCGGCTACGGCCGCACCGAGGTGCTGCGCGGCGTGGACCTGCAGGTCGGCGCCGGCGAGATGGTGGCGCTCCTGGGCAGCAACGGCGCGGGCAAGTCCACGCTCAACAAGATGGTCTGCGGGCTGTGCCCGGCCTGGAGCGGCACGGTGCGCTTCGACGGCCGGGACCTGAGCGGTGCGCATTACCGCGAGGTGGTGAAGGCCGGCCTCATCCAGGTGCCCGAGGGCCGCAAGGTGTTCCCCAACCTGAGCGTGCTGGAGAACCTGGAGCTCGGCTCCTTCACCCGCGCGCGCGAGCGGCGCGCGCTCAACCTGGAGCGCGTGTTCGCGATCTTCCCGCGCCTGAAGGAGCGGCGCGACCAGCATGCCGGGACCATGAGCGGCGGCGAGCAGCAGATGCTGGCGATCGGCCGCGGCCTGATGGCCGAGCCCGTGCTGCTGATCCTGGACGAGCCTTCGCTCGGCCTGTCGCCGCTGCTGGTGGAAGAGATGTTCTCGCTCATCCGCCAGTTGCGCGAGGACGGGCTCGCGGTGCTGCTGGTCGAGCAGAACGTGGGCCAGTCGCTGGAAATCGCGGACCGCGCCTACGTGCTGGAGAACGGCAGCGTGCGCTTCTCGGGCGAGCCGCAGGCCCTGCTCGCGACCGACGAGCTGCGGCGCGCCTACCTGGGCCTCTGAGAGGCTTCATTCGCCGCGATCTGACCAAGGGCCCTTCCCAAGACATCAAGGAGACACGACATGATGAAACGCCGAGACATCCTCATCGCATCCGCGTCGGCGGCGCTGGCGGCCGGCGCGCGCGCCCAGGTCGGCGGCGCGCCCGTTCGCATCCTGGTCGGCGCGCCGGCCGGCGGTTCCACCGACACGCTGGCGCGCACGCTGGCCGCCAGCATGGGGCCGGTGCTGAGCCGCACGGTGATCGTCGAGAACCGGCCCGGCGCCGGCGGCAACATTGCGGCCGAGGCAGTGGCCAGGGCGGCGCCGGATGGCAACACGCTGCTGATGAGCTTCACGAGCCACGCGATCAACGCCACGCTCTACCCGCAGCTGCCCTTCGATCCGGTCAAGGACTTCAGCGCGCTGACCTGCGTCGCGACTTCGCCCTCGGTGCTGGTGGCGCACCCGTCCGTGCCGGCGAACAACGTGCGGGAGCTCATCGCGCTGGCCAAGGCGAAGCCGGGGCAGCTCAACTTCGCGATCGGCGGCATCGGCTCCTCGCTGCACATGGCGGGCGATGCCTTCAAGATGCAGTCGGGCACCTTCATCGTGAACATCCCTTACCGCGGCACCGCGCCCGCGGTGCAGGACGTGCTGGCCGGCCAGGTGCAGCTGATGTTCGCCGCCGTGGGCAACGTGCAGTCCCACGTGAAGGCCGGCAAGCTCAAGGCCCTGGGCGTGACCACCGCGAGGCGCCTGCCTTCGCTGCCGGAGGTGCCGGCCATCGCCGAGACGCTGCCGGGCTACGAGTCCAGCGCCTGGTTCGGCCTGTTCGGCCCCGCCGGCCTGACGCCGGACGTCGCCAGGCGCCTGAGCGATGCGGCGCGCCAGGCCATCGCCCAGCCCGAGATGCGCAAGCGCCTGGAAACCGAGGGCGCGATCCCCGTGGGTAATTCGCCCGATCAATTCACCGAGTTCGTGAAGAGCGAGATCGTGCGCTGGGGGAAGGTCGTGAAGTTCTCCGGAGCGAAGCCCGAATGACCGCCGCGCCCCAGACCCTGGCACAGAAGCTGATCGCCCGCGCCTGCGGCCGCGAGCGGGTCGCGGTGGGCGAGATCGTGACCTGCGCGGTGGACCTCGCGATGTTCCACGACTCGTCCGGCCCGCGTCGCCTGCAGCCCATGCTGGAAGAACTGGGTGCGCAGATCTGGGACAAGTCGCGCGTGGTGCTGGTGATGGACCACTACGTGCCCGCGCGCGACGAGGATTCGCGCCGCATCGTGCGCATCGCGCGCGACTGGGCGCAGGCGCAGCAGTTGCCCCATGTGTACGACAGCCAGGGCATCTGCCACGTGGTGGTGCCTCAGCACGGCCACATCCGCCCCGGCATGCTGTGCGTGGGCGGCGATTCGCATTCGCCCACCGGCGGGGCCTTCGGCGCCTACATGTTCGGGGTGGGCAGCACCGAGATGCTGGGCGTGGTGGTGACGGGGGAGATCTGGCTGCGCGTGCCCGAGACGATCCGCATGTGGTGGGACGGCGCGCTGCCGGCCGGCGTCACGGCCAAGGACATGATGCTGGCGATGATCGGGCGCTTCGGCATGAACGGCGGGCGCTACCAGGCGGTGGAGTTCTGCGGCCCGGCGGTGAGGGCGCTGTCGATGCAGGAGCGGATGACGCTGTCGAACATGAGCGCCGAGCTGGGGGCGCAGGCCGGCCTGGTCGCGCCGGATGCGACGACGGCCGCCTTCCTGGCCGAGGCGGGTGTGCCGGCGGTCGATGCGGCGCCCTGGTTCACCGACGAGGGCGCGGCCTGCGAACTGCACCGCTTCGACGCGGCGACGCTGGAGCCGCAGGTCGCGGCGCCGCACAGTCCGGCCAATTCGCACGGTGTGAGCCGCGATGCGGGCACGGTGGTGGACGTGGCCTACATCGGTGCCTGCACCGGCGCCAAGCTCGAGGATCTGCGAGCTGCCGCGCAGGTGCTGCGCGGGCGCAAGGTGGCGGCGGGCGTCCGGCTGATGGTGGCGCCGGCCAGCCTGCAGGACCAGGAGCGCGCGCGCGAGGAGGGCGTGCTGCAGGTGCTGCTCGACGCCGGCGCCGAGCTCTTCGCCACCGCCTGCGGCGCCTGCTCGGGCTATGGCGACCCGCTGGGCGACGTGACCGTGATCTCCACCACGGCGCGCAACTTCAAGGGGCGCATGGGGTCGCCGAATGCACAGGTTTACCTGGGGTCGCCCTATACCGTCGCGGCGTCGGCGCTGCGCGGGCGGGTGACGGACCCGCGGGAGGTGCTGGCATGAGACATCGTGGGTGGGCTTCGGTGTTGCTCGCTGTTTCTCGGGCGGGTGGGGGAGAGGGGTGGGGTGAGGGCTCTGGGCCTTTGGTTTGGCGTTGTTCTTGTTGTGGGTTGGACTTGGCGTTCGGGGCTTTGTTTTGGCCTTGCTGGTTGGGGGGCGCAGGAGCCTTGAATTTGGCTCTTGGGCCTTTGTTTTGGCCTTGCTGGTTGTGTGGCGCAGGAGCCGGGAATTCGCCCCGGCGGGCGAGTTACTTTCTTTGTCTCGCCAAAGAAAGTAA